>JANOPI010000038.1:0-21384 GCA_031421755.1 Flavobacteriales bacterium | reverse complement strand
TTCCGAAGGTATTTACCACGTCCACCTTGCTGATGAGCGGTTGTGGTTGGCGGGTGCGAAATTCATGGTGGAGCACTGAAACCTCAGGGTCCCGACTATCATGAACGCACAGCACCGAGCGGAGACCCTGAGGGAGTATAGATAACTTGGATCGGCACACCGCTACTGTTGATGTGCGATCACTGGCGAGCGGAACATACTTCGTGCATTTGGCGGATGAGAAGCGCTGGTTGGCGGGGAGCAAAGTGATCGTGGAATGAGATCAGGGCTGCACGGGTCGCCCGCCAACTCGGCAAGCAGAATACGCACTCCAACAACAGACCCTACGCCGCCGAACTGAACGGTAGCGTGAGTTCCACGCGGGTGCCTTGTGGCAGATCCACATAGATGAATCCGGCGTCCTTGCCTTTCTGCTGGCGCACCAGGTCCAGGCGGGCCTTGGTGATGGCCGTACCGAGGGAAGTTTTTTTTCCGGTGCCTGTGGGGTCGGCGGCGCCCATGCTGGCCATGCGTTTCGGAGACGATCGGCCTACCCCATCATCTTCGATGGCGAAGAGCAACTGGTCACCTTTGCGTGAGACACTGAGCGTGATGAGGCCCTTTTCATCCTTGCCGCTCATGCCGTGCCAGATGGCGTTCTCCACGAAGGGCTGTGCCACAAGCGGCGGCACCATCACATCTTCGGGATCGATGTCCGCGGCCACTTCGATGCGGTAGTCGAACTTCTCACCGCTGCGGGCGCGCTCCAGGTGGAGGTAGGCGTCCAGCGCTTCCAGGTCATCCTTCAGCGGCACTTCGCTCTGGCGGCTATTCTCCAGCACAAGGCGCATCAGGCGGGCGAAGCGGGAGAGGAAGGACGCGGCCTTATCGGGTTCGTTCTTCTGCACGAAGGCATTGATCGAGTTCAGGGCGTTGAAGATGAAGTGGGGGTTCATCTGCGAGCGCAGGGCTTGGGTCTCCAGTTGCGCGGCCTCACGATCGAAGCGGGCCATGCGGCTCTTGCGATCGATGTACGCCACCACACCGCCGGCCACGAACAGAAGAATGCCCCCGAAGAAGAGGTACCACATGCGCTGGGTCTGGCGCTCTTTTGCCGCTTCGAGCTGCTCTTGTTTGATCGCCTCGTCCACCTTGATCCGGGTCACTTCGCTCTCGTGCTCGAAATCCATTTGGGAGCGTTGCAGGCCAAGCCTGTAGTCCTGCCCATCCGGCGAAACGGTCGCGGCCATCAAGCGCTCGTGCATGTCGAGGGCATCGCGCATATTGTCCTGTTGTTTGTACACGCGGTGAAGGAGGCTCGTGGCCTTGCGCTCCAGTTCCCGGTCTTTTTTCTCTTCGGCAAAGTCCAGGGCCCGAACGCCGAAGGCTTCCGCCTTGGCTGTTTGCCCCTTCAAGAGATGGATCTCGCCCAGATCCGCCCACGGGGAAACCTCAGCACCGGGGCTCGCTTGCACCATCAGCTCACATTCCGCCAGGTAGCGCAGGGCCAATTCCACATCGCCTTGGTCCCGGTGGTATTGGCCCACGTCCAACAGCAACTCCACGAGTGAACGGGAGTTTTTGGTCGTGGTCGCATTCTCACCTTCCTTGGGTAGTTCATAGTCCAGCACCTTGAGGCCGGCCTCGAATTGGTTGAGCGCCTCGGCGGGTTTGTCGTCGCGCAGGTAGAAGCGCCCATACCGGTCGTGGAAGCGGGCAAGGTCCGCCGGGTTACGCTCGCGGGCTTTGGCCAAGGCCTGATCGAGGATCTCTTTGCACTGTTCCTGATCATCGGTGGACAGATAGGAACGGACGAGCAGGTCGCAGGCATCGAGCATGCTGCGATCCAGGCCGGCCTTCAACGCCAGTTCGTAGGCACGGCGGGCATGGCCGAAGGCCTTTTCACTGCCGATCTGCTGGTAGAGGCGGCCGAGACCCACTTCCGAATTGATCAGGTCCTGAGGGTCGTTGCCGCGTTCATCGATCGCCAGGATGCGTTCCCGGATCTGGATGGCGCCTTTCTGGTCGCCGAGCTCGTAGGACAGGAAACTCTGTTGGAGGAGTGTTGCGCGCAGGGCTGCGGTATCTTTTTGGGCCTCGGCTTCGATCACGGCCTCGATGTAGGTACGTTTAGCGGCCTCTTTATCACCGGCGGTCTTCTGGGCCTGTACGAGCGCGTCGATCAGGTAGCGTTTGCGATCGGCCAATGCGGGCACTTTGCGGGCCCGGGCGATGGCCTCACGCAAGGCGATCACGGCTTGCGCGGGAAGGCCTTCATTCAACTTGGCGCTGGCGTCGAAGGCGTACAGCTCCATGGCGAGGCTGTCAGCCAGGTCATTCTCCGGGCCATTGCCTGTCCGCACCAATCCATCGATGGTGCTGATGGCATTCTTCACCAGGGTGCTGGTCTCCTCTGCGTTGGTCTGGCTGGACCATACCGGTTGGGCTTTGGCGAGCAACTGGCCGCGCCAACCGCCCGCTCCGGGTTGCCCGCTGAGGTGGACGGACAACAGGAGCCCGAGGGCCAACGAGCAGACGGCCCGCGGGATCGGTCCGGCGTTTGCCAACGGCGGGAGATTCGTCCGGCGCATGGCGGTGAAAATAAGGGAGGCGCTCGGTATGGCACCATCCCCCGAAATACCCGGACACGTGGAATGGCGGATTCTCGTACTTTTTCCCCACCGTCGGCAGGGCCGGCACGAACGAACAACCTCTCAGTACAAATGGCATATCGTTTTATGCGTCGCGGAGCAGCGGCGCTCATCGCTTTGGCAGGCATGGCACTGGTATCAACAGCGCAGCACACCATCATCAAGCGGGATGGAAAATCGATCGATGGACAGGTACTGGGCAGCGCGGGCGGCCAGATCCGCTACACGCTCGATCCCAGTTCAGGCGTAGAGAGCAAGGTGGCCTGTTCGGACGTGCTGGTGCTCATCGATGATCGGCTGGTGGTGTACCCCGATCCGTGTGATGCGGCGAACAAGCTGGGCAGCGACCCGAAGAAGAACTGCGCCTCGCTCGTGCGCAAGGACAAGAGTGTGGTGAAGGGCAATATCGTGGGCTTCATGGCCGACTACATCAAGATACAGACGGTCTCCGGCGAGCGCAATGAACCGGATGGGACCTGGGTAGGTCAGATCACGGAAAAGGATGGGGTTTTCTTCGAGCGGGAATTCGCTGCGGGTCTGCTGGGCGACGCCAGTGTGGTGCGCGCGATCAACGACATGTCCCAGTGCCCTACCACGACGCCACCGGCCAAGGTGGGCTACGCCCCGGACAAGGCGAAGGTGAAGTTCGACGCGGCCAAGAAGAAAGCGGCATTGGCCCACGCTGCCACCAAGACCAAACCAGCTGATAATACGGGCACGGTCTCCCCTCAATTCCACAAGAACGACGCTGACCGTGGGCTGTTGGAGGCCCTTGATTTCGATACCTTCAGCCTGATCGCCATGCAGAAGGTGCAGCAGTTGGGCGGGTACATCCGGCAGATCGCCGACAAGCAGCTTTCAACCACATTGCGCGACAAGGCAGCACGGCAGGGGCTCGATCTCTTCGAGGATCCACAGATGAATACCGTTCAGGTAAGCAAACTGTTGAAGACGGGAGTATCCACGAATACCTCGCGCAAGGTGATCCACTACCTGCAGACCGAGTTGAAATTCCACAAGTATGATGACGTGGACGTCAAATGGTCCGAGCTGAAATACGCGAGTGAATTCGAGCTGCAGCCTGATGGAAGCTACCGTGCTATCATCTCTGTGCAGCAGACCTTCACAGGCAAGGTGGATGGCGTGCTCACATATGGTGACATCACCAACAAGAACGTCACGGTCACCTTGCGCCAATACGAGAAACTGACCGATTCGGGCTTCAAGAAGATGTGGGACGTTCTTCTGGGGGACATCGGCGTGAGTTCAACACATCCCGGCTAGGACATGCGTTGGCACATGTTGGCATGTTGGGGGTTCATGGCCTTCAGCGGGCGGTCCATGGCCCAGGGCCCTGATCTGCAATTCGAGTTGTGCGTGAAGCAGTTCGACGAGTTCCAGGATCGCTTCAACGGAACGCACACGGTAACGGAGGATACGTTGAACGTACCCCCTCCGCCGGATCGGGCCTTATTGCTGCGTACGCTCATGGGCAAGGACATGGATACCACCACAGCGGGAATATTCATTTCCTCCGTCATGGGTGCTGAACCGCCCTATGAGCTGGTGCTCGACAATCGGCCGTGGTTCGCGCATGTCACTTGCATGATCAGCGATACGGTGCAGCCCTACCCGGTGAATTTCTGGCTGGTACGGGAGAAGAAGGGGTTGGCGCGCAAGTGGTCCATCCTCTCGTCGGACATGACGCAGGAGGATGGATCACGGAACCCGTTCATCCATTCCCGCAACCACGAGACCGGCTTCACGGACCTGTTGAAGGTGGAGGTGCTAGCGGAATTGGGCGTGGCGCCCTACGTTGGTCCTCCGGGCATCCATAACCTCTTCGCGCTGCAAGAACGGTTGCAGACCGGGGTGTGGACGATCGACCAGGTGGAGGACGTGCGCATGCATCTGCTCCAGGTCCCGGGCTGGTTCGTGGAGGTGGAATACCGCCCCCCGCCGGCCAGAGAGGGCTGGATCACCTCCGGCTGGAACATCGTGCAGCTGAAGCCGATGAGCGATGTGGAGAAAACCATGTACGTCTGGAAGGATGTTTTAGGCCTTTGAATACTCCCGTGAGATGATGGATCGGATCACGTCCTATGTACCACTGTTGTTGGGCCTGCTCTGGGCCACCTTCGCCGTAGCCGGCCCTGACAGCCTGTCCATACGGGACAAGGCGCAGATCAACAAGCTCGCGCAACTCCGCCTGGTCCAGGATTTCACGGGCATCCTATCCACCATCACCAGCTACAGTGTGGAGAGTGAGAGCGATGCGGCCGATCTGGAGGACATCGTGGAAAACATCACCCAAGGCGGGGATCGGATATTCAATAGCCCGGATGCGACGATCCAGGACAACATCAACCCGGAGGTAAAGTCCGGCGAGCCCGGGATCGATCGGAGGGTTTCCGTTTACGCCAACGACTTCTTCATGTACTTCAAGGGGGAAGAGCGGGACCCTGTAACGGTAACGCTGCTGGCCCCGGCCGAGCCGACCATCGTAGGGGACCTGGTGATCACCAAATTGCTGTACGAAGTAACATTCCGAGGGCGGCACAAGGAGAAGACCACGCCCTACACACCGCGCAAACGCGAGATGCGGTTCATCGCCGAGCAGCAGGGCACCCGGGATTGGAAGGTGTACATCGCTTCAGACGATTACTACGATGAGGCGAAAGGCTTCGTCACCTACAAGCTGGAGACCGAGATCAAAGAAGCCAAGGAGTCGAGCGCGGAATTGACCCCCGAGATGCAGGCCTATCTGAATTTCGCGCGCCAGGCGGAATTGGCCGCCGAGCAAGAGCGTGAAGAACGGAAGAAGGCCTTCGACGAGGCCATCGCAGCGGGACAGAGCATGGTGGCGGCGGGAGAATTCGAAGACGCGGTGGACGTCTACAAACAAGCCGCGAAGATCGATCCGTTGTCGCTGAAACCGACCATCTTGATCAAGGCGGCGGTCAAAGAGCGGAAGCGGAAAGAACTGGAGGACAAAAAGGCCTTCGACGAGCAGATGGAGAAGGGCCAGAAACTCGCTCAGATGCGGGAGTACGCGCGTGCATTGGATGCCTATGTGCAGGCCCAGCGCATCATTCCCGACGATCCCCGTTGCCCCACGCTGATCGACAGCTTGAAGGTGAAGGTGCAGGCCAAGTCGGACATGGAGAGCGCGTTCACCGTGGGCAATTACGCCGCCTGCCTCAGCGCAACGAAAGAGCTGCTCAAAAAGCGCAAGGACGATCCGGAACTCCTTGCCCTGTTGGCCAAGACCTACAAGGCCATGGACAAGAATTCCGATGCGTTGGACAATGCCAACAAGGCGATCGCCCTCGCGCCCGTGTACGCTGAAGCGCTCTACCTGCGTGCCCGTATCAAGGAGACCAGTCCTGCGGAGGCCGACCAGAAAGCCGCCGAAGAGGACTACCACAAATTGATGACCCACGACAGATGGAACATGGAGTACGCGCATCGGATCGCGGCCATGCTGTGTTTCACCCAGCGCAACTGCCGCGCGGCCAGCGCGCTGCTGCAGCAATGCGCCAGTAAGGATCCGATCAATTCGGAAACGTACTACATCCTCGGGTGCGTACACGGATTCGGTTATCGGGGGCAGCTGCAGGAGTTCAGCCAGTCCGTGGAATACCTGGACAAGGCGCTCGAACTGGACAGTACCTGCGCCAAATGCTGGTTGGAACGCGGGATCACCCTGTTGATGATGGACAGCGTGGAGGCCGCCACGCGTTCCATCGCGGAAGCCAAGCGATTGAAGCTGCCAGAGGATCAGCAGCGCCGGGCGGCGAGCATGGCCGACGACAACTTCAAGGACGCCGAGCGTTACAGGAACGAAGAGAAACACACCATCGCGACGAAATACTACGCCAGCGCATGTATTCTGCAGCAGGACAACGGCGTGTATTGGGCGGCGCGCGCGAAGAACCTGATGAGCATACCCCGTTATGAGGAGGCGATCGAGGTCTGGGACCGCTACCTGAAGATCAGTGACGGGGACTACCTGGGCCGTCTGGACCGGGCGGAATGCCTCTTGAACCTCGACCGGTATGACGAGGTGGATGAAGAGGTCCAGAAGGTCAAGCGCAACGACATCAAAGGGGTGTTCTCCGAACGGATGAACATGGTGGGCGGTGAGGCGCGGTTCAAGAAAGGCGACCTGATCGAAGCTGACGGGTATCTATCCGAAGCGCTCAAAAAGAACAAGGACAACGCCAAAGCGCTTTCCATGCTGGCCCAGATCGCCTACAAACGCAAGCAGTTCAAAGAGGCGGAGAAGTACGCGCAGGATGCCATCGAGAAAAACAGGAAGGACCCGTCGAACAAAGGCAGGGAAGACCCGGCGAGCTATTTCTACCTGGGCCTCATCAAACAACAGCTTGGCGACGCGAAGGGGAGCCTGAAGTGTTTCGATGATGCCCTCTACTTCCGCTATGATCGCGATGAGGTATTGAAGCAGAAGGGGCGATCATTCATGCTGGATGAAGGCTGGAAGGCCGCGATCGGCCAGTTCGATGAACTGTTGATCAGCAAGGACGATGTGGAAGCCGGGCGCTGGAAGGCGCAGTGCCATCTGATGGAAGGCGAGTACAACGAAGGACTTCGCGATCTGTTGAAGGTGGAGGAGAAGCACCCGGAGATGTTGGAGAAACCAGAGTTCTTGGCGGAGATCGGGTACTTCTACACCTTGACGAACTCCTTGGTGGAAGCCGGCAAGGCCTTGGATAAGGCATATGCGGCCGATCCGGACTATGCGGAAACCATCTTGGCGCGTGTCGCTTACTTCTGGAAGGGAAGCCGGCAGGAGGAAGCGATCAGCACGCTATCCAACCTGGTGAGCAAGGGGCAGGACGAGAAGATACTCAAGAAGCGCCCGATCCTGAAGGACATCATCTCCACTTCGATGTGGAAGGACCGTAAACGTTGACCGATGGTGCGGTATCCACCATGGGAACGGCTGAAGCCGCCCGATGGGCGGCTCCTCCGATAAGATAGGAAGAGAAGGACTTATTGATCATCGCGTTTCTGGGCGACCCATGCGTCCAGTGGAGCGGTGGGGTCTACGAACGCCTGAGCTTCTCGGCGCTGGCGGGCGGGAGCGGCTTTCACCATATGTGGGGAAGCGTGCGTGCGGTCATAGCTGAACTCCCCCTCGTTGCTGTCGAACTTGATGATGGCCAAGGGACCGTCGAAGCGAAAGTCAGCACCATCGGGGGAGGGCGAAAGGGAAACCTGGAAGCGGAAGGTGAATACGTTGCCCTTGCGCAGATCCATCGGGGTGTTCGTGTCGAACAGGAGTTCCTTGGTAACGCACCCTGGCTTGGAGAACACCAGTGTGTAGGTGTGTCCGAGTTCGAGCTTCACCAGGAAGGCGTTCAGGCCTTTGGTGATCCTGTCCGTTTCCACGGCATCCTGCATCACGGTAACAGTGGCGTGTTCCAAGCTGCCGCTTTCCACCAGGATACGGCCGTCGAGTACAAGGGAGCCTTCCGCTGCGGAGGTGTTCAGGCAGAGTGCCCCGGCCAAGATGGTGGCGGCGAGGGCGCGGAGGAGGATGCTGCTTTTCATGACGTGTGGTCGTTGGCGTTCGGAAGGGTCGTCGTTCGTTCGTGGTGCCAAACAACAGGATCGGCGAGGCTTACGTATGCTCGCACGCGCAGGTGGCGGAACCGGATGAGCAAGTGGCGGCCTGCGGGGGGGCTGTTGCCGTTCGGTTCAGAATGCGAAAGGCCCCCGTCCACGGACGAGGGCCTTTCGCCAAAGGATATCCGGATCAGTGCGCGATCACCACCCGCACCGGGGCGATATGGCCCTGACCGGTCGCCAGTAGCACGTAACTTCCATTCGCCACGGCGGCGAGGTTCCAATGGATCGGGCTACGTGCAGGAACGTTGGTCAAGGAACGCCGGGCCACCTCTTGCCCACGGCCGTCCACCAAGCTGAGGGTGACAGCATCCACACGTGCAGGCAGGCTGATGAAGAGCCCATCGCCGGTGGGTACCGGCCACACCGAGAGCGTAGCTGTTCCGGGATCATTCCCCAGACCGGTGAAGAGTTCCACGTAGATGCTGTCGGTCACAGAAGTGGAGCAAAGGTCCATGCTGGTAGCGCTGTAGGTAATGGCGTGCCATCCTTGCCCAGCGGCAGTGGGATCGAACTGATCGCCGGTCACGAAATCACCGGCGTAGGTGCCACCTGAAGGCAGGCCCTGGGACAATGTGTAAACAGGGTCATTGGAAAGCAGTTGCACCCCGGTCAGATCGAGCGACACACCGATGGTATCCAACACGATAATGGAATCGGTCACGATCGTGTAGCACTGGGTCGGCCCCGGCTGTGTGATGGGGAACCCGGTGAAGTAGTAGGTGCCTGGCCCATGGAAGGCGGGGTCGAAGATGGAGTCGGTCAACGTACCGCCCGGCGCCGTGTAGGAGACGGTGATCGCAGGATGGTCCTCGCAGACCACATGCGCGGTATCCGGAATGTCGACGTAACCGGAAACGTAGGTCGAGATCTCGGTATCAATGCCGTTGCTGACCCCGCAACCGGCGGTATCGGTATAGGTGAAGCTGAGGACGCCGTTGAAGGGGGTGAGCATGTCAACGTAACCGTCTATCGTGGCCGGGGCGCTCCACACGGCACCTGCGGGCGTGGACGTGAATTGCACAGGGCTATCACCGATACATCCATAAAGCGCGGTCAGTGCTGGCAGGATCTCGACTCCGCTGATGAGATGGAACGCCGCGCTGTCTGATGCGGCGCAGCCATCGCCGAGGTCCACCGTGTAGGACAACAAGGGGCTGCCAGCGATCCCGAATGGATAGAACACGTTATCGATCACGCCCGGACCGGTCCAAGTACCGCCAGCCGGTGATCCTTCAGGAAGCGGATAGGCGCTCTCTTCGCAACTGTTCAGCAGTGTATCGGTGAAGGCCGCTACCAGCACGATGGGCGCATCCACTACGCTGAACGAAAGTGTATCGTTCCGCAGGCAACCACTGCCATCGTCTTCGGCATAACCGATGAATGTGAAGTCGCCCTGGCCTTCTACAAGCGGGTCGAAGCTGATCGTCTCTTCCCCGCCGTCACCGAGGCTTGTGGTGATGTCGAAGGCGGCGGAGTTCAGGCAGATCAGTTCCGGAAGCGGGTCAGGTCCAGTGGAGGTCACAAGCCCCTCGCTGAACGCGGTGAGGTCCACCACAAGCGACCCGTACAACTGGCAGCCGGTCACATCGGTCCATGAGCAGTAAACGATACCGCCGAAGGATTGCGCGGCATTCAGCAGGCCTTCCGGGGAAATGATGGGATCGAACCAGACCTCGGGCACAGGCACCGTGGTGATGGGAACGGGTGTTTCGGAAACACATTGCTCCACCAGGTTCGGCGACACTGAAATGCCGTTGATCACGTGAATGGTGCTTGTGGCGCTCGAAGTACACCCACCTTCCGAGTAGGTGTAGGTGATCGCGATGTCGCCGACAAGACCGGCAGGACTGAAAGATCCGTCGGTCACACCCTCACCGCTGTAAACGCCGGCTGCGGGCGATCCACCGCTGAGCGTATAGCTGCTGGCACACGTACCGGACAAGGTGTCCGTGAATGCGGCCAGTGACACATCCAACTGGGCCACCGTTTCGATCACCAGCGTATCAACACCCGGGCAGAAGCCTGGGCGCGAAGAACCGATGATGATCGTATCCAGGCCGAGCGTATCAGCCAAGTAGTACAGGTTCGCCACACCCGGGGTGATGAATTCCACCGAATCAATCCAGCCAGAGATGCCGAAGGAGCCCGGGTTGCCTACCACCACCGGTATCACCTGGTAGTCCTGCGCGTTCAAGCAATACGGTCCGGTGTACCCGATACTCGCCTCGGAGGGGAAGCCCATGTTGAAGATACCGCCGATCGCTGTGCAGGTTCCTCCCGTGGGGTCGGTATAGGTGTATTCCACTCCACCGGAGAGGCCTGGGGAGAGTTGCACCAGGCCGGTGCTATCGGCCAGGCCGGTCCACGCACCACCAGCGGGAGCGCCTTCGAATTGCAGCGGGATGAAGGTGCATTCATCCCACGTTTCCGGGATGGACGTCACGGTGGGGGAGTTGATCACATGGATCACGGTGGACCCGACCAGGGGACATTGGGCGGAATCGACCACCTCATAGACAAGGGTAATATCCCCGGTTCCGAGACCCGTTGCGGAGAACACACCATCCACCACGCCCTGCCCGGACCAGGTGCCGCCCGCAGGCTGTCCGTCCGGCAGTACATATCCAGAGCTGTTCGCGCATAGGGTGTCCAAAAGCGGAAGTGTCAGCACTTCCGGCGCAGAATTGGCGAACCACTGCAAGCTGGTGTCATTCACCACCATGAGCAGGTCGTGTACCCCATCACCGTTCATATCCGCCAGCACGGGGCGGAAGCGGTCGTTCACACCCATACCCGTTGCGGTAGGGGCTTGCAAGGCCAACGTTCCGTTGTCATCGTATCCGTAGCAGATGAAGGCTTCCGTTGCGCTCATCGCGGGTTGGAAGGAGAAGAGGTCGGTGAGATCATCACAATCCACCCGGCCGAAAACGCCGTTCAGCATGTTCTGATAAAGCGTGTCAGCCTGCAGAGGGCCATAGAGGCCAGGGCTGCGCAGCCAATAGGCGGATCCGGTGTTCGGTTCGGTCCAAGCGAGGTCTTCGTCCCCATCGTTGTCCACATCGAGTACTTGGGGTTGCCAAGTCAGTTCGCCGAGGTCGGTCTGGATCCATTCGTCACCTTCACCGGCTTGTGCATAGTGGTACATGCGGCTGCCGCCGTAGGAAAGGAATTCGACCGGCGCCGAGGTAAGGTCGGCAACCTCGAGAAGATCAGGACCAAGCCCGGCTTGGCCGGGTCCGATCGGTACCGGCGCTCCGAACGATCCTCCAATGTTGTACCGGATATCAGGAATATTATACGTCTGCTGGGTGATCAGATCGGGCAGGTTGTCATCCCAAGGGTTCAACTGGGCCCAACGAACGAAACGTCCGCTGGCCGTGCCCCAGGCCTGCCGCTCGCCGAAGGCGTCATCAGCGAACGGGCACACCCAGACCGTATCATCATTGGTACACACGTAGATGATGTCGAGGTCGCCGTCGCCTTCCGCATCGGCCAGGTCGTAGTCATGCGGCAGCCGGATAGAACCGGGTTCCATGAACGACTCGCTGTAGATGGTGCCAGGAGGGGCGAATGTTCCTCCACCAAGGTTTTCGTACCACAAGATCGCACCGGAAGGACTGTTGAGACTGTAGTGGCAGAGGAAAATGTCCTCATCGCCATCGCCTTCCACATCGAAGGTGCGCGGAGGTTGGACGGTGTAGCTCTGCAGATCCAAGGTGTTCCAGTTCCCCACCAGGTTCCCGGTGCCGAACTGGCCGCTGGATGGGATCATGGTCACGGTCAAAAAGACAGCGGTTGAAGCGCAGCGGACGGAAAAGCGGCGTAGTGGTACGTGCATGAAGCGATCGGTTTGAGCGGAGAAAAGTAGCCCCTGCAAACTCCTTCAGCGGGCAGGGCCGGTGAAGTTTTACCGGCTGATCGTCAGGTACCACCACTTGCTCGACCGGGGGCGCGATCAGGCGGATTGAGGTGCTTGTTTCGCGCCATCAAAAACAACCGCTATCACCTCCTTTCCGTAATGAAGAGTTTGAAACTTGTTCTCGTATCCTTCGCCGCTTACCTGGCCATCGACCACTGCAAGGCCGCACGCCCCCGCCAGCAGGTGCTTACCCTCCACGCCGACATCACCTCTGCGGATGGCGACCCCAACGGCAGCTATGCGCTGTTGTTCATCGGTGGCCAATTGGTGGATAGCGCGAGCACCGCTGGCGAACTCACCCTGGACCTGCCCTTGGGCACCGAGGCCGCACTGGAAGTACACAAGCCCGGCTTCATCACCAAGCGCGTGGTCATCGAGACCTGCAACGTATCCCGCTCACAGAGTATCTCCTGCGGCATCATGCTCTTCCCGCAGCCTGAAGGCGAGCGCATGGACTACACCGGTCCCATAGGCCGCATCAGCTTCGCACCGGAGAGTGGCGAGATGCAGGTTGAACACAACTACAAGCTGGTGAGCCAGCGCACCGATACCGTAACCGGAGAACTCATCGCCGTTGGCCGATAGTGTGGTGTCCACGAGGTTCGTTGACCATGGTTTGCCTGTATTTTTTTTATGCAAGGTGGAATCCGCGAGCTTAGCGGCGCTAGGGACAAGGAGTCCAACGCCGCAGAAAGGAGAAAGAGAGGTGAAGCGATTGACGAACCTCGTGGATTCCACGCTTAGCTGCTCGGTATACGCCTGTCCCGGCGCAACAGGGGACAAGGGCCTTTCTCCGACGGGGGACGGGCCCTTCGCCTTCAGGGAGGCACCGGTGCAGAAGGCTATTGGCGAGAGTGCCTTTCGGTCCGGCCTTCGCTATCCGTTGTCGGACCCTTGAACACGGAAGCGGCGGCGGCCGAACATTCTGCGTCGCCGTCTACCCACCACGCCCTAGCCTCCGGAAAGCACCTTCTTCACGGCCGCCGCAATGGCAGCGCCGTCCGCCTTCCCCGTGAGGCGTTCGTTCACGCTCTTCATGGCGCGGCCCATGTCGGCCATGGAACTGGCACCGATCTCTGCGAGTATGCTTTTCACCGAAGCGACCACATCCCCCTCGCTCATACGCGCGGGCAGGTAGCCTTCGATGATCTTCGCTTGTGCATCGTCCTCCGCCGCGAGGTCCGTGCGGCCCTGCTGGAGGTAGATCGCCGCGGCTTCCGCGCGTTGCTTGTGCAGCTTCTGCAGGATCTTCATGCCGGCCTCATCGCTCACGGCACCGGTGGCTCCTTCCTTCGTCAGTTCCAGCAGGATCGCGCTCTTGATGGCGCGCAGCACGTTCAGCCGGTCCTTCTCGCGTGCGAGCATGGCGGCTTTGATGTCAGCGTCGATGCGCTCGTGAAGGCTCATTGATCTCTTGATGAATTTGCCCCCCTCTCCTCGGGAGAAGGGATGGGGGTGAGGTATCAGATCCTCCCCCACCGGGGAAGTTAGAGGCGGTCTAGTCCGGTTGATCGTGCAGGTGCGCGTTGTTCTTGCGGAGCTGCACGCTTCGGTCGCCGTTCTCGTCGGTCTCCTCGGTGAGGGTATAGCGGCTCACGCTGCTCTCGCTGCTGTGCGGAGTATCGTTGAACGTGGGATTCTTGCGCTTGTAGGCAGGCTCCCGCTCCAGGTCGGAAAGGCCGTTGGGCTGTCGGAGTTTTTGTCCCAGTTCGCGCATGCGGGCCATGCGGTCTTCCACACGGTTCTGGTGCTCATGCTGTCCTGCCTTCGCTTCCACGGGGCTCGGCGCAGGGTCGGCGACCGTAGGGCGTGCCAGCGTTGTGGTCGTGGTTTCGGGCGTATTTGTCTCCGTGCCTGCGTAAAGCTCGTGTACCTTTTTTTCGGGAGCTGTGGGGGGCAGGGGCGTTTCGGCCACCACGGGCTTCTCGACGACCGGCTTTTCGACAGCAGGCTTCTCCGCAACGGGCTGCTCCACTTCGAAAACGATGCGCGCCTGTTCACGCTTGGGCTCAGGTGTTGGCTCCGGCTTGACCTCATCACGAGCGGAGCGAAGCGATGCTTCCTTCAACTCAGCGGTGGCGGCCACAGGCTCAGGTGCGATCGTCTTGAGGATGAAATCGGCGGCTTTGTCTTCTACTGGAACGGGGGTAATTTTCGGTGCGCCACTCAGCGGGGTGGCGATAGGTGCGGTGATGATGGTGGGAGCGATCTCACCGAGTTGCATCAGTTTGCGTTCGTGCTTCTCCGGCTCCGGGTTCAGCGGGTTCTGGTTGAAGCCCGTGGCGATCACCGTCACACGCAATTTGTCGCCGAGACTTTCATCGTGGCAATAGCCCCAGATCACATCGGCACTGCTGCCCGCGGCTTCCTGGATGTGGTCCGTTATCTCGGTCATCTCATCCATCTGCATCTGGCGATCGCCGAGCGCGATGTTGAGCAGCACGAACTTGGCGCCTTTGATGTCGCTGTCGTTGAGCAGGGGCGAATTCAACGCTTCTTGCGCGGCGCGGAAGGCGCGGTCTTCACCCTCGGCCTCGGCCATGCCCATGATGGCCACGCCGCTGTTGCTCATCACGGTGCGCACATCCTCGAAGTCCACGTTCACCTTACCGGTCTTGTTGATGATGTCAGCGATGCCGCGTGCGGCGGTGGTGAGGACGTCATCGGCATGGGCGAACGCGTCGTCCATGGTGAGGTTGCCGTAGAGGTCGCGCAGTCGGTCGTTGTTGATCACGAGCAGCGTGTCCACGGCGTTGCGCAGTTCATCGATACCGGCGCTGGCCTGCTGCTTGCGTTTGCGGCCTTCCCATGCGAAGGGCATGGTGACGATGCCGACTGTGAGGATGCCCATGTCGCGGGCGATGCGGGCGATCACCGGTGCTGCGCCTGTTCCTGTTCCACCACCCATCCCGGCGGTGATTAAGAGCATTTTGTTGCGCGTGTTCAGGAGTTGGCGGATCTCCTCGATGTTCTCTTGGGCGGCCTGGCCGCCACGCTCGGGTACGCTGCCGGCACCGAGACCTTCGGTGAGGGCGGTACCGATCTGGAGCTTCACGGGTATGCGGCTCATGTCGAGCGCCTGCTTGTCCGTGTTGCAGATCACGAAGTCCACACCGTTGATGCCTTGGGCGTGCATGTGATTGACGGCGTTGCTGCCGCCACCGCCCACGCCGATCACCTTGATGATGCTGGACAGTTCGGTGGGTAGTTCGAATTTCATGGTCGGGGGATTGGGGTCAGGAGGGGTGGCGGTTGTCAGTGGTCGGTTGTCAGTTGTCCGTGGAGTTGGTCGGCAGCCCGACAACTGACACCTGACAACAGACAACTCGCATCAGGCCTCATCGTCGTTCAATAGTTCAGTAGCACCTTTCAGAACACGGTCGAAGAAGCCGCCGACCTTGCTGGGTTGGCTGTGGCCTTTCACTTTCTGCTGGGGTACTTCGTTCAACTTCGGGCGGCGCAGGTCGATGTAGTCGAAGCCTTTCATGACCAGGCCCACGCCCGTGGCGAAGAGGGGACTGGTCACGTCCTGCACATTGCTCTTGGCGAGGTGCTCGTTCGGGTAACCGATACGCACGCTCATGCCGGTAACGTATTCGGTGAGCTGGCGCAAGTGCTTCAGTTGCGCACCGCCTCCTGTGAGCACGATGCCCGCGCTGAGTTGCTTCTCGAGGCCGCTGTTCTTGATCTCGAAGTAGACCTGTTCCAGCATCTCCTCCATGCGGCACTGGATGATGTGCGCGAGGTTCTTCAGGCTGATCTCCTTCGGTTCGCGGCCTTTCAGACCGGGGATGCAGACCACTTCATTCTCCTTGTTCTCCGCGGCAAGGGCGCTGCCGAAGCGGGTCTTCAGCGTTTCCGCCTGTTCGCGCAGGATCGCGCAGCCCATCTTGATGTCGTCAGTGATCACATTGCCACCGAAGGGGATCACGGCGGTGTGGCGGATGATGTGGTCGCTGAAGATCGCGATGTCCGTGGTGCCTCCGCCGATGTCCACGAGCACCACGCCCGCTTCCTTCTCTTCGGCGCTGAGCACCGCGTCAGCACTGGCGAGCGGTTCGAGGATGAGTTCCGTCACCTCGAGACCCGCGCGGTGAACGCACTTGTTGATGTTGCGCGCGGCGGTGAGCTGGCCGCTGATGATGTGGAAGTTGGCTTCCATGCGCACGCCGCTCATGCCGATCGGGTCTTTGATCCCCTGTTCATGGTCAACGATATACTCCTGCGGGATCACGTGGATGATCTCCTCGCCCGGCGGCATTACCAGCTTGTGCATGTCATCGATCAGCGCGTCGATGTCCACCTGGCGGATCTCCTCTTCGATGTTCGCGTTCTGGCGGGTGATCATGCCGCGATGGTGCATGCTGCGGATGTGCTGCCCGGCGATTCCCACGTTCACGGTATGGATGTCCACGCCTGCGCTATCCTCCGCTTCTTTCACGGCCAGCTTTATGCTGTCCACGGTCTTTTGGATGTTGCTGACCACGCCACGGTTCACGCCGTCGCTCTTGGCTTTGCCCATGCCGAGGATCTCGATCTTGCCCTGTTCATTGCGGCGGCCCACGATGCAGGCGATCTTGGTGGTGCCGATGTCGAGTCCGGCTACGATGTCGTTGTTCTGCTGCTGGTCCATCTTCTTCAATGAGCTGGTTGGGGCGCGGGACGCTGCGCACTTGCGTTGTTCGGGGCCGGTTTCTTCGGTACGGTAGGCGCACGGTAGTCAGCGCGGCGCGTGCAAACGACCTGGTCGGCGAAGCGCGTATCGATCGTGCTGTACATGCGCCAATCGCTTTGCGGCATGCCTTGCTGGTAGAACGCGCGCAGTTTGTTCAGTCGTGCGGTAAGCAGTTCACGGATCTCTTTGGAACTGGCGCGAGCGTCTACGCTCGTGCCTTGCAGCCTGCCCACTTTCACGCGTTGCCCGCCGATGCGCGGTACGAGCTCGAACTCGCCGACCGCATCCACGGAAGCATTGTCGAACAGCGCGTTCCAGACCGGATCGTTCGTCACGGTGGAAGCGAGTTGGAAGATCTCCTCACTGCGTGTGGTCTGGCGCATGCTGTCGCTGATCGCGTTCAGGTCCATCGGTGGCAGTTGCGCGAACGGCTCGAAGAGAGCGCCGGTGACCACGAGCACGCGGGCCGTGTAGTTGTCGCTCAGGGGCATCGTCCAGCCTTCACGGTCGATGTAATAGCTGCTGCCATCGGCGTTGATCACGCGGACGATCGGCTCGCGCTGCTTCACCTTCACATGCAGTGTGCCGTCCATCGTGTGGTACACGTTGGCCTTCGCCACGCAACCGATGTGTCGGAGTCCTTCTTCGATCGCCACCAGGTCCACATCACCGATGGGCGCACCGATCACCGCGTCAGAAGCGGCGAGAACCTGCTCGCGCACCGCGTTATCATCGATGAAATGCACGCCTTCCGGGGCGTCCACTTCCACGGCCAGTTCCTTCACTGGCGTGGTGTTGGTGCTGCGTGCGCTGAAGGCGAGCAGTCCCACGATCACGAGCGCGCCGAGGATGATCCCGGCGGGGCGCAACAGGCGTTGGAGCTTCTGCTTCATGACTCTTCAATTAGCGCGGCGATGGAGGGAACAAGGCGGTCGATATCGCCCGCGCCAAGCGCCAGCAAGATTTCGACGTTCCGCGTTCGCAGCAGGGGGAGCAGGTTCTCCTTTGTACACACGGTCTTGTTCATGATGGGCACGTACTCCATCATCCAACGACTGGTCACGCCGGGTATGGGCTCCTCGCGGGCCGGGTAGATATCCAGCAGGATCAGCTCATCGAGCAGGGCGAGGGCCTTGCCGAAGTCCAGCACCAGGTCGCGGGTGCGGGAGAAGAGGTGCGGCTGGAAAATGCCGGTGACCTTGCGCCCCGGGTAGAGCTCCTTCGCGCTGCTGATGGCGGCCACGAGTTCCGCCGGGTGGTGCGCGTAGTCATCGATGAAGATGCTCTTGGCGGTCTTGGCGCGCAGTTCGAAGCGTCGGCTCACACCCCGGAACGAGGCGAGTGCCTTGCGGAGTTTTTCCGGTGGAACCCCGGCCAGTAGGGCGAGGGAACTGGCGGCTACGGCGTTCTCCACATTGTGCCTGCCGGGCATGCCGAGGGTCAACCCGCGCAACGTGTGTTCCCCTGCGATCAGATCGAATCGGTAGGCGCCGTCCGCTACATGAACGTTCTCCGCCCGCGTCGTGGTGCCCGCAGTGAGCGAATAGTACGTCGCGTTCGGCCGCTGGTTGAAATGAAGGCTCGTTCGCTCGTGCGCCAGGATGGTGCCCGAACACAGCGCTGCGAACTCATTATACGCCGTGTACATCGCTTCGGGTGTGCCGTAGATATCCAGGTGGTCCGGGTCCATAGCTGTGATGATCGCTTCGCTGGGGGATAAACGCAGGAAGCTGCGATCGTATTCGTCCGCCTCCACCACATTGATCGCCGCTTCGTCGTTCAGCAGCACGTTCGTGCCGTAGTTGGCACTGATCCCGCCCAGGAACGCGTTGCAGGGGATGCCGCCTTCGGTGAGCAGGTAGGCGAGCATGGTGCTGACCGTCGTCTTGCCGTGCGTGCCGGCAACTGCCATCGTGCGCCGGTCACGCGTGATCATGCCGAGCACCTCGCTGCGCTTCAGGATCCGCGAACCCTTGTCCTCCCAATACTTCAGCAAGGGCGATGAAATAGGAACAGCGGGCGTGCGCACCACGAGCACTTGGTCCGCCGGTGCATCGCGGAACTCCTGCGGAATGATGTGCGGATTCTCATCGAACTGCACTTCGATGCCCTCCATACGCAACTGGCCGATGAGCTCGCTGGGTGTCTTGTCATAGCCCGCGACAATACTACCGCGACGGCGGTAGTATCGGGCCAAGCCGCTCATGCCGATGCCTCCGATGCCGATGAAGTAGAGATGCTGCGGGGTGTTCATGAACAATGGTGTTGGGCCGCGCAAGCGCGGCAACCGGTAGTGGACCGCAGATGAATGCGGATGAACGCAGATGGACACGGATGAATGCACATGCGGGCGTCGGGCATCTTTCTATCTGCGTTTATCCCATTCATCCCCTCCATCTGCGGTTATCACGTGGATCAGCGATATCTGCGTTCCATCACGACCGTGCCAATCGGATCACTTCCACCGCGATCGCCTCGGCCGCGTTCTGTTGTCCGAGCCCGGCGATCGTGGTGCGCAGTTTCATCAACGCACCCTCGTCTTCGATCAGCCGGACGATCTCCTTGCCGAGCATATTCACCGCGTCGTCGTCTTTTACCAGCACAGCAGCCCCTCGGTCTGTCAATGCGCGCGCGTTCATTGTTTGATGATCCTCCGCGGCGGTGGGCAGTGGAACGAGTATCGCGGGCAATTGCACCAATTGCAATTCGCTCACGCTGATCGCCCCTGCTCGCGCCACCACGAGGTCGGCGATGGCGTAGGCGTAATCCATCTTGTTCACGAACTCAAGCACCTTGCAATCGGTGAATCCCAGTATGATGGCCGCTTATTGAGCTTTCTTGAAATAGGGCGTGCCGGTCTGCCAGATCAGCTGGATACCCTTCTCCTTCAGTAGCGGTAGAGCGGCTTCGATCCCGCGATTGATGCCGCGCGCACCGAGACTTCCGCCGGTAACGAAGACAATGGGTCCGCCTTCGCGCAAGCCGAAATGCTCCAATCCGCGCGGGCCTTTGCCGGAAAGCCGGACGACTTCTTGTCGAACAGGATTGCCCGTCAGCAGGATCTTTTCCGGCGGGAAGAACTTCTCCATGCCTTCGTAGGCCACACAGATGCGGTCCACGCGTTTGGAGAGGTAGATGTTCGTCTTCCCCGGAAAGCTGTTCTGCTCCTGCACCAGGGTGCGCACCCCCATGCGTTGTGCGGCCGCAAGCGTTGGTCCGCTCGCGTAACCGCCAACTCCCACGGCGATATCCGGCTTGAACTCGCGCACGAGCTGCCGCGCCTTCATCAGGCTCTTCAACAAACGCCACGGAAGTCCGATGTTCTTCCACATCGCTGCACGTTGGAAACCCCGTATGGGAAGGCCTTCGATGCGATACCCGGCAGCGGGAATCTTTTCCATTTCCATCTTGCCCTCGGCACCTACGAAGAGGAATTCCGTACCTGGTTCGCGCTCCTTGATGGCATTGGCGATCGCTACGGCCGGGAAGATGTGCCCACCCGTTCCGCCGCCGGAGATCATTACCCTAAGCGATCGCGATGTCTGGCTCATTCGAAGTGGTGGTGCGCTGGCGTTTTTCTTTGACCACCGGTTCGTTCGGCTCATAACTGCGGCTCACGCTGACGATGATCCCCAGCGCCATGCACGTGAACCACATGCTCGTTCCACCCATGCTCACCAGGGGCAATGGCTGACCGGTCACGGGTACCAGGTTCACAGCAACGGCCATGTTCACCAGGGCTTGCAGGACCAGACCGAGCGCCAACCCGATCGCCGCGAGCTTGCCGAAATCCTTGTCTACTTTGTTGGAGATCTTCATCGCCCGGAAGAGCAGGATCAAGTAGAGAAGCAGCAGGCCGAGGCCACCGATGATCGAACCGTACTCCTCGATGATGAACGCGTAGATCATGTCGCTTTCCGGGTGCGGCATGAAGTTGCGCGAGGTGCCAGTGCCGGGTCCGTTCGGCAGGAAGCCGCCACTGACAATGGCGATCTTGGCGTTGTTCGTTTGATAGTTGGCATCCCGTTCTTCCGCGGTCATGACTCCATCATCATCGTCGATCAACCAGCTCTCGATGCGTTTCTCCCAAGTCGCTACGCGCGGCAGGAGATCGGGATAGGTCTTTGCGAGGACCAACAAGATCACGAATGCGAGCGCGCCAAGCCCCGCCAGCGATCCGATGTGCTTCATGGGGACCTGGCCGATAAAGAGGATGATCAAGCAGGTCATGCCGAGCAATGCCGCTGTAGAGAAATTCGCTGGAAGGATGAGCCCGCAGACCGCCGCGATCGGTATGCCGATATGCATCATCACATCCTTGAACGACCATGGCTCTTCGCGTTGTTTTCCGAGCACGCGGGCGAGGTAAACGAGGATCACTACCCGAGCCAGGTCACTTGTTTGGAAGGTGATACCCAAACCGGGAATAGCGAGCCAGCGGGAAGCGCCGTTCACATTGTTGCCGATGACCAGGGTGAGCGCGAGCAAACCGATAGTAACCGGCA
>JANOPI010000037.1:0-7548 GCA_031421755.1 Flavobacteriales bacterium | reverse complement strand
CCTCGCGCACGCCGACCCTCCCACGATGCGCAGCCAGCGAAGACCCTTGGGAGAGATCCTCCATAACCACCAACCCGTGACCGCATGAGCATCGAACACATCACCATACGAGCATTCCGCGCGCCTGACGACAAGGTGGCGTGTGCCCGCTACATTATGGAGTTCGTCCGTGTTCTCGAGGGTATCGGCGTCAGTTCCGTGTTCAAGCCGGACGTGTCATGGTGTGCTGATCCGGATTCCATCGTTTTCATCGCCGAGCATCCGGTGCATGGTATGGTCGGCGGCATCCGATTGCAGCGCGCGAAGGCCGGGTCTGTGTTGCCCATGGAATCCTCCTTGGGAAAATTGGCACCTGAGCTTTCCGCTTACTTGGAGCCGATGCGGTCCAAGGGGAACGCTGAACTGGGCGCTTTGTGGAACGCCCACCGGTTCGCAGGTCGAGGGATCCCGCATTTACTCATCTCCGCCGCAGTGGCGACGGCCAACCAGTTAGCGCTTCGCTCCATGTGCTGTCTTGTGGCCGAATACGTGGCCCCCTACTGCGTGTTGAACGGGTTCAAGCCCATGGAGGAGGTCGGGGACAAAGGGATGTTCGTATTCCCTGTTCCGTCCATCCGGTCCTACGCCATGGCCATCCCGGACGTCTTCGAAGTGGGCGAGGCCGACGCCGCCGAACGCAAACGGCTGATGAGCTTGCGCGTAAGGCCCGAACAGACGCGGCTCGAACAGCCCAAGAAGGAAGCGCTCAAGGTGACGTACGAACTCTTGATCGACGGTGGCAATGACAACTATCGAGAGGTGGCCGCGTACCTCTCGCGCCATGCCGCCTGAGCGGTAACGCACCCGGTGGCGTTCGCGTAGAACGCCGCCATGCGTCCGATCCTTTTCATCCTTTCGCTGTGCGTTGCGTTACGCGGAGCTGGTGCTATTGCTACCGTCCCTGTAGAATTCACCGCGAACGGACCTTCAGGTTCCATCGGTCACTCCTCGGTGATCTTCGAGGATACGGCGGCGAACATGTCCGCTGAGGAGGTCTTGGCAAGAGGTACGTTCAAGCCATGCTCCACGGATGTGCCCAACCTGCCCGTCTCCAAAAGCGCGCATTGGCTTCGCTTCTCCATTCGCAACGCGAGCGAAGAGCCCCAATTGCTCCTGTCCGTCCCGTATGCTGAGATCGACGAGATCGACCTTTATCTCGTCGCGGATGGGATGATCAAGTATTTAGCCCGCACGGGTCGTTCCCGAGAGTTGTCTGATAGAAAAGGGCATGACGAAGAGTTCATGTTCGACCTGCCGATTCCATCCGGTACCGAGGCCGCGTTCCTCCTGCGCGTGCGCGGGTTCAAACCCATACATGTGCCATTGATGGTGAGCGACCAGCGAAGCGGCGCCCAAGCGCGCGCTGAGCGCAATCTGTTTTTTGGCGCGTACGCCGGCATTATGCTGGTGATGGCGCTTTACAACCTGTTCGTCTACTTCTCCACGCGCGACAAGAGCTATTTCTTTTACGTGCTCTACATCTTGGCGATCAGCGCCGCCCAATTGGCCTTTCTGGGCCTGGGCCCCACCGAGGTCTTCGGTGGCAGCGCTTGGCTCGGTTCGCGCTACTCCATACTCTTCGCCCTGCTCGCCGTGGTATTGGGAATGGAGTTCGCCCGGCGCTTCATAGGCACGAAGACCATAGTGCCCAAGCTGCACAAATTCGTTCCGGTCTTCTATGCGCTGGTGGGCCTGAACATACTGCTCTACCTCTTCGGTGATCCATGGGTGGGTTACCAAGTGGCACAGGCCATCACGGGCTGGACGGCCATCTACCTGTTGGTCCTGACGATCACTGCTTGGCGCAAAGGTTCTCGAGCCGCGGGATTCTTCTTGCTGGCGTGGACCGCGTTCCTGGTCGGCGTCGTTGTCTTCATCCTGAAAGACGCCGGTGGATTACCCTTCACGCAAATGACCCAGTACGCGATGCCCTTCGGCTCCGCAGTTGAAGGTGTGTTGCTGAGCTTCGCACTGGCCGATCGTATCAACATCCTACGTCGTGAAAAGGAACGTTCCCAGGCCGAGGCCCTCGCTTCCGCCCAGGAGAACGCGCGCATCACGCGAGACCAGAACGTGATCCTGGAGCAGAAGGTCACCGAGCGCACTGAGCAGTTGCAACTGAGCTTGGACCAATTGAAGCAGGCCCAGAGCCAGCTGGTGGAAGCCGAGAAGATGTCTTCGCTCGGTCAACTCACGGCCGGTATCGCACACGAGATCAACAACCCGATCAACTACATCCGCAGCAACATTCCACCACTGAAGCGCGACATGGCGGACCTGTTGGAGGTGCTGGGGGCATACCGTTCGCAAGGTGCGTCCACTGACATCGCCGCGCTTGAAAAGAAGCTGGGCCTGGACGAGACCATCACCGAAGTACACGACATCCTCCACAGCATGGAAGAAGGTGCCAACCGCACCGCCGAGATCGTGCGTGGTCTGCGTTCCTTCAGCCGCTTGGACGAAGGCGACCTGAAGTCCGTGGATGTACACGACGGTATCCGCAGCACGCTGAACATACTCGGGCCACAGTTGAAGGACCGCGTACAGGTGGAACTCGATCTGCGAGCGGTGGAAGCGCTGGAGTGCTTCCCCGGAAAGTTGAATCAGGTGTTCATGAACATGCTGAACAACGCTGTACAGGCCGTGGTGGCGCGGCACGGACCCGAGGGCGGGCGCGTGCAGGTGATCACCGAACAGGCCGAAGGGCATACCGTGATCTCCATATTGGACAACGGGATCGGTATGAAGCCTGAGACACGGGCGCGCGTATTCGAACCCTTCTACACAACCAAGGCCGTTGGTGAAGGCACCGGATTGGGCCTTTCCATCGCGCACAGCATCATCGAAAAGCACAACGGCCGTATCGAGGTGGACAGTGTGGAGAACGAAGGCAGCATCTTCCGGATCATCCTTCCGAACACGCAACCGATGGCAGTGGCCAAACGCGCTTGAGCATGAACAACGAGCGGATCACAGTCCTGTATGTCGACGACGAGGAAGGCAACCTGACGGCCTTCAAGGCCAGCTTCCGCCGAGACTTCGAGATCCGCGTGGCGAACAGTGCTGTGCAAGGCCTGGCCATGTTGGATGAGGCCCCGGCACATGTGGTGATCAGCGACCAGCGTATGCCGGTGATGAGCGGCGCGGAGTTCCTCGCGCAGGTGCGTGCGCGCCATCCGAAGGCGATCCGCATCATGCTCACGGGTTTCTCGGACATCGAGGCGGTGATCGAGGCGGTGAACAAGGGCGGCATCCATGCTTACATCACCAAGCCCTGGGACCCGATCGATCTGAAATTGCGCATTGAACAGGCGTACGAGGTACATGCCCTGCGAGCTGAACGGGAGCGCTTGTTCCAACGCTATCGGCAGGTGTTCGATTCCGCGGGTGATCCCATCGTGATCGTGGACGAAGTGGGCAACCTGCAGGACGTGAACCCCGCAGCCGAAAGACTGATGGGCGTTCCCCGCGTGGAACTGATGCGTTCCGGGATCCATCCGTATGTACTTGACCCCGCTTGTCTTGTCCAAGCGATGAAGGACCACCGTGAAGGCAAGTCCTTCACCAACGTGGACATCACCCTGCGCACATCACAAGGGGCGATGCTCGATTGCCTGATGACCGCGACCTTCCAAGGGCGCACACCTGATGGCAAGGCATTGTTCCAGGCGATCATCAAGGACATCACCGACCGCAAGCAGGAAGAGGTGCGCTTGAAAAAGCTCAACCACGACCTTGATCGCCGCGTGGCCGCCCGCACCAAACAGCTCATGGAAGCGCTGGACGATCTCGGCGCCTTTTCCTACTCCGTGGCACACGACCTGCGTTCACCGCTGAAAGGAATGCGCTCGCTTACCGACCACCTGAGCGAACTCGCCGCTATACGCAGCGATGCGGAGGTCAGTGATGTAAGCGAACGCATTCACCGGAGTACGTCCAAACTGATCGCGCTCGTGGACGATCTGCTCCGTTTCGCCCGCACGGACACTCAGGAGGTTCACCGTACGGACGTGGACCTGCGCGAAGCCGTCCTGGAATGCTTAGCCACGATAGACCTTGGCGAGCGACGCTTGGAGATCACCATGCCGGAAGTCGGCCAGGCCCTTGTGCCAGCGGACAAGGCGATGCTACAAGTGGTGCTGAACAACGTGCTCTCCAACGCGATGAAGTTCACCCGCACACGAGACCAAGCGCGTATCAACGTGTCCCATTCAAGGGAAGACGGCGATCATGTGATCAGCATCAGCGACAACGGGATCGGGTTCAACGCACAACGGAGCGATCAGCTCTTCGGCGTGTTCAAGCGGCTGCACAAGACGGACGAGTTCGAGGGCACCGGCATCGGGTTGGCCATCGTGCAGCGCATCGTGCAGAAGCACGGGGGCACCTGCTGGGCCGAGGGCCGCGAAGGCGAAGGGGCGACCGTCCACCTCCGTTTCCCGGCCGTTGCCGGTGAACTGCCCTACCGCATGGTGGGCTGAGATAACAATCGACGTCACATCCGCGTAACAGTACCAGAACCATCGGAACATGCTTATCCGCTTACTACCCCTCATGGCCGCGCTGCTGCTCGTTGGCAGTGCCCTGGGCCAGACCAAAGGCAAGAAAAAGGACAAGGCCAACAGTGCCCCTGACGGTCCTCATAAGGAGATGTACCTCCCGATAGAATGCGTGGTAACAACGAACGGCGGCCCTACGGACATGGTCACAGTGACTGTATTCAAAGACAACGAGCAAGCGTTCGAACTATCGCCTGAAAAGAAGAAATCCTCGTTCCTGTTGGATCTGGACATGGACTGTTATTACACCGTGCGGGTTCGCAAGGAAGGCTACCGCGACAAGTACGTGGCCATTGATTCACGCCTGCCGGAGACCGAGACCAAGTACAAGTCAACCTCGTTCGCCGTGAACCTCGAAGGGGCTGACAAGTACGCTTATGGAGACCAGTTCTACCTCGATTTCCCAAGCGCGCTCATTCAATGGGACGGCCCAAAGAAGGCATTTGCCCACAACGACGGATACTTGGCCAACATCCAATTGAAGATGGCCTTGCTCGGCGCTCAGGTCGAAACGCACTAGGGGTAATCCCGAAAGCTGAAAAGGGAAAGCTGAAAGTTGAAAACCGCCAAATGCGGTTTCAATTTTCAGCTTTCATTTTTCCTGTTTTTACCCTCCATCCGCCCCGACTTGCGGTCAATGCTGGTCGTAGTCCACAACAACGCGGGGGCTGCGCGGGTGCGTCTGGCAGGTGAGCACATAGCCATCCGCCACTTCTTCATCCGTCAGTGCGTAGTTCATGGCCATTTCCACCTGGCCCTCCAGCACGCGCGCTTTGCATGTGCAGCACACCGCGCCTTTGCAGGCGTATGGAACGTCCAATCCGGCGTTGATAGCCGCGTCCAGCACGGCATCACCTTTGGGGTCCATTTCGATCTCGTGTTCGCGACCGTCCAGCACCACCTTCACGCGCGACTTGCCTGAAGCGCTGGGCGAAGTGGCGTGCGCCGTTTCCTTCTTGGCGTCCGAGCTCACGGGGGTGTTGAAGAGCTCAATGTGGATCTGCTTCTTCGGAACACCATTCGTCTCCAACGCCTCGCTCACGTTCACCATCATCTGTTCGGGGCCGCAGATGAAGAACTCCTTGTGCAAAGCGTCCGTAACGAACCGGCCGACCAGTTCCTTGGCCTTGTCCGTAGTGATCCGCCCGTTGAACAGCCTGTCCTCATCCACGCCTTTTGTAAGGATGTGGTGCACGTCCAACCGATCAGGGTGGTTTGTCTTCAGTTCGGCAAGGCGCGCACGGAAAATGATGCGATCGGTATCGCTGTTCCCATAGAACAGGGTGAAGCGGCTCTTCGGCTCGGTGCGGAGAACCGTCTTCAGGATGCTGAGGATGGGGGTGATGCCACTTCCAGCCGCGAAGGCCACGTAATGCTTGGCGTTCGAAGCGTCCAGCGCCGTGTGGAAGTTGCCCATCGGCGTCATCACGTCCAGGCTCATTCCGGTCTTCAACTTGTCCACCAGTTGGGTGGAAGCGCGGCCGCCCGACACCTTTTTCACGGCGATGCGGATCTCGTCCGTATCCAATGGGCTGCTGCAGATGCTGTAGCTCCGGCGCAGCTCCTCGTTGTTCACGAAAAGTTTCAGGGTGAGGTACTGCCCTTGGATGAATGCGAAATCGGACTTCAAGTCAGCCGGCACTCGTAGGCAGACCACGATAGCGTCGGCGGTCTCCTGTTTCACATCGGTTACCTGTAGGGAATGGAATCGGGCCATGCGGGCGGGTGGGTTCATCTGGGGTTCTCCTTCGCGAAGGCGCTCCGGCGAACGCGGCGGCGAAAATAGCGGGGTATCTTGTGCGGGATGATGTCGATGAACAGCTATGAGGTCCCGATCGTTCATCACCTGACGTCCGTCTACTGCGGGCGCAGCGTACTCCCCTATTTTCGCCACGCTTAGCCGCAACCCATGGACAACGCCAAACTGGAAGAACAGTTCCAAGCCAAGGTAGACGCCGAACTGAAGATCGAGCCCAAGGACTGGATGCCGGAGAAATACCGCAAGACGCTGGTACGCCAGATCAGCCAGCACGCGCACAGCGAAGTGGTGGGCATGCTGCCCGAAGGCAATTGGATCACCCGCGCCCCGAACCTGCGGCGCAAGGCCATTTTGCTGGCCAAAGTGCAGGATGAGGCCGGCCATGGGCTGTACCTCTACAGTGCGTGTGAAACGCTCGGTACGTCCCGCGAGGAGACCGTGGATGCGCTGAACAGTGGCAAAGCCAAGTACAGCAGTATCTTCAACTACCCTACGTTAACGTGGGCCGATATCGGTGCCGTGGGCTGGCTGGTGGATGGTGCCGCGATCATGAACCAGGTGATGCTTTGCCGGACCAGCTACGGCCCCTACGCACGGGCCATGGTGCGCATCTGCAAGGAGGAGAGCTTCCACCAGCGCCAAGGGTATGAGATCATGGGCGTATTGGCGAAAGGAACCGCTGAACAGAAGGAAATGGCACAGGACGCGCTGAACCGCTGGTGGTGGCCCAGCCTGATGATGTTCGGCCCGAGCGATGCGAACAGCCCCAACAGCGCCGACAGCATCAAGTGGAAGATCAAGCGCCAGAGCAACGATGAGTTGCGCCAGATCTTTATCGATCGCACGGTGCAGCAAGCGGAGATCATCGGCCTCACGATCCCTGATCCCGATCTGAAGTGGAACGAAGCCACCAAACGCTACGACTGGGGCACGATCGACTGGACGGAATTCAATAACGTGGTGGCTGGCAATGGCCCCTGCAATAAAGAGCGGCTTGCGGCACGCAACAAGGCCCACAATGAAGGAGCATGGGTGCGCGAGGCGGCCATGGCGTACGCGGCGAAGAAGGCGAAGAGGAAAGCAGCATGAACAGGAGTGTCGAGTGGTGGGGGGGGTGTTGGGGGGGGGGCGGGTGAGGTGGCACAAAACCACCCCCCCACACCACCCCCAACAAACCAACAAACAAACAAA
>JANOPI010000036.1:0-10104 GCA_031421755.1 Flavobacteriales bacterium | reverse complement strand
AAAGGCGTGGTGGCCGAACCACCGCCACCGACCTTCTTGGAGAAGTATGCCGTACCGCTGGTGGGCGGGGGCATCACGGGGCTGCTCCTGCTCTACTACTTCCTCACTTGGTTCCGGTTCGGCAAGGATCCGGACATGCCGACAGTGATCCCGCTCTTCGAGCCGCCGGATGGCCTGTCACCGGCTTCCGTCGGCATGGTGATGAAAGGCGGTTTCGACAATGACCTGATCACCCCGGCCATGATAAGCCTGGCGGTGAAGGGGGTGATCCGGATCAACGAGAAGAAGGAAGAGATGCTGCTGGGCCTGATCACCAAAGAGACCTACACCCTGGTGAAGTTGAAGGGAGGATCGGGCCTGCCCAAGGAGGAGCAGGAACTGCTGAACCGGATGTTCGGCGGGGGACAGCTAAGCTACGAAATAGACGGTAGCTATGACCCGAGCGTGCAGCGCATGGCCAGCGCGTTCAGGGCCACGCTGAAGCACGAGTGGCACACCTTCCTGAACACCGGCAACAACGGGCGCTTCTGGTGGATCCCCATGCTCAGCGTGGGCGTGTGCGTGATCTCCATGATCGTATTGCACAACTCCTTCTGGGGCGATAACGATGCGGTGTACATCGGTGCCTTCCTGGTGGCGAACGTGATCCTGTTCCTGGTGTACCGGTACCTGATCAAGCGGCCCAGCGAGGAGAAGCAGGCCTTGCGGTCGCAGCTGTTGGGCTTCAAGATGTACCTGAGCGCGGCGGAAGAGAAGCAGTTGCAACACTTCAATCCGCCCGCGATGACGCCGGAGGTATTTGAAAAGTACCTGCCCTATGCCATCGCGCTCAACGTGGAGAAGATCTGGGGCGACCGCTTCCAGGACATGATCAACAGGGCACTGATCGATAACAGCTATCGCCCCGGCTGGTACAGCGGTTCCATCATGAACTACGGTGCGTTCTCGCAGCACATGAACTCCTCGCTCTCCAGTAGCGTGCAATCCTCGAGCACGCCGCCTTCCAAGAGCGGAGGCTCCAGCGGCGGTGGTTCATCCGGCGGTGGCGGAGGAGGCGGAGGGGGTGGCGGATGGTAGAGCGCCCAGCGCCGTATGTTCGTACATCCACAGCACCGGATCGTGTATGCACCCAGTCAACAACAACCTCCTGCCCATGAGCCGATACGTGACAACCCTGACCATGTGCTACTTGGGCATGACCCTGTTCGCGCAGAGCGGTGCACTCGATCTGAGCTTCGGCGGCGGCGATGGCATGGATGTGCCAGGATTCCCCTCCGATCTGGTATGCACAGATATGGTCGTTCAGCCGAATGACAGGATCATCTGCGCATGCACACGGGACCTGATCGATACCAATATCACGTTGATCCGCAGGTTGCCGGATGGCGGCACCGACCTGGCCATCACCACGGAGATCGGTGAACGGCGGAGTGAAGGGCTCACAGTGGCCCTGCAACCCGACGGGAAGATCCTGATTGGAGGCGGTGCGAGCACCAACGACATCCATGGTGACATGTGCCTGGTGCGCTACATGCCCGACGGCACGCTGGACCCTTCGTTCGGCGAAGGGGGTATCGTATTGCAGCCGATGAACCCCATCGGATACGAGAGGATCGTATCGCTCATTGTTCTGCCGGATGGGGCAATACTGGCAGCTGTGAAGACAGTAGGGGACGATGCGTTGTTCACCCTCGCCCGATTCACGCCGGACGGGGCGCTTGACCCGACGTTCGGAACCGCGGGGATCGCGAGCCTGCAGGTCGGGAACTCCTCCTGGATCAGCAGTATCGCCTTGCAGAGTGACGGACGCATCGTAGCGGTGGGCCTCACGGATATAGGGCCGGATTCCAAGCATGGGATCGCCCGGTTCATGCCGGATGGCTCACCGGACCTCACCTTCATGAACAACGGATGGACCTCTACCGAAGTCGGGTCCGCCGGTCTTTACAGTGTGAGTCATGCCAGTATCGTGGCCATCGATCAATCGGACAACATCGTGGTTGGTGGACGGTGGCGCGACGCGAACAACAACTGGCGCGCAACGTTGCTCCGCTATACCCCCGAAGGCGAATTGGACAGCACGTACAACAGCCATGTCAGCCAATCGGAAGTGCTCCCGGGGGCCAGCGGCGGAACCGTGGACCTGTTGGTGCTGAGCGATGGAGCCGTGGTGGTCGGCGGCGATAGGACCAACGGCTGGGCTTGGCAGGTGCATCGTTATCTTTTCGATGGCCACGACGATCTGACCTTCGGTGACGAGGGGGTGAGTTATGTCGCACACTCGGACCCCCCAGGAGACCTCGCCCACTGCCAGGCGCTCGCCTTGCAGAGCACCGGAAAACTCCTGTTGGCCGGCAATACGTGGGACGGCCCAGGAACGGAGAGGCTTCAGATCATGCGACTGGACAACACGCTGAACGGCGTTCCGGATGGAGCCTTGGCGCAACCGGAGCTCAACGTTCATCCCAATCCTGCGTCAGACCTGCTCACCCTTAACGCCCCGAGCCGAGAACCGATGGAGGTGGTGATCAGCGAAGTGACCGGCCAGGTGGCACGAACCTTCACGAACGTATTCAGTGGAGCCCGGTTGGATGTGGGAACGCTAGCTCCCGGCAGCTACTTCATCAGCGGTACAGGTCCGCAGAACGCGCGACCGGTGAAGTTCGTCATCGCCCGCTGAGAGCGCGTCTTTCGCTGGTACGAGCGCAATGCTCATGTCATTGGAGAACGGTTCCTTGCTCAAGGCCCCGAACCGGTGCGTAGTAGCAGGTGGTTGGTCCCCAGTGCCGCCCGATATGGGATCAGTTACTGCCGCTCGAAGCTATTGCGGCCACGGCTGGCGATCCGCTCCGGGGCTTTAGCGAGCACTGGTATCCACTGTCACAAAAGATCATGGGGAATCTCCGCCTCAAGCTGGGGAATCCGAGGTGCTTCAGGAGCCTTGTTCAGCACAGGATCAGGCCAAGTGCCGCACGGAGCGCAGGGCTTCACCATGGCATGGCCTGTGTGCGAGCGCAAAAGGGCCCAACGTTCATCGACCATTTCCAGCGATCGTGCGTATGAACCCCAAAACATCGACTGTCATGCGCAACCTGCTCCTCGCACTTTTGCTGCTTCCACTCACCTCCCTAGGCCAGAACTGGGGGCTGGGCTTTCGTTTGGGCGACCCCAGCGGACTTACCATCAAGAAGTACAACGGCAACAAGGCCTTTGAATTGAGCGTTGGCCGCACGCACTTGTTCAACCGGTCGGACTATTACTATGGCCGGTACGATCGGTGGTATGCGGACCAGAAATTCAACTACAAAGCGCACGAACTGCTGAACTACAGTTACGGTCGCGCCGTGGGCATCCAGTTCCACTACCTGGTACACAAGGATGTGAAGAACGCGGTGGGCCTGAAGTGGTACTATGGTGCTGGGGTACAACTGCGGTTGATGAGTTACCGCTACAACTACCGCTACAAACTGGAGAACGGACCGGACTGGATCGTGGTCTCGGATCAGCGGGTAACGGAAACGGACTTCGGCGTGGACGGTGTGCTGGGTCTGGAGTACAAGATCCAGAACGCACCGGTGAGCCTTTTCGTGGACGGCACCTTGTTCATGGAGGTCGTGGATGACCCGTTCATCTTCTCCCCCCAGTTCGGCATTGGCGGGCGGTACACGTTCTGAGGATACCCCGGGGATAGGGGCCGCGTGGTGGCGTTCGGGTGGGGATCCTACCAAGGAAGGCGAAAAGAAACGACCTTTGGAGCCCCATGAGCATCACCCCTGCCGAGATCCAACAAGCGCTGCGCATCAGCAAGAGCATTGAACAGTTCCTTTCAGCCGGGCAAGCGGTGAACGTCCGCAGTGAGGATCTGTACCCCATGCTGGCGGCGGGTGGCCTGGTGGAACGGGATAACGAGAAGGGCAAGCATTTCCGGGCCTTCCTGGTGAAGTTGGTGAAGGCGAACATGCTGAACCTGATCCCCCAGTGCAAGGCTTTCCCGCGCAGCGGAGGGAAGTATGACTGGACCTTCAACCGGGCAGCTGACCGCATGCCTGCGCGCAAGGAGGGCCCAGCCCCCAAACCGGCCACGGAAGCGTTGACCCCAGAATAGGGCTCATCCATGAACGAGCGCAGGACCGACCCGGCGAACGCCGAGCATGACGCGGTGATGAGCTGGTTGCAGAACATGGAATTAAAGGACCGCAAGTTGGCGGAGGCGCGAAACGGGGTCGGCGGTACGGTGTTCGTCGCCTCCGTGATCGAGCGGATGCGGCAGAAGGCGTACATCGCGTTCCCGAACATGGAGCACGAAGCCATCGACAGCTTCATCCAGAAGTACGTGGGGCCTCGGGTTTGAACCATGGCACTGCCGCTGGGGATCAGCGGACCAGGATCGGAAAAACGTCAGGTACCGGCGATACCATCTCTGGCTTGGCAACGTTACTGGCAGCATGACGTTCCACACGGTGTGGACAGCACTGCTCTTGAGCACTTGCATCGCGCATGGGCAGGACACCCTTCGTTCCCCTCGCTTCGACATGCGGCCAGAGTTGGGTCTCCTGGTCGGCTACAGCAAGGAGATCGATCCTGAACACCACGCGCCCATCCACTTCGCGGCGCTGGGCCTTGTGAAAGGTGCTGGCGGCGGGAGGCACATGGACTCGTGGTCCATGTACGCGAGCACCTTGTTCGGGTTTTCCGGCAGTACGCCTATCCTTTCCCCGCGCATTGGCGCACAGGTCTCCATGCTCATCTCGTTCGGCGTTGAACTGGCGTACTTCACGGACCTGGGGGAAGGGAGCCTGGTGTTGGTACCGAGCATCGGGTATATCGGCTATCCGTTGAATATCGCGTTGAAGCCGAACGTGTACCTGCTCAACACCGGGTTCAAACCGGCGGGCGGAGGTTGTTTGAGCGTGACCTATCGGCTGGTGACGCTGAAACGGACCAGTATGGCATCATTACAGGGCTGAGGCATGCACCGCAGGTACCTGCTACGGATCGGGTCGAACATTCAAGCCACCGCTACTTCCTGCAATAGGCTTCGGACTCCTTCACGGTGAACTTCTTCTCGAGGTCCACATCGTTGAAGCTCTTCCTCGCTCCCCAGGCGAAGATGCGCTCGAAGAATGCGAGCAGCTTGCGGTTCCTGATGCGTTCCAGGAAATAGACCTCATGCTCCTTCTCGCGGATGCCCATGTCATAGAGCACCTGATCATGCGCGGTGATACCGACCTGATGGAAGTAATGGATGAGGCGGAAGTACTCGCAGACGTTGCCGCTTTCCAGGCGCCCGGCGAAGTAGAACGGCATGAACCAGCCGATGATGTAGCAGGACCCGGAGATCACCTTGCCGATCACATGGAAGCGGAATTCATACCACGTGGATACGGCGATGTCGTACTGCCGCATGATCGTAAGCACCTCATGGCGGTGGCCCCACTCATCGAGTTCGATCTGGTGGATGGCGGCCTTGTCCGCGGGATCCTTTATAGAACCCGCATGGCCCTGATAGGCGAACGCGGCCGCCTTCTCCGCCGAATAGGCCATTTGCAACAGGTCCACCAGCACTTTATGGGCGCGCACACGCTCGGTCTCGTTCACACTGGACATGGCGCAAAGGTCAGGCACGGCGCCGAGGTGGACTGAATGTCCCGCCAGCCCGGATGTGTCGGCACGATCCAACCATCCGTCACCCCACCAACGCCAACGCACACGTGGGAACGCAGCGTGCCGTGGGCGGGCCACCTTGCCGCGCGGATCCACGGCGCGATCCGCATTCCGTCCATCCCCCACCGCCGATGCTCAGCAACTACCTCCTCATCGCTTGGCGCACATTGAAACGCGACAAGTTGTTCGCGTCGCTGAACATCATCGGGCTGGCGCTGGGCATCGTGGCGTGCATGCTCATCCACATCTACGTGCAGGATGAGCTGAGCTTCGATGCACACCACCGGAAAGCCGACCGCATCTACCGCATCCAGGCGCACTACCAGTTCGGCGATACCCAGGATGATTTCGGTATCACGCCCTTTCCGATCGTGGAGGCGCTGCTGAAGGAATATCCGGACATCGAGAGCGGCGTTTCACTCTACCAGCTCGGCCAGACGACCCTCACCTACGAGGGTGGATCGTACGTGGCCGAGGACGGCTACAACGCCGACACCAGCACCTTCCGTGTCTTCGATCTCACATGGGTGAAGGGTGGGCCGGAAGCGCTGGATGAACCGGACAACATCGTGATCACGCAGGAGATGGCGATGCGGATGTTCGGTGCGGACGATCCCCTGGGAAAGCTGGTGGAACGCAACGGCCGCACATTGAGGGTGGCCGGCGTGATCGATGAGAAGCGCGGGAACACGCACATCCCGCTGGGTGTTTTCATGAGCCGGTTGGGCATGCCGCCCCAAGCGAAAGAAGAACTGGGACAGAGTTGGGGGAACAACAGCAGTCTCAACTACCTGGTGCTCGGTCCCAGTGTGAGCGCTCAGGACTTCCAAGCGAAAATGGACGCGTTCGTCATGAAGTACATCCTCCCGGAATGGGGCGGCAGCGACTTCCACGGGAAGATCACCTTCAACTTGGAGCCGCTGCGCGAAGTACACTTCAACAATGACCTGATCTACGACACGCCCAAGAAGGGCAACAAGGCGTACGTGACCCTGTTCGCCCTGGTGGCGATCCTGATCCTGGGCATCGCGTGCATCAATTACATCAACATGAGCACCGCGGATGCCACGCGCCGCGCGAAGGAAGTGGCCTTGCGCAAAGTGAGCGGCGCACAGCGCTGGCAGCTGGTGGCGCAGTTCATTGGCGGTAGCGTGATGATCGCCCTGATCGGCATCGCGGTGGCGCTTGTGCTGCTGTGGCTGGCGTTGCCCGCCTTCAATGGCCTAACGGGAAAGGACATCGGCATGAGCTACCTGTTTCGCGGGAGTTTCGCGGGGGTGCTTCTCCTGATCGTGCTCACGATAGGTGTGCTGGCCGGCAGCTACCCGGCGTTCTTCCTTTCGCGCTTCTCACCACAGCTCCTGTTGAAGGATGGCGCGGTGAGCGGGGCGGGCAAGGGGCGCGTGCGCAAGGTGCTCATGTGCGCGCAATTCGTCATCGCGCTCTTCATGGTCACCGGCACGCTCGCAGTGTTCGCGCAGTTGCACTGGTTGCGCACCACGGACATGGGCTTCCGCAAGGAGAATCTCCTGAGCATCGGGATGCCGTTGCCGCGTGGCGAAGACACGCTCGCGTGGGATGCGTTGCGCCCGTTGAAGACCGAAATGATGCGCGAGAGCTTCGTGAGCGGTGGTGCCTACACGCAGAACCTGCCCGGCCAGGGCAGCGGCCGCTGGGTGCTCCAGGTGAACACGGCGGAGGGGCGCATCGACAAGCCCATGCCGGTGATGACCGCCGATGCGGACTTCCCTGCGTTGCTGGGGGTGGACCTCGTGGCAGGCCGCTACTTCGATCCGAAGATCCCCAGCGACGCGGAGAACGCCGTGATGGTGAACGAACGCGCCGTGAAGGCCTTCGGCTGGACCGATCCGCTTTCGGAAAAGATCACCATCCCGGGGGATACCACCGGGCAGCAGTTGGCCGTGATCGGTGTGGTGAAGGACTTCCACTACACGAGCCTGCACACGCCGATCGAACCGTTGGTGATGTTCCAGAGCAGCCAGCGCTACGGTGCACAGAACCTCGTGTTGCGCTTGGCCGCGGGCGACGTCGCCGGTCAACTGGCCACCCTTCGACGCCGGTGGGAGGAGTTGCGCCCGAACGACGACTGGGACGCGACCTTTCTCACTGCCAGCATCGCCGACCTCTACCAGGCCGAAGACAAGCTCTATCGGGTATTCAGCGCGTTCGCCGTACTCACCATCCTCCTCACCGTGATGGGACTTTACGGCCTGGCCTACGTCACCGCACGGCAGCGCACGCGGGAGATCGGCATCCGGCGAGTGATGGGCGCGCCATTGTCCGACATCGTTCGCCGCTTGAACACTGAATTCGTCCTGCTCCTCGGGCTATCCCTGCTGGCCGCCTTCCCCTTGGCCTACTACGCGATCGGCCGCTGGCTGGAGACCTTCGCCTACCATACGAACATATCACCGGTGCTTTACCTGGCGGGCTTGGTCATCACGTTCATGGTCACGGTGATCACGGTAACGGTGCAGGCGTACCGCGCGGCAGTGGCTGATCCGGTGCGAGCTCTGCGGTACGAATGAGGCTGAGGACCGCCCTGACTCCCATCCGGCGATCATCTACACAGGTCACTCCCACCCCACCGTAAGCCTGAATTTGTGTTTTCGTCGGACCGATCGGCGAAACTGCCTATCTTTGACCCAATTCCCCGGTGCTTTTGCCGGGTTACAACAAGTTCACCGAAGGGTGGACACATTACCAGTCAGTACATGTCAAGCGGTACAGTTAAGTTCTTCAACACGGAGAAAGGTTTCGGTTTCATCACCCCGGACGAGGGAGGCAAGGACCTCTTTGTCCACAAGACCGGCACCCGTGTTGCCCTCTTCGAAGGTGACAAGGTTACCTATGAAGTTGAGCAGAGCCCAAAAGGCCCTAACGCAGTGAACGTGTCGAAGGCTTAAGCCTCCAACGGTTACAAGAAACGAAGCCCTCCGAGTGATCGGGGGGCTTTGTCGTTCTTGGGCCTCCACCGGGTACAAGCAGCGAAGCCCTCCGATCGATCGGGGGCTTTGTCGTTCCCGGGCCTCAACCGCTTATCACTTCGGGAACTCCAGCGCACCAAGATCATTGGTAATGCGACAGGTCGAAGCACCTTGCCTCCCCTTGTCGTTACCATGCTGAAGGATCTACTCCTCGTCAGCTTCCGCAACCTGTGGAAGCAGAAGCTCTACACCCTGATCAACCTGTTGGGCCTGGCCACAGGCATCGCGTGCTTCGCGCTCATCGGACTGTACGTGCGGTATCAGCGCGGATTCGACCGTTTCGTTCCGAACAACGAACGCGTGTACCGGGTGGTGGGTGAAATTGAAATGGAGGGACAAGGCGAGCATTCGAGCAGCATGGTGTTCGGGCTCGGACCGACCTTGTACAGCGATCATCCGGAGCTGATCGAGCGGTACTGCCGCTGGTTCGATTTCCAGGACCCGCAGCACACACTGAAGGTGGGCGACAGCTTGAGCACGGACAAGATGTTCACCGAGAGCGGCCTCTACCTGGTGGACAGTACGGTGTTCGACCTCTTCAACTACCCGTTGCTCGTTGGCGATCCGAAGACGGCGCTCACCAGGCCCGGCAGCATCGTGCTCTCGCAGGAATTGGCCAAGAAGTACTTCGGCGATGCCGACCCGATGGGCCAGTTGATGAAATGGGACAATTCGATGGACGTGCAGGTGACGGGTATCTTGGGTGTGATCCCGCGCAACTCGCACATCCGGTTCACCGGGCTGGTGAGCTTCAACACCATCACCCAATTCTGGAAGAACATCGAGAAGAAAAACTGGGTGTGGAACCCGTGCTGGACGTACGTGCGCCTGAAGGAAGGCATCAGCAAGGCGGAAGTGAACAGGATCTTCCCGGACTTCATTCAGAAATACTACCCCGACTTCCTGAAGAACCAGATAGGACACGAACTACAGCCGCTGAACGACATCCACCTCACCTCGAAGCTGGACTTCGAGATGCGCCAGAACGGCGACAAGGGCAGCGTACACATCCTGTGGGCGATCGGGTTCTTCATCATCGTGCTGGCGGGTGTGAACTTCATGAACCTCGCCACGGCACGCAGTGCGCACCGGGCACGCGAGGTGGGTGTGCGCAAGACGAATGGTGCCACGCGCGGGCAGTTGATCGGTCAGTTCCTCGCAGAGAGTGTGGGGATGAGCTTGATCGCGGCGTTGCTCGCACTGCTTTTGATCAAGTTGGTGATGCCTGCGTTCGATCAGCTCGCGGGTGAGACGATCCCGTTGCCCATGATGCTGGCACCGGGCGTGCTGGGCATCGCGATGCTGCTCGGTCTGGTCAGCGGCATCTATCCGGCTTTCTTCCTGTCGAGCTTCCAACCGGCGGTGGTGCTGAAGGCCAATGCGGCGGGCACTTCCAAAGGTCAAGCGCTGCGGAAGTCGCTCGTGGTGGTGC
>JANOPI010000035.1:0-4836 GCA_031421755.1 Flavobacteriales bacterium | reverse complement strand
AGATCGACAGGGTGCAGGGTATGGATACCTATTGGACCAGTGAATTCGGCCCGCCGAACGCCAATGCGGACCAGACCGTCGCGTTCATTCTGGACTACCCGAACGAACCGCTGCCGCAGCAGACAGCTTACATCGAGGCTTACACCGACAGTTTCGAATACGCGCTCAACGGTGACGATTTCCTGGACACGCTCGTCGGCTATCGCAATTTCCTCGACGTTCCATCGGCCATCGACTTCTTCCTGGTACACGAGTTCGCGCGCAACGTGGACGGATACCGTTTGAGCACCTTCCTCCACAAGGACAAGGACAGCAATGGCGGCAAGCTCATGATCGGGCCGCTCTGGGATTTCGACCTCGCCTTCGCCAACGCGGATTACTGCGATGGAAGTACGGTGGAAGGCTGGGCCTGGCAGATCGCCGACGTTTGCGGCGGCGCAAGCGAACTGCCGCCCTTCTGGTGGGACCGCTTCTTGGAAGACCCGACATTCACGGACAGCCTGCGGTGCCGTTGGGAAGCGCTGCGCGACAACGTGTTCGGCATTCCCCGCCTCGACGCTTGGTGCGACAGCATGGCCAGCCACCTCGCCGTCGGCCAGCAGCACAACTTCGCCCTCTACCCGATCCTGGGCTCGTGGGTCTGGCCCAATCCCGAGCCGCTGCCCACAACCTACGCCGGTGAGATCACCGAACTGAAGGACTGGATGCACGCCCGCTGGCAATGGCTCGATGATAACATCCCCGGACTATGCTCCCATGTGAGTGTTGCTGATGAACGCCGATCCGATCAGCCCCTCGCTTACCCGAACCCCTTCAGCGACCGCATCAACGTGGAGATGTCCGCGCTCGACGATACACGATGGTCGCTGATCGACGCGCTCGGGCGATCAGTGGTAGTGCTGCCCGCGACAGCATCCGGCCAGGGTCGCACCGTGCTGCGGGTACCGGCTACCATTCCGCCGGGCCACTACACCTTGCGCGCGGTGGGTCAAAACGGCGTGCGGTCCATCCCCGTGGTGAAGTCGGGACTCTGACCAACAACACGCTCATCCGCCAAGAGGAGTGAGCGCGACACAACAGGCACCATCTTCGCACGCATGTGGTGGCGATGGTTGACGCAGCGCGACACGTGGATGTGGTTCGCCATCGCCGTGCTGGTGCGCGGTGCGCTCTTCCATGTATTCCTGCACGAGCACGGCCTGCACGGCGCTTGGTACGGTTGGGGCGAAGAGACCGGTGACACGTCCGGCTACTTCGTGCCGATCGACTCCTTTCTCTCCGGAAACAGCTACCGACCGGACCATCGCATGCCCGGCTATGGCCTGCCGTACCTGCTCTTCCGCCTGTATACCACGCCGCAGGGAGCGGGCACAGCGATCGTCTTCGCGCAGTGGCTGCTCGGCGTGGTGAGCGTAGTCGTGCTGGCCCGCTGTGCCCGCTTGCTCGGCGCGCAGCGCTGGGTGCAATACGTCATCTGTTGCGCGTTCGCGGCATTCCCGCGCGTGGCGGTGTACGACGTCTACTGGTTCACCGAGAGCTTCTGTTGCAGCGCGATGATCTTCGGAACGCACGCATGGATCGTGTACCACCGGAGCGGATCGCGTTCCCTGCTGCTCTGGAGCGGCGCATGGATGACGTGGGCCGTTTTCCTGCGACCTGTCCAGCTCGTCTGGTTGCTCATGCTCGCGGTGAGCGTCCTGGCCATCACCCGCACCAGTTGGCGTGAACGCGCTATCGCTATCGCCCTTCTTCTCTCGCCCTTCTTGCTTGCTGATGGATGGTGGATGCGACGCAACGCGATCATGCATGGCGAACTCGCCCCGCTGAGCCGTGGTGTGATCACGCCCGAACTCCTCTCCTCGCCGATGCATCCCTTGATGCGCTTTCTCCAAGCCACGGGCGGCAACTACATCCACTGGGACCCGAGCGCGCACATCCGCTGGTTCAACATGCGTGAAGGGCCGCTCGGACGGCAAGGGCCGCGCATCGACACGAACGTGGTGATGCCCGACTTCGCGTTGTGCGAACGCATCACTGAAGACAGCTTGCACGCTTGGGCGAACGACATGCTGCGCTGGAGTGATGGGCGCACCACCGGTGAAGAACGCATTGCGCTCTTCCGCCTGATGAATGCGCGCAGCGATCGCTTCGTCCGGTATTATTCCGATGATGCCGCTTGGCAGCACGCCGTAGGCTCACGGCTCCGGTTGACCGCACTCTTCTTCAACCGCGCAGGATCCGGTCCGCTCTTCCATACCCCACCCAACGCGATCGCATGGATGGCTCCACCGATACGGGCGCTGGACGCGATCATGCACTGGATCATCTTGATCGGTGGACTGTTAGCTGCCGTACGCACGCTTCTCCGCTGGCGTCGAGAGCGGTTGATCGCTTGGCTCGGCGCGCTCACGCTCCTCGGCGTTCTCATTGTTCCGTGGGTGCTGCGCCTGTGCGAAGGGCGCTACCTCGTGCCGATGTACCCGTGGTTGCTTTTGCTCTTCGTGATGGGTCTTGGTCGCCTCACCGTTGCTCGTTCGCGAAGAACCGCCAACTGACCGTTCGCTCCGCTCATTGATCAGTCCGTGCCACACGTGTTGTGATGCCGGGATCCGCGTTGTGCATTCGCGTCAGCCCATGCATCCCTTCTTCATCAACACATCCACCACATGCTCCATCGCCTGTTCTCCTGCGCGGCGCTCGTCGCGTGCGCTACCCTCCTTTTCGCGAAAGATCTGCCCGTCATTTCCACCATCAGTTCGGTGAAAGTCTTCCTCAGCGGGGCCGAGGTCACACGTACGGTAAAAACGAGTTTGGTCATCGGGACATCAACGCTCGTGTTCACCAAACTGAGCGAAGAGGTCGATCCCACGAACATCCAGGTCAATGGTCAAGGCGCGTTCACGATACTGGGCGTGACACATCGTTTGAACCACGCGGAAGAGAAGCAGGACCGCACGGAAGTGAAGGAGCTCGAGGCGAGCATCAAGGCGATGGAAGCCGACTTCGCGAAGGAGAACACACTGCTGGACCTGATGCGCAAGGAGGAAACGCGGCTGAGCAAGAACGACCTCTTCGGCGGTGACAAGGGTGTTTCCATGGAAGAGCTGCGGCAGATGAACGAATACATGCAGCAGCGGATCGAAACCATCGCACTCAGCACACTGACGAAACAAGCACGCGCCAACGACTTGAGCGATCAGTTGACCAAGCTCCGCCAACAGCTCGTTCAGCTGAAAGGCAAGAAGCCGAGGCCCACGAGCGAAGTGGTGGTGGAAGTCACATGCACCAGCGCCGTGGAAGCGAAGCTCACGCTGAAGTACCTCGTGAAGTCCGCTGGTTGGAGCCCTAGTTACGACATCCGTGTTACCGACATCAGCCGACCGCTTGATCTCTCCTACAAAGCGCTCGTGTACCAGAGCACCGGTGAAGAATGGAAAGACGTGGCGCTCTCGCTCAGCTCCGGCGACCCGAACAAAGGCGCAATGATGCCACTGCTCTCCACCTGGTTGTTGGACTTCGGTGCCCGTACTCGACCGGTAGCACCACCGAAAGCGCACGCGTTCCAACCCGGCATCCGCGATGTGCGCGGCATCGTGCGCGATGAGAAGACCGGTGAGCCCCTGCCCTTCGTGAACATCCAGCTCGTCGACGCGAGTGGGAACATGATCAACGGCACCACCACGGACTTCGATGGATACTACGCGATCGCCATACCAGAGAACGGGCATGAGCTGCGTTTCAGTTACGTCGGTTACAAGACGCAGGGGACACCGGTGTTCGCGGGTACGATCAACCAGCCACTAACGCCAGCGCTCACAGAACTCAGTGAGATCGTCATCGCAGAGCGCAAGTCGGCCAACGTCTCCAGGCTCACCCCTGGCCACATCCAGCGGATCCCCGCGATCGGCGGATCAGTGGACACCGACTACCGAGGCAGCCATTCAGAAGAAAGTTACTACTACATCGATGGCGTGAAAGTCGCGACCGGTGGGGTTGCGGCGAACTATGGTGATGTCAGCGGAGGTGTCATCAATATCAATGCGGACGCCGCTCTCGGCCAGACCGTGATCGAACGCGCCACCAACTTCGAGTTCGCGATCAAGGTGCCGTACACGATACCCAGCGATGGACAGAACCACAGCGTGGGCGTACAGGAGCAGCAGCTCACCGCGCAGTACCGCTATTACTGTACGCCGAAGCTCGACCTCGACGCGTTCCTCTTCGCGAAGGTGACCGGTTGGGAAGCGCTGAACCTGCTGCCCGGCCCCGCGCACATCTACTTCGAAGGAACGTATGTGGGTGAGAGCGAGCTCGACCTGTCAGTTGCTGGAGACACGTTGGACCTCTCACTCGGCCGCGACAAGGGAGTGAGCGTTCAGCGCACCAAGCGGAAGGACTTCAGCCAGAAGCAGACCGCGGGCAACAAACGAACGGACAGCATCAGTTGGGAACTGGCAGTGCGCAACAACAAGGCACAGTCGGTGGACCTCATCATCACCGATCAGTTCCCCGTGGCCACGCGCAGCGAGATCGAAGTGGAATTGCTGGAGAGCAGCGCCGCGCAGGTACACGAGGACAAGGGCTTCCTGACATGGAAAAAGACGCTCGATCCACGGACCACCGCGCAGTTGGTGTTCACGTACTCGGTGAAGTACCCGAAAGAAGGCGTGGTGTGGCTGGAATGAGCTGACCTTCCGCGATGCCAGCCCGAAGGGCGGGTCAGGCCCGGCATGACAGACTGGTTTGAAAGGCGTGGGGGGGGGGTGGGCCGCCCCGCCGATAAAATATAAAATTAAACCCCGCCCCACCCGAGGGGGGGGGGAGGGGGGCGGGGGG
>JANOPI010000034.1:0-2026 GCA_031421755.1 Flavobacteriales bacterium | reverse complement strand
GAGACCGAAGGTGAACTCCGGGCCGATCTTGTCGCCGGGCTTGGCGGGATCCATCCCCCACATCGAGCCGTAGCCTGCGGTGAGTTTGCCGTTGAGGGTGAAATTTTTCTCGCCGGCACCGGTGAGATAGGAAATCCAGGCTCCATCGCTGGTGGCGGGTTTCCCATCGGCTCCGCGCATCATCTTGAGCAGGGGCGCGGTGGCGGGGTCGTCGCCGATGTATTCGAAGGTGCTGACGTTCGCCGGCCCTTCCATGTTCGACTGTCCGGCGAGGATGAAGACTTTGATTGGCTTCGCATCCGCGCCGGTGATGGCGACAAGGGCGGTGGTGAGAATCGTAGCGATGTGTTTCATGATCTGAACAATTTCTACTGATAGTGGGGTTGATCACCCGTCTCAAGCTCGGTTCTTCGCTCCTGACCATACCTTGAGGAGTCATAAGAGTTTCAGCACATGCAGGGTCTTGCCGAAGGGGGCAAGCGCTGTCGCGCGAGGCCTCGCAGCCGGGACCGGCAATCAGTTCCCCGGGAACGGATCGGCATCCAGGCGGAGCTGGATTTCCTCCATCGGGATCGCCGGCTTGGCAGGCGGGTCGGCGCGCTTCACTACGGCCAAGGCCACGGCGGTCAGCGTGGTTAGAAGGAGCAGCGCCGCGAGCGCGAAGGCCGAGCCGCGGGGGGAGTCGGAGAACATCCGGCGAACCCGCGCTTCCAAGCCGCTTTCGTGGGCCATCGCCAGCGCGGTGGCCGGGGAATGGGCGGGGGCCGCGAGGTCGCATAGCACGTTGGCGTAGCGGTCGGCCGGCATGCCTTCGGCCAGCAAGGCTTCGTCGCAGGCGAACTCGCATTGTTCCGCGAGGCGGCGGGCCATCCACCAGACGAAGGGATTGAACCAATGCAGGGCGCAGGCAGCGGCACCGACCGCCCGCCAGAGGGGATCGCGGCGCTGGTGGTGTTTCGTTTCGTGGGCCAGCACGGCTTCTCGGACTTCGGCGGTCCAGTGATGCCAGGTTTCCGGTACGAAGATCACCGGTTTGAAGATCCCGGCCGCGACGGGACCGGCGAGCCCGGGCAGGAGTCGGAGGTCGATGCCGTCGCGCAGCTCGATCCGTTCCGACTTCCTGCGCCAGCGGATCAGCACGCCGAGGGCGACGAAGAGGCGGATGGAGGCGATCGCCACGCCCGTCGCCCAGAGCCACGGCAGCCAGAGCGAAAGGGCGGGGGAGCTTGGCTTGAAATCACCGGGAGGCAGCAGCGGGGCCTTTGGAAGGAAGAACAGCAGCGGGAAGACCGCGAGCAAGCCGAGTGCGAGCAGGGTCAGCCGCGGATCGCGCGCCGCATCGCGCCGACCCGCGAGCCAGACGGCGGCGGTGGCGATGAGGGAGAAGGCGATGGCGGTGGAGAGCATTTGGAAAAGCTGAAACGCTGAGACAGGAGACAGGAGACGGGAGACGGGAGACAGGAGACAGGAGACAGGAGACGGGAGACGGGAGACAGGAGACAGGAGACAGGAGACAGGAGACAGGAGACAGGAGACAGGAAACAGGAAACAGGAAACAGGAAGTCTGAGGGCGGACGCTTACTTCTTGTGGATTAGGCTGCGGATTTTGGCGATCTCGTCCTGGCTGAGCTGCTGGTCTTTGGGGTCGAGGAGGGCGGCGACGAGCTTTTCGGGACTGCCTTCGAAGAAGGTGGAGAGGAGTTGCTTGAGAGCGGAGCGCTTGGCCTTTTTCTCGGGGACTTCGGGGCGGTAAACGTAGCGGCGGGAGTCCTTGCGGTGGGAAACGAGGCCCTTCTCCATCATCGTGGCCAGCAAGGCGCGCACCGCGGAGTAGGTCGGGGGATCCGCCATTTCGTCCATCACCTCCTGCGCCGTGGCCTCGCTCTTCCGATAGAGGATTTCCATGACCTGCCGTTCGCGGCGTGCCAGTGTCTCTGCATTGCTCATGAGCGGAGAAATAGAGGATGCTGGAAAAGCTGCAATTGAAATGTTGGAAAAGCAGCACAAAAAGTTTGACTCGGGTTTT
>JANOPI010000033.1:0-3536 GCA_031421755.1 Flavobacteriales bacterium | reverse complement strand
AACAACCCCATGATGTAGGCCTTTGAGCCATGAACCGCCACGTCCCTGACCGTATTGTTCACGGTTGGTGCCCAAGGTTCTGGTAGGCCCGTGCTGCCACTCACTTTCGCCAAGCGCTGGTGGGACTGCCCATTGATGGCTGTGAAATCGCCGCCCACGATGAGATGGTCGTCTGCAGATGTCATGCAATACACCCAATTGTTCGCTTGAGGATCCCAATCGGTGAGCTGGTGGCTGTTGGTGTTCAGGCCGGCCAAGTGGGACCGGTCCTGGTCATCGACCGTTGTGAAGGTGCCGCCCAGGTAAAGCAAGCTGTCCCTCAGCACCATGGATCGTATCGCTCCCGTGAACATCGGATCCCAATCCGTCGGTTGCCCCGTCGACATGTCAAGCGCGACAAATCCGTGACGGTCAATGCCGGTGATGATGGACCATTCCCCTCCGACGTATACCTGCGCACCCGCGTTGGGGGCAACGCAGAAGGGCATCCCCGAAGGACTCACCGCCCAGTCATAGGGAATGCCGCTGTTCCGTTCCAATTTCACCACTCCCTTGCGTGCAAGGCCATGCACCACATTGAAAGAGCCCGTCACCCAGATCGTATCGCCTTCCAGTGCAATATCGTTCACGATCCAATCCGCATCAGGGTCCCATGCGGTTACAGACCCATCGTTGCTGTGGATAGCAGCCAAATAATTCCGCCCGGTGCCAGCTATGTTGTTGAACTGGCCGCCTACGTAAAGGGTGCCGCCCTGTTTCTCCATGACGGTGATTGCGCCTGGGGTGACCGGCAAGGCCCAATGGATGGTGGAGTCGATAGTGGCATCGACTGCCACGAGCCCCACGTTCAATTGTCCGCCAACCGTGCCAAACTCCCCGCTCACATAAACCGTGTCCCCGTCAGCGAGCACCTGGAGGCTGGCCCCTCCCAGCTGCGGTGCCCAAGGCAGTAGCGCACCCGTAACGGCATCGATCGCCCCCAAGCCCGGCCTGGGCTGTCCGTTCAGTTCGGTGAAATACCCGGACACGTAGATAGCGCCGTTGGTGTAACAAAGGGAGGTGGGAGTACCGGTGGCGCTCGGGTTCCAAGCCAGTAATGCGCCGGTGGTGGCATTCACGGCAGCCAGCTGTTCGCGGGGTTGGCCATTCACCGTAAGGAAAGCCCCTGCCAAGTACAGCGTGTTGCCCACGAGCAGCATATGGGTTACACTTTCCACTTGCGGAGCCCAGGGATCCAAGCTGCCGTCAGCGTTCAATAAGGCGATACCTGTTCTGGCCTGTGCACCGACGTGGTCAAACCCACCGCGCACGTACCATCCCCCGTCGGCGGCGGGTATCGCTTGCATTACAATTGCGTTAGGCCGCGCGAAGGTCAAAGCAGGGCTGGCATCACTCTTCGATAAAGCGCATCCATTCGGTGTTGGCGGCCCGACCCTCATGAATCCCCCGCCCAAGTAGACTGCGTTGTGGGGTTCATCCACCACAATACTGGACACCACGTTGTCGGGGGTCCACCAATGTGGTTCTACGGTCTGCGCCAGCGAGGCCAGTGAAAGGAGCGAACCACTCGCCCACGTCGTGATCGCGGGCATCCGACGGGTCATCAATGCTTGGTTATGCTCCGCGCTCATGAAAAGGTCCTTGATGTTGCTTCGTTAAGAATGCTTTGGCCGTCGTTCGCGATCGAACTGACCCGACCTGAAACAAGGTTACAGTTTTTGATCGCTGTCCCAAGATAGGTTTACGGTCCGTGTTTCGCCCGTGTACGCGCCGAGTGGTTGAACATGATCAACGCCGATCCTGTGGCCTATTGCTTTCAGCCGCGTACGGGTTGGCGATGCTCAACCTGGCGGAACTGTGATCGGCACGTACCTCAATCACTTGCGGAGAAGGCCACGAGACGCCCGTCTGTCCGCGCTGGGCGCGGCCCCCCGGAAGTCTCGCGCCGAAGTGGGTCATGTGTTGGGCGGGAACACTTATTCTATCCCATTTGCAAGGGGTAGTTGACGGTGTACGGTTCCCCGCGATCCACCACGGAACAAACACGGTGGATGATCTTGTTGCGGATAGCATTCAGGATGGACATCTTGTGCTTGCCCTCCGCGAGTTTGCGTAACCAGTAGTCCTTCAACTCGCCGTCGCGGGTGATCGTACCGAGCGCGGAGATGTGGAGCAGAGTCTTGAGTCCTTGATTGGCCTTCGGTGAGACGCGCTTACGACCGCGTACCGATGTGCCTGAAGAGTGTTCATAGGGTGCCGCCCCCGCGTGGCAGCTCAACGCTCTGGCCTTCCTGAAGCGAGTGAAGCCTTCGGTGATGGCCAGCAGGTTCGCATCCAAGACCGGCCCAACCCCGGGAACTGTAAGGATCAGCTTGTACAGGCGATAGAGTTCGGGTTCGGCTTTGATCGCTTCAAGGATCATCCCATCGACTTCCGCGATCAGCTTCTCCAACAACCGCAACTGCCGCCTATCGAAGCGAGCGAACATCGCTTGCAGACGCTCTTCCGCACAGCGGTTCAGATCGGCCAGTTGCTTCTGGTGTTTCACACGATCGCGCACCAGCTGGTTGCGCCGTGTGATCAACTGCCGCAGACCAGTGTACTTCAAGCGATCGGGGGTGAACAAGGTCGCCTTGTCTTGGAACCTCCTGGCATAGTCCGCAATGCGTAGCGCATCCACTTTATCGCTCTTGCCCCGTGGATTACCAATGCTGTATTGAATGTCGCTAGGGTGTGCCAGCCACACACGCATGCCCGCTTCCACCAGCCAACGAAGCAGGCCGTTGGAGTAGTGGCTTGTCGGTTCCAGACAGATCAACAGCCGTTCCTGGTCCACGCCCAACTCCTTCGTCCACCGTTTAAGCAGACTTGTCACGGCCTTGCGTTCGTTCTTCACGCTCGCCGTACCCACGCGCACTCCGTGGTTATCCAGCAGCGCCACTTCCAGCGTGGCACGGCTCACATCAATGCCCATCCAGTGTTTCATGCTACGATTACTTTTGGGGTTACACACATGATCCCTAGGGGGCTGAGCACGGATCCTGAACTCGACAACTCTAGTAGGCCACTACGCCTGTCATTCTATCTGAGCCTCAGATCCGAGGGGACCGCAAGTGCCGATAAGTGTTCTAGGTCCTAAGCCTGTTGCGACTTTGGTTCACCTGCAGTCCCGCTCAGTCCTCTTCGGAGATCTATCGCAGCAAGTGTAGAGTTGCGACAAGGAGGGGCTACAGGGGGATTATCAGACCCATGACCCGGTAAGCAACTTCTTAGCCAACCAGCCGACGGCGAGCACAGTTAAGGCAATCAGCAGCTTACTGATGAAGTCCCAGGCCGGTGACTTCCAGAACGATTTTTCTGGAGTCTGAGTTGTCGCCAGATTGACTGTGCTCGCTGTGCTACTCGTCCCCTCCGAACGTAACAAGGTCTGATTCACAGGTGCCTTAGTGTCGAAGGCAATTTGCCCGGAATTATTGAGTCGGCACGATTCCATTTCTATGCGGCGTAGCTGACGGCTGGGTCTTCGAAGAAGGACA
>JANOPI010000032.1:0-10220 GCA_031421755.1 Flavobacteriales bacterium | reverse complement strand
CCAGCGAGAGTTGCGGGTTTTCGCATCATTTTAAGTTCCAATCGCAAACCCGGCGTGCGGGGGAGGGTGACGAGCTCTTGGCGCAGTTCCATGATGCGGAAGGGCTGGTGATCCGTGGCCGTGTGATGCTGGACGCCGGGACGCTCACGCATGCGCCCAAGCTGCGGTTCATCGCGCGTGCTGGAGCGGGCATGGAGAACATCGACCAAGACGAATGCGCACAGCGCGGTATCCGGCTGTACAATTCACCGGAGGGGAATCGCGATGCGGTAGGCGAACACGCTGTCGGTATGCTGCTGTCGTTGATGAACCACTTGCCACGCGCTGATCGCGAAGTGCGCGGTGGCAAATGGCGGCGTAAGGAGAACACGGGACATGAGCTGCATGGCAGCACCGTAGGCATCATCGGCTTCGGGCGCATGGGAAGCGCGTTCGCGGAAAAGCTGCAAGGCTTCGCGGTGAAGGTGATCTCCTACGACAAGTACTTGACCGACTACGCGCCGGACAACGTAAAGGAAACCACCCTGGATGACCTCCTGACGCATAGCGATGCGATCAGTTTGCATCTGCCTCTGTCTCCAGAGACGGAGCGCTATGCGGACAGCACGTTCTTCGCGAAGTGCAAGAAACCGATCTGGTTCATCAACACAGCGCGTGGTCAGTTGGTGGATACGGTAGCATTGCTCGACGCGCTGGACAATGGGCGCGTGAGAGGGGCTTGCCTGGACACCCTGGAATTCGAGGAGCGCTCCTTGCGCGGCCTGCGCAGCGATGCACCGCAACTCGTGCTGCAGCGCCTCTTCAAACATGAGCGTGTGATGCTCTCACCACACGTCGCAGGCATAACGCATGAGAGTTATTTCAAGCTGGCGAACGTGCTGGCGGACAAGATCCTGAACGACGTTCGCGATGGGAAACTGTAAGCTCATCTACCTTGCCACGGCCTCCGCGCTCTTCATCGCCGGATGCGGATACGCGCCTGTGACCCGACCCGAGATACATGGCCATCGTGGCTGCCGTGGACTACTACCGGAGAATACCGTTCCCGCGTTCTTGAAGGCGGCTGCGTTGGGATGCGACTGGATCGAGCTCGATGTGGTGATCACCGCAGACAGCCAAGTACTGGTGAGCCACGAACCGTGGATGGAGCACCGCATCTGCCGCACACCGCAGGGCGACAGCATCACCGAACATCAGGCGCACGAATTCAATATCTACCGCATGACCTTGGCGGAGGCACAAGCGTTCGATTGCGGCAGCGCGCATCATCCCGATTTTCCCGCACAAGAGAACAGCCGCCAGCACAAGCCCACCTTGCGCGAAGTGGTGGAAGCGATCGATGAGCAGGCGATGGAGGAGGGCACCATGGGCATGGGGTACAACATCGAGATCAAGAGCGATCCCCTGGTCTATGACACCTACCAGCCCCGTCCAGAGCGGTTCGCCGAACTGGTGCTCGCCCAGATCGACTCGCTCGGCATTTCAGGCCGTGCGATCATCCAATCGTTCGATCCCGCTGTGCTGGAAGCCGTTCATGCCATCGATGAGAACATGCCTGTCGCGCTGCTTGTGGACAATGCGGACGGACTTGTAGCGAACCTCAAGCGTCTCACGTTCACGCCTACGCACTACAGTCCGGCGTTCGAGCTGGTGGACAAGGCACTGCTGAATGAACTGGACGCGCGGGACATCGCATCGCTTGTGTGGACGGTGAACGACAAGGGCGACCTGAAGAAGATGATCAAGCTCGGGGTGAACGGCATCATCACGGACTACCCGGACAAGGTGATCGCCTTGCTGGACGACGAGGAGTGATCAGCCGCGCAGTTCGAGCATCCGGGCCATGCCTGTTTCAAAGCGATCCAGGTCTTCGGCCCAGCGCGCCGGGTCGGTACGCGGATCGGTGCTGACCAACCGGCCACAGAGTTCTTGGAAGTACGTCGCATCGAGCGATACGAGTTGCGGCTTCATGGTATGCACCACCCGTACCACCTTGTCATTGTCGCCAACGGCCCGGGCTTCGCGCAGGGTCTGTAGGCGCTCCACCCCTCGGCGGCGCACCAAGGCCAGCAGCAGCGCATCCTCCTCCGGATCCCGGAACGGGATCGCTGGAGCGGCCGCCGGTTGTTCAATAGGCCTCACCACCTCCGGCAGCTCCACGTTGAGCGGAGCCACGGGCGTGATGGACGATGCGACCACAGTAGGCTCTGTGCCCTTCTTGGTCACCATGCGCAACCAGGTCACTTCCTGGCGCAACTCCTTCAGCACCGCCCCTTGCTTGCGGATGTGTACGGCGAAGAACACAACGGACAGAACAAGCATCAGGAGGCCGCCGGCCATCGCATAGAGCGCGAGATCCTGCCGGCGTGTATGGTCCGCTGAGAGGCGCTCCAGCGCATTCGTATGGTTGGCCTTGGCAAGGGTGATCGCCGTGGTGAGGCTGTCCATGCGTTCCTGAGATACGGCGTTCACGAAAAGTGCTTGTTCGACCGAAGCGGCGGCTTCATCGCGCAGCACATCCGAAAGTCGCACGACCTCGGCCCATTCGCGGTTGGCCTTCTCGTTGGAATGCAGTGCGGTGTACCGGTCCGCCAGATCCCGGTGAACGCGCATGGCCAACTCGAGGGCCAGCGTGGTAGTGTCCAGCAACCCCGCAGCTTCCTGCAAAAGTTTCAGACCCTGCTTGGACTTGACCAGGCCCGCCAATTCCAAGCGCAGCGATGCGCCAGTGACCGCATCTTCTGTTGAATCAGCAACGACGATCCGTTTTTCCAGCGCAGTGATGGTATCCACGGCCTGTATGGCGCTGCCGTCCTGGGCCTGCATCCCGCCCCACTGCACAGCGAGCACACCAACCACCACCAGCCGTACCAACGCCTTGACAACACTGAATTCCATGGCGGCGAAGCTATGCTGAGGGCAAGCAAGCTCGTCAGCGACGGTCGCGCGGAAGTATCCTCCGAGTTGTAAACGATCCGGCTCTGGCGGGCTATTTCAGGACGAACCGGGCTGTGGTGCGGCTGCGTTGCTCCAAAAGCACCTCGCGCCCTGCGGTGAGCTTCGCTAACGTGGCCTCATCCGGGTGCCGGACGGTCAGCAGTTCGAGGCCCTCGTTCCAACGCACCTCGTAGTCACCCCGCAGCTCCATCACCAGCGGCTTCACGCGGTTGTCGTTGTCCGCGCATGCGGTGAACGCCACGGCGCTGTTCTGCATCATATTCACGCGCACCCCGTGCTTGGAGAACGTGTTGAAGATCCCGCTCAGATTCTCCTCCACCACGAAGGACAGGTCGCGCGGTGTGATGGAGATGAGCACCTGCCCGGGCTTGTGGATGAAAGAGGGTATCAGTGTATCATGGTCCGTGGCGGCACTGATGGTGGTGCCCTTCGCGCTGAGGTCCATGAAGGAGCGGACATAGAGCGGTATGTTCTTGCGTTGGAGCGGCTGCAACGTGCGCGGGTGGATCACGCTCGCACCGAAGTAGCTGAGCTCGATCGCTTCCTTGTAGCTGATGTGCTCCAGCAATTTCGTATCCGGGAATTTCTTCGGATCCGCGTTGAACATACCGGGCACGTCCTTCCAGATGGTCACGCTCTCGCATCCCACTGCGTAGGCGAGGATAGCAGCACTGAAATCGGACCCTTCTCGGCCGAGGGTGGTGGTGAGGCCCTCCTCCGTTGCTCCGATGAACCCCTGCGTAACGATGCGCATGGGGCTGGACGCGAACGATGGCATATGCGTCATGCAGTTGTCCTCCAGTTTGTCCCAGTGCACCTTCGCCTCGCGGAACCGATCGTCGGTGCTGATGATCTTACGAGCGTCCAGCCAGGTGTTCGCGATGCCTGCATGACGCAAGTGGGCGCTCACGATCAGCGTGCTCCACAATTCGCCATAGGCCACGATCTGGTCGTAATCCCGGTCGCGGTCGCCTGATGGTTTTTCGAGCAGAAGAACACTGAGCTTATGGAAGTACAGGACCAGTTCCGCCTGAGCGGCAACGTCGTTCGGCGCGACGTCAGCGAGCACGACCGAATGTGCCTTGCGAAGCGCCTCCACGTTGTCGGCCACATCCTGACCCTCGCAATAGCCCCACACAACCTCTTCCAACGCGTTCGTGGTCTTGCCCATCGCGCTCACCACGATGAGCAGGTCGTCATCGGTGAAATGCGACAGCACCTTCGCCACGTTGCGCACGCCCGCAGCATCCTTCACGCTTGCCCCACCGAACTTGAAGACCTTCATCGCGCGGCCAAGTTCTTCAATTGCTCCAATTCCAAGGAACCGTTCAACCATTCCTTGGCGTACTTCGCTCCGAAGCGGTCATAGAACCGGATCGCGTCCACGTTCCAATCGAGCACTTGCCAGAGCATGCCGCTGTAGTTCATCTCCACTGCGAACGCGGCGCATTGCCGGAAGAGCTTCTCGCCGATGCGGAGCCCACGTGCGGCCTCTGTGACGATGATGTCTTCGAGGTAGAGCCGACGGCCCTTCCATGTCGAGTAACGCTCGTAGCACACGGCCATACCGACGATCCCACTATCGACTTCAGCTACCCAGCCCACCCAGACCGGATCGGTACCGAAGCCCGCTTCCTGCATGTGTTCCATTGTCACCGTGACTTCATCGGGTGCGCGTTCGAAGAGGGCGAGCTCCTTCACAAGTGCTAACATCTGCGCCACATCCCGGAGTTCGGCCTTGCGGATCGTCACTTCCATCCAACAAAGAAACGGGTGAGCGATCTTCGCGCCGTCATCACACACAGATACGCCCATCGGCTAATCGCATACCATGGCCCAGATCAAGACCCTCGCCGAGTTCATCACCGAACGGCAGCACGAGTTCACCTACGCCACGGGCGAACTCAGCCAGTTGCTCACCAGTTTCCGCTTGGCCGGTAAAATGGTGAACCGCGAAGTGAACAAGGCAGGCCTCGCCGAAGAGATCCTCGGCGCGCAAGGCAGCGAAAACATTCAAGGAGAGCAACAGCAGAAGCTCGATGTGTACGCGAACGACCTCTTCATCCGCTTGCTGAAAAGCCAGGGCATGGTGTGTGCCGTGGCCAGCGAGGAGAACGATGACATCGTCCACTTCGACAACGGCGGCAAGTACGTGGTGACGATGGATCCGCTGGATGGCAGCAGCAACATCGATGTGAACGTGAGCATCGGCACCATCTTCAGCATCTACCGCCGCGTGAGTACCGGCGACAAGGCCACGATGGAGGACTTCATGCAGCCCGGTACCGCGCAGGCGGCGGCGGGCTACATCATCTACGGCAGCAGCACGATGCTCGTTTACACCACGGGCCACGGCGTGAACGGCTTCACACTGGATCCGAGCATCGGTACGTTCTGCCTCAGCCATCCGGACATGAAGACGCCGACCGAAGGCAAGATCTTCTCGGTGAACGAAGGCAATTATTATGACTTCAGCGACGGCGTGCGCACCTACATCGACGACTGCAAGAAGCAGAAGATGAGCGCGCGTTACATCGGCAGCTTGGTGGCTGACTTCCACCGCAACCTGCTGAAGGGCGGCATCTACCTCTACCCGGCCACGGCCAAATCGCCGAAAGGCAAATTGCGGTTGCTCTACGAAGCGAACCCGCTCGCGATGATCGTGGAACAAGCTGGCGGCATGGCCACCGACGGTGCCGCGCGCATCTTGGATCTGAAGCCGACGGAACTGCACCAGCGTTGCCCGTTGTACATCGGCAGCACGGGGATGGTGGAGAAGGCGATGAAGGGATAGGTCTGTCAACACGTAGATTGACATACTGCGAGCTTTTGTAAACTTTTACGTTTACATTTGCGTTTCACTTGTCAACCTTTGAATTGACATGCGGAACCAGCGCGCGCTCTTCATCAACCAGCTCGACCAACGGCTCGAAACGCTGCGGCCCGCTTCCCGCGCGGGTGTACCGCAAGGTGGTTGGTTGCGGAGCCTTCGGCATGGCTTGGGATTCAGCTTGGACCAGTTAGCCAAACGGCTGGGGGTATCCCGACAGCACATCGGACAGGTCGAGAAGCGCGAAGCCGAAGGCACGGTCAGCCTGAACAGCCTGCGCGAAGTGGCCAACGCGCTGGATATGGACCTCTTCTATGCCTTCGTACCCAAGGATGCTTCCATGCGAGCGCTCATCGATCGAAAGGCACAGCAACTCGCACAGGAGATCGTGATGCGCACGCATCAGACCATGAAGCTGGAGGGTCAAGCGATCAGCGATGCACGATTGAAGGCCGCGATCGACGAACAAACCGCCGACCTGCGCCGCGAAATGCCCAAACAGTTGTGGGACTGACCTGGGAGTTCACCGGCGGAGAAACCAAACTCGATCAGGATGAGATCGATGGCTTGCGCATACCGCTGATCAACACACGGGCCGAGCTTGACGAACACGAGCAGGCGAACATCCAACGGGCGCGCATCTGGTTGAACAAACGCAAGCTCAAGCCCGTCGACATCCTTACCGACACCTTCGTGAAACGGCTCCACAAAGAGATGTACAGCGAAGTGTGGAAGTGGGCCGGACTGTTCCGCAAGACGGAGAAGAACATCGGCGTGGATCCGGTGCGCATCCCCACGGACCTGCGGCAGCTGCTGGACGACGCGCGCTACTGGGTGCAGAACACGACCTATGCGCCGGATGAACTGGCCATCCGTGTGAAGCACCGCATGGTGTGCATCCATTGTTTCTCCAACGGGAATGGCAGGCACGCACGCCTGTTCGCAGACCTGCTGATCGCCTCTTTGGGCGCGCCGCTCTTCACGTGGGGCGCGTACACCGAAATGCCCGACGTGCGTGAGCGGTACTTCGAGGCCTTGCGCAAAGCGGATCGCGGCGCGATGAAGCCCTTGATCGCGTTCGCACGGAGTTGAACGCGATGTGCTCGCTCCAACAGGAACTGAACCTGGATCGCGACCGGGTGTACCATCAGTCCCAAACTACCTTGGTCCCGCTCATGAAAACACTCTTCATCATCCTGCTCGCAGGCTCTTTCACATCCCTCTTCGCCCAACAATGGGAACTGGTCACACCGATCAAGACCACCAGTGAATTCGAGGATCTGGTAATGGCAGGCGACCTGATCGGCTATGCGGCTGACCGGCCGAATGGGGCGATCCTGTGTACCGAAGATAGCGGCAATACGTGGCAACGCAGACAAAACCTGCTGTTGAACAACCCGTTGGCGATCCACATGTGGGATGATCAACTCGGCATCTGCGTGGGCAATAGTGGAACGGTATACAGGACTACGGACGGTTTCCGGAACATGACCGCATCGTTCAACCCGACCTACGGCCATTTGAACTGCGTCTTCTTCCTGAACGACACCTTGGGCTGGGTGGGCACCGAGAGCGGCAAGATCTACCGCAGCACGGATGCGGGCGTGTCTTGGACGCTGATGCAGAGCGGACAAGGAACGAGCAACTACATCACCGCGATCCAGTTCGTGGACGCCAGCACAGGCTACGCGAGCTGTTATGCGGGCGAAATGCTGAAGAGCACTGATGGCGGCCTGACCTGGCAAGGTGTTGGCCCGTTCGACCAGCTCGTGCTGATGCGGGACCTGCATTTCTACGATACCCAAGAAGGCGTAGCTGTGGGCAGCGCTGGTGAAGTGATCCGCACCACGGATGGCGGGATTACTTGGGATTCGATCCCCTCCAACACGACCTACTCCATGAACGCCATGTCCGTACAAGGCGATGTGATCGTGGCCTGCGGCTGGTGGGGACGTACGATCCGGAGCACGGACCGGGGCCTCACCTGGACCGAGATCCAAACGGGCAGCACCGAGCATATGAGCGTGGCCCTCACTCCGAGCGGTTACGGATTGCTCGGCACGAACGGTCGGATACAGGTCACCCACAACGCTGGGCAGAGCTGGGCCGTGCTCTACGAAGGCACCAATGCGAACCTGATCAACAAGCTGAGTTTCGCCAACGGTTCGGTCGGTGTGGCCGGCAATGCGCTCCGCACCACGGACGGTGGCCGCTCTTGGCTGGCGGGCCCGGGCGGCGGCTTAGGCGTTCACCTCCGTAGCGATGGCATCGGTTGCCGCGGTGGCGGTAGCGGGTCGTTCGGGCGTACGACGGATTACTTTGAAACGGGGATCACGGGCACCGGCCCGAACATGGCGATCCGTTGCGTGTGGAGCCTCGGCGGCGGCACGCACATCGCCGGTGGTGGCGCGGTGTTCGGCGGCATCTACCGCACCACCAACAATGGCGCGAACTGGACGCACGTTCTCGATGTGGGCAACATCACCATCAGCGACCTCTGGTTCGTGGACGACCTGCAGGGCTACGCCGTGGGCGAATACGGCGACAACTTCCGCACGATAGACGGTGGTGTTACGTGGGAACCCCTGCAACCCATGGGCGGCAGCTTCACCGTCTTCTTCAACGATGCGCTGCACGGCTGGACGAAATACTACCGCACCACTGATGGCGGTGACAACTGGACCATGATGGGCGGCACACCACAGACCACGTGCAGCATCTTCTTCACGGACAACGACACGGGCTATGCCGTGGCCAGCAGCGGGCAGACCGTGAAGTCCGTGGATGGCGGCGTGACCTGGGAGAACGTTCTACCGGAGATCTTCAACGCGATGATCCACGACGCCGCGTATGTGGACGGCTCCATCGTGATCGGCGGCGAATACGGCGACATCTACCGTGCACAGGTCGCTTGTCCGATGGACCCGTACACGCCGACCATTACTGAGGTCGCGGGATCGCTGTGTACGAACACCACCGGCAGCGCGCAATGGTATCTGAACGAGCAGCCACTTCCGGATGGCGACTCGCCGTGCATCACCGCCGCCGAGGCGGGCAACTACCACGTGATCGTCACCGATGGGCTGGGCTGCGTGTCCGCGCCTTCAGCGATCGTGCAGGTGATCAATACGGGGATCGCTCCAGTGATGAGCAGTAGCGCGCGGCTGGTGCCGAACCCGGCAATGGATGTTGTGCGCATTGAACGCAAAAGTGCATCGCCGGTGGTGTTGACTTTCCTCGATGCGCAGGGGCGCGTTGTGCGCACGGAGCGGCACGCGGGGAACAGCGTTGCGGTGGATGTCTCCGGTCTGGTGCCCGGCATGTACTTGGTGCGGTTGGCCTCGACAGATGGTGTGGAGACGGTGCGGTTCGTGAAGGAGTAGCTCGCACATCGGCAACTGTTGATCCGCGGTTGCCACACGCATGTTCCACATGCCGCATCTGTTGTCGGAGCTGGATCGATTGACGAAGATGAAGTAGCCCGACAGTTCGCGATCCGTCCTATTCTTGCGTGATGCCCCGCCCGCGCGTATTCGTCTCCGGTTGCTTCGATCTGCTGCACAGCGGGCATGTGGCGTTCTTGAAGGGCGCAGCGGAGCACGGCGAACTGCATGTGTGCATCGGATCCGACGCGACGGTCCATTCCTTGAAAGGACGGTGGACGGTGAACGACCAGGAAGAGCGCAAGTACATGCTGGAAGCCTTGAGCTGTGTGCATGCGGTACACATCGGTTCCGGCAGCGGCCAGATGGATTTCGTACCAGAGTTTGAAGCGCTGGAACCGGATGTCTTCGTGGTGAACAGCGACGGTCACGCCGAAGCGAAGGCGGAACTCTGCCGGAAGCATGGTGCGCGCTACCTGGTACTTGAGCGCATACCGCAGCAAGGGCTGAAGCCGCGCAGCACCACCGCGCTGCGTGATGAATGCACCATCCCATTCCGCATCGATCTGGCGGGTGGCTGGCTCGATCAGCCCTTCGTATCGAAGCACCATGCGGGCAGCGTGCTCACGATCGGCATCGAACCCACGCACGACTTCAACGATCGCAGCGGCATGAGCAGCAGCACGCGCAAGAAGGCCGTCGAGCTCTGGCGCACGCACCTGCCCGACAGTGATCGCGAGCAATTGGCGCGCATGCTCTTCTGCTACGAGAATCCGCCCGGTACGGTGGAGGTCAGCGGCTCACAGGACAGCATCGGCATCGTGTACCCGGGGCTGAACCGGCTGCACTACGATGGCGGCTACTGGCCTGAGCGGATCGAGAGCGTACACGATGAGGACGTCCTGCGCTTCATCGAGGATCACTTGCAGCTGGTCCCGCTTTCGCCACGAGGCGATGGATACGATGTGCTCAGCGGCACCACCATCGATCGCGACAAGGCGAAAGCGCTGGCCGACGCTGCCGACGCCTGTTGGACCGCCTTGCTCGCC
>JANOPI010000031.1:0-7060 GCA_031421755.1 Flavobacteriales bacterium | reverse complement strand
GTCCAGCGTCTGCTGCCACACGCTCAACTGGGTCAACGTGGACTTGTAGACGACACTGTCGGCAACGGGATCCAGTGCCTCGAGCACTTCTTGGATCTCGGGCATCAGTACGTTCCTGATGTCGTTCTCGGTAGCGCTGTAACTGCCCAGGTTCTCTACGGGCACCGTCACCATGTAATTGGTCTTGTTGATGGTACCGCACACAGGCCGCTCGATGATCTTCGCCATACCATAGGCGTAGCGCGTTGCGGTAAGCATGAACAGATCGCTGGGCGGACCCACCGGATTGGTGCTGTAGGTGGTGGACGATTCCAGGCAGGTCAGGTTCTCGAAGTTCTGGGTCTCGGTCTGGGAGGCGGAAACGTCCGCGCCCACCTCGCCGTAGATCTCCACTGGAACGGTAAGGACGAAGCCCAAGGTGAAGGACACGCCGATGCGTGCTTTGAAGTATCCGTTCTGTGCTTCACCGGTGGTAACGGAGCGGGTTTCGCCCACGCAGGCACCATTTGTGGTGGTGATGCTGCTGTAGCTGGCATCACCGGGGGGGTCACGCAAGATGTACAAGGGCAATGCAGGCGTGTTGTAGTAGCCGAGCACATTGGTAAAGACACTGCCAACGAACACCACCTTGAAGCGGATATCCGCGACAGGCTGTCCGCCTTGCTTGTAGCGCAGACCAAACTCGCGCACACCGTTGTTGGGCTCGCCCCACGCATCGCCCGCCTGGTGGGTGATGGTGATGTAGTCCTGGATGGTAATGTCGGTAATTCCGGGGATGCCGCTGACCGAATGTGAATTCACTGTGGCCGCGCAGCTCGAGCAGTACTGCCCATCAACGAAGACATCGAAGGTGGGTTGGGTGGTATTGTCCGAAGCGTAGGTGAAGGCCAGGTTGAACGACTGTGGGCCCTTGGCCGCTGGCAAGGAGTAGTAGTTGGCAGTGGTGCCGTAGGTACTACCCCATGCTGCCGACGGATCCGTCATGGTGAAGCGGTAGTTCAGCACACCACAGCTCGGACCTGTGGTACCGTAGATAACCAGATAGGAGCCGAAGATCCCGCCAACGCTGCCGTTGACCGCTTCGCCTATCTGGTTGGATTGTGCGTGGCCGCCGAGCGCGGCGAAGCTCAATACGAGCGCCAATGTGCTTGAACGTAGCGTATCGTGGATCATCATCGGGAGTGTTGGTCTTTGGAACGGACCAAAGATGCTGGACCGATCCGGCCCTGCACCTCGTAGAACTACCAGTTCTGGTCGGTTCCCGATGAAAGGCGGTGGCCTGGTCAAAAAGTCGCTGATGTCCAACCGGCCGTACCTTCGGCGGAAACCAAGCCCAATGCGGAACTTCCTGTTTATTGGCCTCCTTTTCTCAGACCTTGGGCTGGCCGCTCAACAACCCTGTGCCGCTCATCTGGGTGGCAGTTGGTACATCAACTGCAAAAGCCTGGTGAGCCATCATGGCCAGGATGTGGTGACATTCTCCGACTGGACCGATCCTGTGGCCACGGTAAACCTGGATATTTATAGTACCAAGGGGGTGTTGGAAGCCCAGGTGCGGTCGGGGAAATTGGTGAAGGGGGATCCGGAACGCTTTGTGTTGAAGAGCGGCGTTGCTGAGTTGAGCTTGATCGATGACAGCACGGATCGGATCATTTGCGTGCTGAAGAAGGTAGCGAGCACCACAAAGCAGGCCACCTGCCAAGTGGATGTGTGGTTGGACTTGTTCGTACGTGGTGCCGGATACTTCCATTGCGATCCGGAAAGCAGCACCGACCCGACCATGGAGATGATGCGGTCATCCACCTTCACAGGTATGGGAGCGGCTGTAACACTGGAATGATGCGTTGCCGCGCATTTCTGGTCGGCGGCGTTATCGCCGCGTCAACCTGCGGGCAGGATCTGCCGGGCGAATCCGTTTATGCGATCGCTGCGGATGCTGTGGTGCAGGTAGGTGTGGAAGACGACCTGGGCAGGAAGAAAGGCGGTGGTAGCGGGGTGATCCTGAAAGACAGCGCGTGGCTGGTTACGAACTACCACATCTTCGAGAAGGGGGGCATGCTGGCGGCCGAGAAGGATGGCCAACCCTTGCACTTGGGCAGTATCGTGCGCAGCGACAGCAAATTGGACATCCTGATCTTCAAGGTCATTCCCGAGACCTTCCCGGAAACGTGGGCGAAGATCCCTGACCTGGAGTTGGCGCGGTACGCCACGGTGCTGCCGGGCCAGCGCGTGTACGCGATCGGGTCGCCGTTCGGGTTGGACAACACCATTACCGATGGCGTGCTCAGTGGCAAGCGCGCGGACGCGGAAATGGACTTCCGCCTCTTGCAGATCAGCGCACCGATCAGCCCGGGCAGCAGTGGCGGCGGAGTGTTCGATGCACGTGGCAGGCTCATGGGCATCAGCACGTTCATCTATCGCCCCGGAGTTTCGCAGAACCTGAATTTCGCGTTGGCCATCGATGAGGTACTGGATTGGGACCGAACGCGGACGCGGCTTGACATCCGGACCAGTGAACGGCATCCCGAGTATGTTTCTGGAGTTGCACGCTGGCGTGCGCACGACTGTGCCGGTGCGATGGCTCACTTCCGCAAGGTGCCCGAAAATTCCGGCCAAAAAGCGGAAGCATTGTACTTCACGGGCCGCTGCCAGCATCGCGCCGACGAATTCAAAGCAGCCAAGGTGAGCTATGAAGCGGCCTTGCGACACGACCCGCGCCTGGCACGGGCGCACGCGTTCCTATCAACGCTGCTCTACCAGGACGGGGATCTGCTGGGTGCCTTCACGCACCAGGAAAAAGCCTTCATGCTGGATCCGAGTTTGCGCGATGCGAAGGTGGCTGTAAATGATTGGTGAGTGACGACGATCAGCGGTACGCTTCCAGGGCCTTGAGGCGATCGGCCACCTCCTGCTCCCAACGTGCTTGCACAGCGCGGTAAGTTCCATGCACGGATTCGCCGTCATACACGGCCTGCTCGGCATCCAGCAAAGCGCGGCGCGACTGGAAGATCTCTTTCAATTTCTGCACCTCCGAGCGCGAACCGCGAAGGGGCAGGCCCACCAGGAATCGGCGAAGCTCACGGGCGTGTACCTCCACCAGGTCGAAGTGCAGCCGCTCATGGGCCAAGATCGCGGTATCATCCTTGGAAAACGGTGAGAACCATGAACGGGAGGGCGAGAAGAACGCGAGCACATCCCATTGGAGCTTGCCATCATCCGCCGTGAAAGGCATTACGTAGAGCGCGCACGTAGTGGCGGCGGCGTATCCCTCGGCGATCGTCGGGCGCTGGGCCAGGCGGTAGTCGGTGAAGGTGATCGGGCGGCCTGCGTCCCAGAAAATGGGATCCACCTGCGCTCGCATCACCATGGCGGTGGCGCAAGTGATCAGCACCAAAAGTGACCGGCGTCCCATGGCACGAAGATGCGACCGGTCCCGGGAAGTTAAGGCCACCAGCACTTGAACGAACCCGCGCCGAGTTCACCAGGGATGGGAAAGGGTTAATATATAAACCTTTAAAAGTGTATTTTTTTAGGACCACAAGAATGTGATCTCCTTGGCGGATACCAGGTTGCATCATGGCCTGGAACGCATCGCAACATAGAGAACATTCCATCATGATCATCCGGTCAATTCATGCATCTGCCCTGGTTGATCGGCATTGATGACGCCCGTGATCGCTACCGTCCAGGAGGTTCCGCGGTCTTGCGATCCTCAAAGCAGGACGAAGCGATCAAGCGATGGCCAACTGGCCGCTCAGATCATCGTATCCACCCTGCCTAGCACCATCCTGATCGCATCCACAAGCTCCTCCTGCTTGAAGGGTTTTGGCACGAAGCCATCCATGCCCGCATCCATGCACTGCCGCACCTCGGCCTTCATCACATTGGCGGTCATGGCCACGATGGGAATTCGCGCCTTTTCGCGCATGCCCGGCTTCTTGTCCGGGCCATCGCCGAACGCACGAATAGCTCGGGTCGCCTCATAGCCGTCCATAACGGGCATCTGCACATCCATGAGGATGAGGTCGTACCGGTCGGCGGCATGCATGTCCAAGGCCATCTTTCCGTTGGCAGCGACGGCGATGCGCACGCCGGGTATGGCGTCGAGGAGTTCTTCTTGCGCTACGAGCACGTTCAGTTTATTGTCCTCCACGAGCAGGATGTGGAGATCACGCAGCTCCACGATCGTGTTGCCGGTCACCTCTTGCCGGTTGTGCGGCTGCGTATGCGGAGCATCGACAAGGACGGTCGGGTACGGAATGGTGAACGTGAACCTGCTCCCTTCTCGTGGAGTGCTCGTCGCAGTGATAGTGCCGCCCTGCATCTCGACCAGTCGCTTGCAGATGGTGAGGCCCAGTCCCGTTCCACCGAAACGCCGGGTGTGATCGCTCTCGGCTTGCGTGAACTCATCGAAGACACGCGCCAATCGATCCGGCACAATGCCGATGCCGGTATCCGTAACGGTACAGCGCAACATCACCGCATCGGTCAATCGGTCTTGCACGTCCAACGAGGTACGGACCGAACCGCGTTCGGTGAACTTGACGGCATTACCCACCAGGTTCATGAGCACTTGTTGCAGGCGCGCGGCATCGCCCATCACGGCGGTCGGCACGTCGTTCGAGACCGTCGCATCCAACTTCAGTCCCTTCTCTTCAGCCCGGTAGCGCATCACCTCCATCACACTGTCTATCACCACGCGCGGTTCCATGCGCACTTTCTCCAATTCGAGCTTTCCCGCCTCTATCTTGCTCAGGTCGAGGATCTCGTTCACGATCCCGAGCAGGCCTTCGCTGCTGGTGGCGATGGCGTCCAAATGCTCCTGCTGCGCAGGTAGATGATCGTTCCGGCGGAGCACGGTGCTCATGCCCACGATGGCATTCATCGGTGTGCGGATCTCGTGGCTCATGTTGGCCAGGAACTGCCGCTTCACGCGTTCGCTGTGCTCGGCGCGTTCCTTGGCCGCGCTCAATGCCGAAGTGCGCTCGAGTACGACTTCTTCCAGGTGCGTCTTCTGGCGGCGCAGATTGCGGATGTAGAGCCAAACGCCTCCCACCGATACAAGCGATGCCAGCGCGTACGCCCACCATGTGCGGTACCACGGCGGCAGTACCGTGAGCGCGAACGAGGTGCCTGCCTTGTCCCAAATGCCATCACGGTTGTCGCCCCGCACGCGGAAGGTGTAGGTGCCCGGATCCAAGTTGGTGTACACCGCTGAGCGATCCGTGCCCGCCATGATCCAGTCCGCATCGAAGCCCTCCAGCGTGTACTGATAACGGTGCTCCTCCGGATCGGAGAACTCCATGCTGGCGAACTCGAAGGTGACCATGTTCGCACTGTGCGGTATGCTCATGCCCGTGCTCAGGTAGGGGGCTCGTGCGAGCGGCGATCCCTGAGCACGGAAGTCCACCAGCTTGTTGATGAGCTTGATACCGGTGATAAGGATGGCGCTGGCCGTACTGTCATCCACGAGATCGCGAGGATGGAAGTAGTTGAACCCTTTCACCCCACCGAAGTAGAGCGTTCCATCGGCCTGTTTGAAAAAGGCGTATCGGTTGAACTCATCGCTCTGCAGACCGTCGCTGGCGTCGTAGTTGCGAAAGAGGCCGCTCACCGGGTCGAAGCGTGCGATGCCCTTGTTGGTGCTCATCCACAGCTGGCCAGCGTCATCCGTCAGGATCCCGTAGACCACATCATTGGGCAGGCCATCCTTGGTGCTATAGCGTCGGAATTTCCCTGTCCGCTTATCCAACCGGTTCAAGCCGCCACCGTTGGTGCCGATCCATAGCAGATCCGGGTCCTTCAGATCAACCGTGATCGTGTACACGATATCGGTAGCGAGGGAAGCGGGGTCATTCGCGTCATGTGTGAACACCTGCCACGCCGCAGGGCCCTGCGACCGTCGATCATAACTCAACACTCCCGTGGCTGTTCCAAGCCATAGCACAGCATCCTCCGCACGGTGTATCACATGCAGGAATTGTTCGGTATCACCCAAGCGCGATCGTGGATACGGAACATGGTGAAAGGTCTTGTTCTGCCGGTCGAAGCGGCACAAGGTGTGCGGCGTGCCGGACCAGATAATGGAATCGCCTTCGAGCAGGAGTGTCTCATTGTAGTCCTCATCGGGGAACTCGGCAACAGCCGCCGGATCACGCGGGTAGCGGGTGATCCGGTCGGCAGCTTGATCATAGCTCATGATGCCGCCATGATTGAACCAGTAGGTACCGCGCTCGTCCTCGGTGGGACCGCGGCTCGTGCGGTTCAACCGGAGCAGCTCGGGGTGATCCTCCTTTGCGGACCATGGGATCCACACGGGCCAAGTCCGTGTACGTGGATCGAAGAGGTTGAGGAAGCCATAGGTGAAAGAGACCAGCGCGTTGCCGCTCCGGGACGCCTGCATCCTGCCGCAACTCTCGCTGTTCACCGAATTGAATCGGCCAGTTCGGGGTTCATACGTGAAGGCACCATAGCCCGAAGTACCCAGCCAGATCAGCCCATTCCTGTCGCGATAGGCGCATTTCGCCAAGTGCGCCATTTGCACCAGGTTCTGGTCTTGAGGCAGGGCGAGGGACCAGTTTCGCATAGCGGGATCGAAGCGATAGATCCCAGAGAACACAGCGATCCACAAACCGCCTTTGGCATCCACAGCGGAGTTCGCTCCGCGCATCTGGCCGAGTTGTGGACCCAGTTGGCTCAAGGTCCGCACGTTCGTCGTTCGTCGGTCCAATTCAACCACACCGTACATGTACAAGCCGTACAAGCGGTCGTTGATCGTATCTTCCACAACGGTGAGCCCTGTCAGGTCGAACCTGGTCCGCCCGGTGCGCACCGTACCAGCGGGCAGATCAAGGCGCAGGGTATCGATGCGGTCCTCGCCCGCATGTTCCGGACCGATCCGGAAACCAGCCAAGTCAAGTTGGCCAACCCAGATGGTTCCAGAGCGGTCGGTACTGACGAAACAAGTGCCACTCAGAAAATTCTTGCTGGTACAGGTGGGGGAACGATCAGTTCCCGAGCCTTCGGCGAAGATCAGTTTCACTACGCCGTGGTTGTGCCC
>JANOPI010000030.1:0-1749 GCA_031421755.1 Flavobacteriales bacterium | reverse complement strand
CGGTGGCGTAGCTGATGCGCAATGTTCCCTCGGCGCCGAAGGAGCGTCCTTCGACCAAGCTCACGCCAACGGTATCGAGCAGGTAAAGGCTCAGGTCCACCGACCCCTTGATGGTGCGGCCATCGATGCAGGAGCGCACATCGGGCAGCAGGTAGAACGCCCCTTGTGGCACGTTGCAGCGCCACCCGGGTATCTTCTTCAATTCGCGCAGTACGAGGTCCCGGCGCCGCAGGAAATCAGCACGCATGGGAGCGAGCTGTGCGGTGTCGGCTTCCATACACGCTTTGGCAACGCGCTGCGCGATCGTGTTCGTTCCGGAAGTGAATTGCCCTTGCACCTTCATGGCGGCCTGAGCGATCCATAGCGGAGCACCGATGTATCCCAGCCGCCAGCCGGTAAGCGCGAACGCTTTGCTGAGGCCGTTCACGGTGATGGTGCGCTCGGCCATACCGGGAAGAGAGGCGAAGCTGACATGGTCACCATCGAACACGATGTGCTCGTAGATCTCGTCGGCCACCACGTACACGTTCGGGTGTTTGCGTACCACCTCTGCCAAGGCCTCCAATTCGCTGCGCGAAAGCACCGATCCACTGGGGTTGCAGGGGGAGCTGAACATGATCAAGCGGGTGCGCGGGGTGATGGCATCGGCGATCCGCTGGATGGGTGCTTTCCAGTCTTCTTCAAGCGTGGAGTGGACCACCACGGGTGTCCCACCGCAGAGTTTCACCTGTTCAGAATAGCTTACCCAGAAGGGAGCGGGGATCACCGCTTCGTCACCCGGTCCGATCAGGCTCATCACAACATTCATCAGGGCCTGCTTGGCACCCGTGCTCACCACGATCTGGTCGGCGGTGTAGTCCAGTCCATTGTCGCGCTTGAATTTCGCCGCGATGGCCTGGCGCACATCCAGGTAGCCGTTCACGGGCGGGTATTTGTGCCAAGGACCACGCAGCGCCTCGTGAGCGGCTTCCAGTGCGAAAGCGGGCGGATCATGGTCCGGCTCGCCCAAGCTGAGGTCGATGATATCACGCCCCTCGGCGCGCAGTTCGCGGCTCCGGCGTGCCATCAGCAGGGTGGCGGGTTCTTGGATCGCGGCTACGGTCGGGGAAACATACATGATCTTTCTTTCTGCTGGGCGATACGGTCCTGTGGGGAACCGGCGTTCTTACGAAGCGGCAAAACTAAGGAAGGCGGCGGGGCGCTTGCCCTTGATCCGGCGCATGATGCCGATATTCGTCCACCGCTTTATCAACCATGAACGATCCTTTGGTCCAGATCCTGGTGGCTGTTTTGCCATCGATCGTCGTATTTCTCACCGCTTTTTACCTCATCAAACAGTTCATGGGCGGCCGTGCCATGGAACGTGTGGCGGAGGTGCGGCGTGACGATCACAAACACGTGCTTCCGCTTCGGTTGCAGGCATACGAGCGCCTTACCCTCTTTGCCGAGCGGATCTCTCCGGGCGCTCTGCTGCTGCGGGTACACAAGGGGAACATGAGTGCACGGATGTTCCATGCCGAGCTGGTGGCCACGATCCGTGAGGAGTATGAGCACAATGTGACGCAACAGGTCTATGTGAGCGATAAGGCCTGGAGCAAGGTGCGGCAGGCAAAAGAGGAAACGATCCGGTTGGTCAACCTCAGCTACGAACAAACGGGCGATGCTGCATCGGGCACCGAACTGAGCCGGCACGTCTTCGAGAACCTGGCGCGGTTGTCCCACTCACCGTCACAGGAGTGCTTAGTGACG
>JANOPI010000029.1:0-2892 GCA_031421755.1 Flavobacteriales bacterium | reverse complement strand
GGTTTCGATCCGGAAACCGCTGCCACCAACGGATTTCAGCAACGATTGGCGGATTTCGACGTCCGTCTCCGCGCTGAAGAAGAATTCGATGCGCTGCTTGGCGCGTTGGACCGTTGTGGAATCGGTACAACGGTGCTTGACCCCACAGACCTGAACGCGCCCAACGCTGTCTTTCCGAACAATTGGTTCAGCACACACGCCAACGGCACACTGGTGCTTTATTCGATGTGCTCCTCCAGTAGACGCAGCGAGCGCGAACCAGCCTTCGACAAGACCTTGGAACGGGAAGGCTTTGAGGTGAGGAAGGTGATGGACCTGTCGCCGCTGGAGAAAAGCGAGAAGTTTCTGGAAGGCACCGGCAGCTTGGTGATCGATCGCCGCCGGAACATCGTGTACGCCGCAATTGGACCACGCACTTCGGAACGGGGCCTCAACCTTTGGTGCGGAGCCATGGAAGCCTCGCCAGTTACGTTCCTGGCCACCATGGATGGCACGCTTGCTGGGCAGCCCGTGTACCATACCAACGTTCTCATGAGCATCGGCGAACGATTCGTGCTCGTTTGTCTGGAGGCTCTGCCTTACCCCGTGGACCGTGACGATCTATGGGCTGAATTGGACCGTTCAGATCGGGAGTTGATCCCGATCACCCTCGACCAGATGCACCGCTACTGCGGCAACCTGTTGGAGTTGAACTCGCCCAAAGGAAGCTTCATTTTCTTGTCTGAAACGGCCTTTCAGGCGCTCAAGCCCGATCAGCGCATCTCCTTGGAGAAGCACGCCCAACTCATACCTGTGCCCATTCCCACCATTGAGACAGTGGGCGGTGGCAGCGTTCGCTGCATGATCGCGGAGAATTTCCTGCAATCGCGCTGAGACGCTTCGTGTTTCCTTCGCAGCCCCATGTTCCAGGACAGGCTTCAAGCCCAACTCGTGCCCGCGCTCCAAGCGGCCTTTCAGCAGCTTTTCAACGCCTCCATCGAGGCGAAACAGTTCGCGTTCCAACCCACACGACCGGAGTTTGAAGGCGATGTGACGATCAACGTCTTCCCTTTCCTGAAACTCACCGGCAAAGGCCCTGAGCAGACCGCCACGGCCATCGGCGATTACATCAAGGCGAATCTGCCCATCGTCGATCGCTTCAACGTGGTTAAGGGCTTTCTTAACATCGTCATCACGGACAGCTACTGGCTCGGATTCCTGAAAGAGGCGGGCGAATCGGACATCCTCCAGTTCCCTTCCAACGGGAAGAAGGTGATGGTGGAATACGCCTCGCCCAACACCAACAAGCCGCTGCACCTCGGCCATCTGCGGAACATATTTCTCGGCTACAGCGTGAGCCGCATCCTGAAGTCGACCGGAAATGAGGTAGTGCGCGTGCAGGTGATCAACGACCGGGGCATCCACATCTGCAAGAGCATGGTGGCGTGGCAGAAATTCGGCAATGGGCAAACACCGACAGCGGAATTCAAGGGTGATAAGCTGGTTGGCAAGTTCTATGTCGCCTTCGACAAAGCGCTCAAAGCGGAGATCGAACAGCTTGTTACCGCCGGAAGGTCCAAAGAGGAAGCCGAGAAAGAAGCACCGATCCTCCTCGAAGCACAGGAGATGCTTCGTAAGTGGGAAGCGAGCGACCCCGAGGTCCGCGCGCTCTGGGAGAAGATGAACGGTTGGGTCTACGACGGGTTCACGAAGAGCTACACCCGCATGGGCGTGGATTTCGATAAGAACTACTACGAGAGCCAGACCTATGTGCTGGGCAAGAACGATGTGCTCGAAGGCCTGAAGAAGGGCGTGTTCTACGAGAAAGACGGTGCCATCTGGGTGGATAACACGCCCGAAGGCCTGGATGAAAAAGTACTGCTGCGCCGCGATGGTACCAGCGTGTACATGACGCAGGACATCGGCACCGCCATCAAGCGCTTCGAGGAGTATCCCGGCCTATCGAAGCTCATCTACACGGTGGGCAATGAGCAGGACTATCACTTCAAGGTGCTCTTCCTGATCCTGAAGAAGCTCGGTTTCGCGTGGGCGGATGAGCTCTTCCACCTCAGCTACGGCATGGTGGACCTGCCGAGCGGCAAGATGAAGAGCCGCGAAGGCACCGTGGTGGACGCCGATGAGATCATGGAGGAGATGGTACAAGAGGCCCGCAACACGGGCGAGCAGCTCAGCAAACTCGATGAGTTCAGTGCGGAAGAGAAAGCTGCGCTCTTCGAGATGATCGGGATGGCCGCGCTCAAGTACTTCCTGCTGAAGGTGGACCCTAAGAAGCGCATGCTCTTCGATCCGGCCGCCAGCATCGACCTGCAAGGGCATACGGGGCCGTTCATCCAGTACACCTATGCGCGGATCAGGTCGTTGCTCCGCAAGGCTGGTGACGTGAAGCCGGCATCCGCCTCAGCTATGGAACTCCTTCCGGAAGAGCGTTCGGTGATCAAGTTGCTCCACCAGTTCCCGGCCGCTCTCGATGAGGCCGCCGCTCGACTGGACCCTTCCTCGGTCGCCAACCACGCCTACGAACTGGTGAAAGCCTACAACAGCTTCTATCAAGTGGTGCCGGTGCTCAAGGAAGAAGACGCCGTGAAGCGTGACTTCCGTATCGCACTCAGCGCTGCCGTGGCTTCAACCTCCAAGAAGGCCATGTGGTGCTTGGGTATCGACGTGCCGGAGAGGATGTGATCGTGCAAAGTCGCGAGGCGTTGTTGCACCGTGGAATACCAGAGCGACAACGCCGAAGCGATCTGTAATCAAGTTCCGACAATCCCAACCGGGCAATGAAGTATCGGTACTGGATTACAGATCGCTTCGGTCGCAGATCCTTCTTCGCGACGATTCTAAAACTTCGGACAAGGCACCGCTCTCCATTTTTTGTTCTTGCCCCGCTTGGGCCAT
>JANOPI010000028.1:0-1803 GCA_031421755.1 Flavobacteriales bacterium | reverse complement strand
CGGCTTGCTGAGGGTGATGTTCGCGACTTGGCTCACGTAGGCCTGCACACTGATACCTTGCGGAGCCAGCAACTGCCGCGCGATCGCACCGCCCACCACGCGGCAGGCGGTTTCACGAGCGCTTGAACGTCCGCCACCGCGGTGGTCGCGCAATCCGAACTTCTGCTCCCAGGTCCGATCCGCGTGGCCGGGGCGGTAAGTTTCTTTCAGGTGGTCGTAGTCGCTGCTCTTCGCATCCGCGTTGCGGATGAGGAATCCGATGGGCGTACCCAAGGTGGTTCCATCAAAAAGGCCGCTTAGAAATTCCACCACGTCATTTTCCATGCGCGCCGTACCCAATGGGGTGCTGCCCGGGCGCCTGCGATCAAGTTCGCCCTGAACGGCGTCCACATCGAGCTTCAGCCCGGCTGGGCAGCCATCGATCACACCCCCAATGGCTGGGCCATGGCTCTCCCCGAAAGTGGTGAGCCGGAAAATGGTGCCGAAGGAGTTGCCGCGCATGAACGCGACGAAGGTACCGGCAAGGTCAGGGGGCTTCGACCACAGCGTGCAATGCGATCAACGATCGAGCGTTGGATCCACACAAGAAAGAACAGACAGGCCTAATCGTGGCGCAACCTGGGTCGAGATCTAGAACAGGACCTCATTCCATTTTCACGAACGTCGACACGGCGATTCGGCGGCCATAACCATCAAGAAGGACAGCCTGGTAACACCCTGGTGGAAGATCGGCTATCGTGATCGTTGTTTCATGGCTGTAAGGACGGAATGATGCAGATAAGACTGTCCTGCCACACGCGTCCACAATACCTACCCTATCGATACGGGTCTGAACATGGGTACGGACCGTGATCGTTTCGGTGGCGGGGTTCGGGAAAAGCGTGAAGACATCGGAAAGTACGTGTACTTCAGGGGTGCTCTGCACAATGGAATAGCACGTATCCTCCGGTGCATCCAGTGGCCACATGGCCACCTGCTGCATCGGCCAACCCTCGGGGTACACGAAGCCATACAGTGTATCAGCCGAGGCGGCGATGCTGGAGGCTTGGATCAAGTGCCCACCGATCACGCACAACTCTTCACCATCGAACACACCGATGCGATACTGCCCGCTCAGGCCTTGCGCTGCGAAGGGACCGACGAAATACAGTTTGCCATCCGCAACCAACAGCTCTTTGCCTGCGGGCACGTGCTCTATCTGCGGGAACGGATCGGCCCATTGTGTGCCATCCCAGGTCATGAGGCCCGTTGAAGGATTACCTGCTCCGCTGAAGAACTCGCCGGTCACCCAGAGCTTACCGTCGTACACCTCCAAATCATTCACCCACGCATCGCCTTGTATGCCGGGGCCTACTTCTTCCCATGTATCACCATTGAGCACGGCCAGGTCGTTCGGCACATTCCACGCTTGGAAGTTGCCCCCCACAAAACGCTGGCCGTTATAGTCCACTACTTGGTTGATCTGCTTTGATCCTGAATAGCCTTCGGGGAAAAGATCATTCGTATCACCTGGTAACCACTGTGCTCCGTCCCATTGAGCCCAGCTATGAATAGCCACACCATCTACAACCCAATCAAACCAACCAAGCACATTGGCTTTACCATCAAGGCTTTTCACAGTTCTCATGAGACTTCCTTCCTCAAGAAAGCTGCTATCAAGGCGCATTGAATGCCAATCGCCGCTTTTCCATTCTGCTACATACGTTGTACTATCTACATTACCCATACGTCGAAACGAACCTGCAGCGATAATGGAACTGTCCCAAGCACATATGGCCCGAACTGGATCAACAAGTCCAGGGA
>JANOPI010000027.1:0-13131 GCA_031421755.1 Flavobacteriales bacterium | reverse complement strand
CCGCGGAGCGCACCCATTGTGCATCCCCCGCTGCGTTCATCCGCGTTACGAAGAAGGCGTAGTTGTACGGCACACTGAACTGCGTGCCATTCACCGTGATGTCCGGTGACTCGGCCGCACCGGAAACGTACAGTCCGCCCCACGGGTCGAAGCTGATGCTGCCGATCATTTTCGAATCGATGAGTGTCCTCGTCTCGACCTGGGACCCATCGGTGTCCAGCCGCGCGATGGTCGCGTCGAAGAAGCTGTTCAACGCGACCCAGAATCGTCCTTGCGGGTCCAGGGCGATCGAGGACACATGCAGGTCATCGAAGAGGCCGCCCGAAACGTCCTTTTGCCACAACGGTCCACCATTCGCGTCCCACGCGCACAAGAATGAACCCTCGGCGACGTGGCCCTCAGGAACCGTGAGCACAGCCACGTCATCCACCAGTAACCGATTGAAGTACCGGCCACCGAGCAATACATTGCCTTCGTCATCGCTGGCAATGGACTCCACGTGCACGGTATCACCAAGGTGCACGCTCCAGAGTACCGAACCGTCCGCCGCCTGACGATCAAGCGTAACGCTGCCCATGGGCTGGTTGTAGGTGTAGGAGATCGAATCCAAGCGCGCCACATACACATGGTCCGGGTCGTGTGCGCAGAGCGCATCCACCGGTGTGGTCGGGTTTTGCAACCAATCAGCCGGGGTAGCCGTGAGCCACTGGACGTTCTGTGCGGCCAGCGGTTCCGCAAGCAGCGTTGAAAGGAGGATAGTGCAGAAGTGTGCGGTCCGATGCATGTGCGGGAGTCTTACAAACCGAGGACAAACTAGTCGTTCCAATAGATACCAACGCGGTCTTAATGAACGAACGAAGATATCCTACTGCCATAGCGAGGTCGCGATCACCGCTCCGGTCCGGCTGTCCACGATCACGAGCAGCGGCTCACTCACCTTGTCCGCTACCGGCGGCCGCGTGCCCACAAAGGCGAACGACTCGTTGCCCGGCAGGATCTGCTGGAGCTTTAACCGGTCGATGCCGGTGTCCACGTTCCAGATGACCTTGCCGGCGGTATCCACCCGGGCGATCATCAGCTTCCCGTTCATCCCCGCTTCCGACGTGTGTGCCATGAGCGCGCCATCCGGATCGGAAAGTCGCATTGGTTCTGATCGATCATCTATGCGCAGGAACGCCGCGTTGAGGTATTCTTCATCGCTTAGCGGTGTAAAGGACAATATGCGGTGGTACTTGTCATCCACTGGATCATCCAATTCCGCGCGCTGGAAGCGGCGCATCCCCTTGGCGTCTACTTGTCTCACCACACGCCGCAGGAATTTCTTCGGAGCGAACTCACCCTCCACCTCAGCAGAGGAGTGCAGGCCGAGCCATTTCTTCGGGCCGGTGAGGAAACCTGCGCACAGGAAGTCCTCCGGATTCATCGGAAAGGGCGATGCATGCGCACCGCTCAATGGCACACCTGGGGCGGGGCTCAGGCCTGCGGGTACTAGCTCGAAGCGCTGCAGGTCCAGCCCGCCAACACCGAGCACATCGAACCACAACGTGTGACCGTCGCTTCCAAGCACCTTGGACAATTGGTAGTTGTTCGGTGAAAGGCCTCCCTTGATCGGGATGTGTCGCGGCGCGGCTCCGTCCAGCGGCCAAATGAAGATGCTCACCGCGTACGTGTCCTTCCCATGATCGCGGTTCAGACTGGGCGAATATGACTCAAGTGTCTGGATCATCGTTGCGATGTGCATGTCCGAACGCACGCAAAGGCCCAAGGGGGTTCCCTTGCCGGGGTCGATCATCAGTACCTTCTGCTTGAACCACATCACGCCCCCCAAGATGAGTGCGCCGGCAAGAACAGCAAGACCGAGCTTGGCCTTCAAGGCACTGAAGCGGCGAACGAACGCCACATCCGGGGCGTGTCGCGGCCTGGTTGGATAGCCTTGGCGCAACAGGATCTGGCCCGTCGCCTCGCTGATCTCGGCGCGAGAGGTCGGGGCTTTCTGGCGCACGAGCTCATCCGCCACTTGGCGAAGGATCTCCGAGCGGCGCATCGCGGCCCATGGGTGCTTGCTCCAGGCTACCTCATCGCCGGTTGAAATGATGGCTACAACCTCACCCCCGCCAAGCTCCCAAGAGAAGATAAGTTCACCAGACACTTCAGAATAGCGGACGGTTCCTGAGCGTCCATCCTCGTGTATAGTGATCGTTCCAGGCATGCTGCGCGGGCGACAAAGTTGGTGGACCGGGCCATATGAAAACCCGCTCCTCTCCCATCTTTACAGCGTGGATCACGCTCATCTCATCGATCGGCTCGCCGCACACGGCGATGTGTTCGCCGGTCTTTTCGCTTCTGTCCTGCGGGAGGAGCGACTCTACCGTGCCGCACCTGGAAAATGGTGCATCCTGGAAGCCATTTGCCACCTCCATGACGAGGAGCGGGAAGATTTCCGCGCGCGGGTGCGGCATGTGCTGGAAACACCTGACCAGCCGATGCCGAAGATCGATCCACAAGCATGGATCACCGAACGCAGGTATGTGGAACAGGACCACGGCACGGTGCTCTCGGCCTTCCTGGCCGAACGATCACGTTCAGTGGCCTGGTTGCGCGGCCTGATCGCGCCGAAGTGGACCAATGCCTACATCCATCCGACCGTGGGCCCCATCACCGCGGAATTCCTGCTGGCCAATTGGGTGGCGCATGACCTCCACCACCTCCGGCAAGTGAACGCCATGCGGTACGCGTACCTGAAAGCGACGTGCGGGGTCGGGCTCGATTATGCGGGCCAGTGGTAGGCCGGTCCGGATAGCGGGGCACGCCCAGAAACGCGAAGGCCGCCCCTCGCGGGACGGCCTTCCAATGATCCATTGGGGATCAGATAGGCCACTCGTTCTCCAGCTTCTCAGCCCCAAGTTGAAGCTTGTGGGCGCTGAGCGTGAAGCTCATGCTCATAGGGTTGCCACCCGTGCTGTCGAAGTTCTCGCTCAAGGCCACCACGTAGGCGGTCTCGAATTTCAGCTCCTTCATCTTCGCGTCCTCATCACGCTTCTTGAAGGTGATCGTGCCATCAATGCTCTTGAACTGGGCGATCATCAGGTCCCAGATGCTCGTGTCTTCGGTGCTCTCGATCTCGAACTGGATCGTGCCTCCTTTCACTTCACTGGCGGGGCGGCCGGTGGGGTCCACATCGCGGTTCAATGCGTAGCTGCAATGCAACAGACGGTATGTTTTGCCGCCCATTTCAAGATCTGCTCGGAATGCCATGGTTGATAGGTGTTTGTTTGTTTTTGTTTCGTTGAACGATACAAAGATGCAAGGCCGTGTGTGGTAGATGAGCTCGGGTCCGGGAACAACACCCCGGCACGTACCAACCGTGATCCCGGCTCAACGAACGACGCTTGATGGAACCGACCGGTGGCCAAGTTTCCGAACCGTGGATGCCGTCAGCGCCTTCGCGCCTCCGCCATGTCCTCCAACCGCACCTTGCCTCCGGCGCTGCTCAACTTTTCCTTCACTGTAAGGTTGCGCCTGGTCTGCACTTGCTTGCGGTTGGAATGCTCCGCCGCCGCCTTCCAATCATGCTTGTGTACCGCCGCACAGAAGCTGGGATAGGATCGCAGGAGCTTGCCGATGCCCATGCTGAAGACCATGTCCAGCATCGCTTCCTTTACGCTTTGCGGATAGTTCTCATAATCCGGAAAGTGGCGCTTGATGTCCTTCTCTTTCCCTCGAATGTCGTCGGCCGCCAGATCGTAGATGGTCGCTTCATCCACGCGCAGGGTGGTGATCCCCTCAAAGGTCCGCGCCGCCTTCGGCTTTTCGCGTTGCGCGGCGGCCATGCCCCGAAGCTTCTCGAATTCGGCGGCGATCTCGCTCGTAGAGGCCCTTGACCCATTGGCCTTGTTGAAGGCGATCAAGCTGGCTGAGGCAGCGCTAAGGATACCGTGCCCGATGCCGACGGTGACCTGGCCGACCACGTCCAAGTACATATGGGGCACAAAGGACTCGAACTCTTCGGCTGAATGGACCTTGCTGGCCATGGCATGATCCTTCAGTATCGCGATCTTTCTGGTGAGCGGGGTGGGCATGTTTCGTGGGAGTATGATGATGAAGGTATGTATAAAAAGGCCGACCGCAGGTGTGGCCGGCCTTTCAAGCTGATCCCGTCGCATCGGCCACTCGTTCTCGAGTATCTCGCTTCACCAGGTGACCTTGTGCGAGCTGAGGGTGAAGCCCAGGCTCATGGGATGGCCGCCCACACTGTCGAAGTATCGCTACGATCCGCCCGGTAAAACACGGTCCATCAGCGTCCTCACACCACTAGGAACCACAGCTCCGGCTCAACGAGTGGCCGCCTTTACCATGCCACATCGCATCCTATCAGATCGGTTCCAATAGTGCTGCACATCCGGCACTTGCCATGCCGACCATCCAGGTTCCACGCCATTCGCCCACGTCCGTGGTGTAGGCCGATTCCCGACCAACGGAGCGAACTACCTTCCCTCAGAGGCTCGTGACCACTCGTTCTCATGCTCTGCACCGTCCTCTTTTATCCGCTCACAGGACAGGGTGAAGGACATGGTGGCAGGTTGGCCTCCCACCGCGCTGAAGTTCTCGGTCAGTTCCACCACATGCGCATTGGTCAACTCAAGCGTTTTGATGATATTCTCCGCTTGTGTACCGCCTTTTTCGGCGCCCCAAAGTTCGACCCTGGCGCTCCTGATCACCTGGTTCACGTGCATATAAGGCCAGAGACTCTGCCCCGGTACGATCTCCGCGGTGAAATTGATCCGCCCGGCCTGGAGGCCACCAGCGACCTGCCCGGTCCTCATGTCGAAGGGGCGGCTCATGGTGTAGCCATATTCAAGCACGCGGTACTTCATCTTGTCAATTTCCAATTCTGCTCTGAATGCCATGGTTATTGGGTTTTAGGGGTTATTGGGTCGTGATCGGAAGTGGTGTGTTCTCAAAAGCTCCAGCCGCGTTTTGGCGGTGGCGGCGGTGGTGGTGGCGCGGCGGGGCGAGCTGGCGGTGGTTGCACTACGGGCTGCCGCTTGGTCTCTTCATGGATGAAGATATCCTCGTTCTTGCGTTGGCCGATGTAGTCCAAGCGCACCCACTCATCGAACAGCTTGCGATTTACACGGCAGAATTCGAGAATGCGCACCAGGGAGTCCTTCAGGTCCGTATGCCGGTACTCCAGATCGGTGAGGCGGGTCATGGACTGGATATAGTCGCCTGGTGTGACCGCGATCACCGTATTGATGTAGTTGAGCATTTCATCCTTGCCCTTTCCGGTGAGCAATTCGATGGAATACCGCAAGGTGCGGGCGAAGGACATGGCGCTTTCCACCATCTCGCGTGGGGCCATGCGGTTGCCCTGCACCTGGAACGTGCTCAGGGCCCGCTCCAGGAATCCGATGGCCGCCCGGCAGTACACGTCCACGCAATCGCTCAGTTCGGTCCGCTTCTCGCGCATGTTCAAGCGGATCACGATCTTGAACAGGTTCTGCTCGGCTTCCTTCAGGAAGCGGTAGTACTGCGCATGGAAGTCATCCAGACGAGGCAGGGCCGACACGGTGATGCACGGCGGCACATAGTCCGTGTCATGTGTGAGTTCACCACGCACCACACGCAGGCGGGCGAAGGTGAACAGGTTGAGACCATACCCTTCCGGCCGTAGTTCCTCGGTGGAGGCCCATTCCAATGTGCATGTGGGGCGCACGAACGGATGCCGTGGGGGCGACTCCTGGGTGCTCGGCACACCGTATGGCTCCATGTTGAGCGAATCGATCTTCAGCAGCAGGTCGAACTCATGGCCCTCCTGCATGAGCGCAACAGGGATCTCCACGGCCGAGGTCAGCCCAGTGCCGTCGGGTTCGCTACCGGAGAGCAGTTCGATCCGATCCCCCCCCTGTGTCACCGCCCTGCATTGCCGCATTCTCAGGGCGAAGCGGGCGCGGCCATCAAAGGTGAGCTCATAGTCCAACGCGGGCTTGCCGTTGTAGCGGCCGGGCAACAGCCCATGGTCGGCGTGGTAGGCCAGCGAGGCCCGATCATCGCGCAGGCGGTCTTCTACCGCTTGCTGAAGTTCCAGGAAATGCGTCCTGGACATCTTCATGCCATCGATCCAATTGACGTATCCGCTCCTGATCGGCTCACTCATCGTCTGCTGCGGCTGTTATCACACGGTGAAAATAGATGTCGGCATCCCGTCCGATCTGATTATCGGCCACCGTGAGGGCCGGATCGAGCACGCGCTTGGAGATGCCCAATCGTCTCTTTTTGGCGAGGAGGAAACGCCGGGTGGAGAAGATCCAACCGAGCGATCCATCACCTGAATGCAGGTCCTCGATCGGATTTCCGGGGAACCGGTTCTCGTTGTAATCCTTCACGAAAAGGTGTATCATTTCACCGAGCCCCGCGTCCATCGGCAAACGCACATTCACCGTGGTGTGGAGGTCATCCTCCTCGCTACGCCGGAAGTGGAGATTGGCGATCACGATGCGGTCATTGTTCCAGTGCGGCTCGCGCTCGCGCTCGTTCACAGGAAAATACCAAAGCTGGTAGCGCCGTGGTTCAAAGGCATACGCGGCCTCTGCGGCTTGGATCAGCAAGTGGGGAATGAACAGACCGATAGCGGCAAAGGCCATGAACCACGCGAGGCCCTGCTGATCGTCATTCCCGTTGATCAATGGGATGAACCAGTGCCCGAGGAAAATGCCCACCCCCGTGAACAGCGTCGTGATCAGCGTGACCAGCAGTTCCATCCCGGGCGCCCTGTCCCCCTCGGCGCGGCGCGAAAGCCAGGCCTCGTGCAACATACCCACCGGAAGGCATAAGATCGCGGTGGCCAGAAATATGACCTTGGGAACGGAGCCTTGCCGGGCGGCGAACAGATCCACGAAGGCCATACTGCAACCCAGCAGAAGACCGAACAGGGTGTACAGCAACATGTGCAGCACCATCTTGCGGTCCAGTTTCCCGGCCTTGGCTTGTGCGGCCTTGGCCATTTTCAACTGGCCCTTCACACCGCGCTGAACAGCTTTCGCCTGCGCGGCCTGGCTTCTTAGTCCTCCTAGCGGGTCCATCAGTCAGTTCAATTCAGGATGGAAGTGACGCCTAATCTACAATACCCTCGCTCGGTGGCGAGCCGTGCCCCCGCAGGAGCGGGCTTCACGCGCACTTCCACCTGAGCGAACTGGTCCGCCCTGATCAGCATGGAAAGCAGGTGATCCAGTTTTTTCCTGCCCACTTGGCCAGGAGCGAACGTGTTGGCCAACTGCGCGTCCATGGGGCCTACCCGCACGACCAAGGCCTGCTCCAAGGTTTCGGCCGCGCCTTCCAGCAGGCTGTCCACACCGAGCTGCATGCCGGACAAGGAGCGATCCGCCATCCCCTCTTCCAACCCAGCACCGCCCATGATCAACGGACGCGCAACGATACGCTGCTCCAGTTCTACCTTTACCTGGAGCACCTCTTCCATCGCTTGCGCCGTAAGCTTCAGATCACCCACCAACCGGTAGCAGAGCGGCAACAACATCAGCAGATCTCCCTTCTCATCCTCCGTGAAAAAATCAGGGGGATCCCAGAAGCGCAGCACACCTCGTCCGCTGCGGTCATCCAGCAGGTCGGTGGTGAGGCGGCGCTCATTGAGTTCGATCATCACACGGGCCCAGGACAACTCGTGGTCCACTGGCCAGAAGAACTTCCGTGCGTTCTTCTCGATCTCCTCGTTCAGAACGTATTCCTCCTTGATCTCCTCGATCCCGCGGAATGGTTTGGACCGCTTGGCTTGATGAAAGAGCCCTTCAGGCAGGCCGTCATAGATCCCGGCACGATTGAGTTCGATGAGCCCCCGTTCGGTCTTGTGCTCGGTGCTGCCAGGAACGAGCACGCGTTCGATATCCCGCGCCACGGAGCGGAATGATCCGCCGTTGCGGATGAAGAAGAGGTCGTCCTCTTGCAGCGCTCCGGCGATGATCAGCTCGCCGATCACCACCTCAGGACGCAGGTCCTCCGACCCGTGTTCCAGCAATTCCTTCCATGTTTCCCACTTCTCCATGCGCGGTCAGATCACACGTATAGGCAGGCTGCTTCCTGCGGATGCCGACAGGTCAGCAGTGATGCGGCGGCGCACGCGTTCCTTGGTCTCGGGATCATTGCGGTGCGGGAGGAACTTCAGGCGAACATCCAAGCAACGGATGAGGCCGCAGGCATGCTCGGATGAGGTCATCACGCCCTCTTCCACGGTCACGTCCTCCAGCTCGCTCGACCCGGCATATTTGCAGTGTTCGATAATATCCTGCCGGGTAAGGATAACCCCGCGGGAGAGGACCATGGATTTGTATAGCTGCACGGTCTCCTTCGGCCCCAGTTCGTTGCGCGCCCCCACGGTGGTGGAGATCAATGTGACCGCGCCGTTGGCGGCCAAGCCCGCGTTCTTGCTCATCAACTGGGTTCCCGCCGGCAGGTTGTCGGCCTGTTCCCCGTCGGTGGTCCAAAAATGGACATGCGCGTTCTCTGAGGACGTGAACGGCTTGATCATGATGTAGCGCTGACCAGATGCCCCTTCCGGTGCACGGAGGCGCTTGTCCATACGTTCCAACAATTGCTCGATGGAGCGCAGGTCGGTCAACGTGGAGCCGGCGTCCATCGCTGCGAAAGACCTGCGCTCTTCGCGCAACAGGTCGATCATGTGGTTCATGAATTCGGCACCATCGCGCTGGTCGAACCGGCCAGCCGTTCCTTGTCGCAAGGCGTAGGTGCCAGGCGATACGTCCACCATGTCGAGCGAGGGCACTTCCGCGTACTTCTGGCCCGCGCTGGACTCGGCCTTCTCGATGCCCTGGAACCAGCCCTCGGTATCGAGCAATTTGATGTTGAACTCCTTGTGGAGCCGGTATACGGTGGTGCGCAAACGGCGATTGACAACCGGTACACAGTTGTCCAGCATGATCGCCTCCCGCACATGGCGCGCATCGAATTCCGAGGGGAAGACCACCCGGATCCAGCGCATATCATCGAGCTGTGCCAGGTTCGTCTTGGCCACGGCCTGCTCCACCAAGGGCGGGGCGCCGACGGGAAGCGGGGCCTTCAGGTCGATCCGCAGGAACCGTTCATCGTAGTAGATACGTGTGCGTTCCTCCAGGCCCGCGATCGGGTCCGTGGTGGTTCGCAGGTCGCGTATGGCTCCTTCGGGGCGCAGGCCACGGGTCACCTGCAAGCCCTCGTTGCGCATGTTGAAGGCGGTCACCTTCTGCAAGGATCGGAAATGGTTGTCCCGTGACGGATCGGTCAGCCAATCGAGGTAAAGCGAGATGTGTCGTGCTTCATCGGTGAAATTCATGAAGCCGAGATACACCTCCCCCGGCGCCAGCGAAGCCCCGAGCTGCGCCAGTTGTGGCGTTCGCAGCCGCTCGATCCCGAAGAGCCCTTCGCCCTGGGCCCGGCAGACGGCCTGCGGTCCAGCGAACCTATATGTACCTACGGCTGTGAATCCGAGATCCAGGGATTCTTGCCGGTTCAGGTCATCCTTGTTCCGCCACTGCTTCTCGTAGGAAAGTTCATCATAGCGCGTTACGTCTTGCGGACCGGCTGGCTCCAGACGCACCACGCCGTGGGCGGGTTGGGCGAAGAGCCGCGCGTCCGGCATCAGGTACTGGGCGATCCGCCGGAAGATGCGTGTATCCGATGTGTGCAGATCGTTGCCCAACTTCTCCACCTCCTTGGCCATCGCCCCGAGCAGCAGCCGTACAAGCGGGTCCAAGGCCTCCAGTTCTGACGTGTGAAGGCCCCACATCTCCCCGGCGTTACGCAGCATCCGCGCATACACCTCTTCCCTCGAATAGCTCGCTTCCGGTGTGTGTGCCATTTCAGTCCAGGGAGAACGGGCTCATGAATATGTAATCCTCGAACCGGAAGGGCTCGTTGGTGCTGGCGACCTTGGCCGTAATGCGAACCACGAGTTTGCGCTTCAGACGGCTCGATACCGCCGTGCCTTCTTTCATGGAGAACTCCGCTTGGGAATGTTCCACCGCGACTTCCACATCAAGCAGGCGCTTTTCATACACCGCCAACCGCCCACTGATACCGCTGGAGATCCGATCCACCCAAACGCTCATGGCGTTCTGTACTTCGAAATCATTATCCCAGACCTCGCACCCGAATTCGTGATCGAATTCGAATTCCCCCCTGCTGGTGATCAGGAGCAGGTGGATGTGCTCGGCGATACTCCGATCCAGTGGCTTGATGGGGAACCGGCGCGTGCTGAAGAACGCCTCGATGTCCAGTGGTATGCCGTAGCTGCCGCCGTGGTCCATCGCCTCAGTTGATCTTCACCAGCCCACCCTTCACCGTGGTCATCGCGCCGCCCGAAAGTTCGGCCGTCGCCCCGCCGCTCACCTTCAACTGCACACTGCCGGACAATTCGGCGTTCAGGCCGGCCTTCGCCTGCAGATTCATCGCCGCTTCCACCTTCGCATTCATGCCGGCCTTGATGGCCATGTCCAGCCCTGATTTCAGCTCGTATTTCATGCTGGACTCCACCTTCATGTCCTGACCGGACTTGGTCTCGTGCTTCATGACGGCTTCCACCTTCATGTCCTTGCCGGCTTTGATGGTCAGGTTCTCACCGGATTCGATGCTGATGTTCTTGTCGGCCTTCAGGATCATGTCCCCTTTGGTCATGATGGTAAGGATCCCCTTGTCCTTGCAGCTCAATTCGATGCTGTTCTCCGCGTTGCTGAACACGAGTCGCCCGTTGTCATCGAAGAGGATCTCGTTCCCGCTGATGGTACGGATCACCTTCAGCTTGTCCTTGTCTTCGTACTTGCCCTCTTGCGCGTTCTTGCCGTTGTAGAGCGAGCCCATCACATAGGGGAAGGCTTCATGCCCCATTTCGAAGCCCACCATCACTTCATCACCGATCTCCGGCACAAAGTAGAAGCCCCGGTTCTTTCCCGCATGCGGCCAAACGATCCGGAGCCACGGTGTGGGTTGGCTGCCCCAGTCGAATTTCACACGCACGCGGCCGAGCTTCTTGGGGTCCTTGTTGTCGGTCACCTTCGCTGTACTGCTTTCAATACGCGGATGCATCACGCCCACACTGCTGGGTATGCCGGCGTTCGTGGGCACCGCCTGGAAATAGTTCTGGTAGTTGTCAGGTCCGTTGCACGTATGCGTCACACGGGTAACGATGTACTCGCCTCCATGCCCGAATCCATCAAGCTTGATCACACTGCCCAGTTGCACATCACCCACGTCACTCGATCCGATCAGCGTGAACACGTCGTTGCCTTTGCCTTGGCGCGACTTGTCCAAGCGTTCCGCGAGCAGATCCTTTTTCGAATGGTGCTCATCCCCGTCCGGAAACGAGGGGAAAGCCCGGTGGTCTTCCTTGCGTGAAGGATACAGGTTGTCCGAGGTTTTCTGGATCGTCTTGGCGTGCTTGTCCGTGTGCTTGGGGTCGGCGGGCTTGATCTCCAACTCCGCGTTCTTGAGGTAATCCCACGCGCGCAACGGTCCTACCGGTCGGCATACGCTGAATGAGAAGTCCAACGAGTCCAGATGCTGGGGCTGCATCTTCACGGTCTTTGCTTTGGCCGTACCGAGGTTTATCTTCTCCCCGTCGTAGTAGAACCACTCTCCGTTCTCGTGCATCATCCTGCACATGAAGTTCCAGTCCGTCTCATTGTACTGCGTGTTGAAGGGCAGCTTCCCTTTGAAGGCGAGCTTGTCTTCCGCGCTCAGTTCCGGCACCGGAGCGCTTACGATCACCTTCTTGTACATGTCCATCAGTCCCACGTTGGCGTAGGTCTCCGAGTTGGGCACGCCGTCCAACAGGATGGTCGGGCTCTTGCCGGTGATGGTAACGCTCATGAACTCTTTGCTCTGGCCGCTTACCGAAACGTTCATGACGATACCGTGGAAGACGCTCGCCTCGGTATTGTCCCGCTCCGTTTTGAAACTGCCGGTCTCCCAATCGATGATGATAGGCTTGCCGATCCAGTCAGCCACCGTATCGAAGACCTTTTCAGGCTTCGCCGGGTCGGCCTCCACGGAACCTCCGGGGATCACCACCTCGAAGGTGTGATGCTCGAAGATGCCCTGGGACACGCTGAGGCTGCGGATGCTGGTGAGTTGTTTACCTGCGATAGAAACAGAGAGGAAGATCTTTTCTGCCATGATGATCGTTATTGATGACGAAGATGAGGTATGGGGTTCCGTCCTGTATGTCCGATCGCGCCGGCGGTGGTCATTGATGAGTAACTGGATAAATGGATCGATGGATGGAAGAGCTTCCGGGGGCCGCTATGAGCACGGCCCCCGGGGCTCATGCACAGGTCACTCCTGTGCGTATTCGCTCTGCCAATCGGCGCTGTCCGGGTCATCACCCTTCTGGCCGTCCAGCTTGAACACATAGTTCTTCGCAGGGAAGTACGGCGTCATATGGATGTCCAGGAAGATCCGGTCCTTCTGGTTCGGGTCCTGCTCGAAGCGCAGTACCTTGAACTTCTCGATCAGCTTGCCCGGGCCACAGACCCCATCCAGGAACTTCACGATCTGCGCGCGGATCTCGCGTTGCGTCTTCGCGTTGAAGTTCTCGAAGGCGCGGCGGTTCAAGAAGTCCATCAGCACTTTGCTGATGTAGTCGAAAGTGCGCACCACCGAATACGTCTGCAGGCCGATGTTGTCCCCGTTGAAGAGGGTCTTGGCGGAGAAGGCCATCACTTTGCCGTATTCGTTCACCATGGGCACCAGGCCCATTTTCTCCATGCTGGCGATCTCGCTCTTGCGTAGGTCGAAGGCCACGGCGTCCACCTCATTGAGGGAACCATGCTTCTTGCCGGCCGTTACCTGCGACATCAGCGTTTGGTAGATCTTGCCCGCGAGCGCACCAGAAGGCGGCACATGCAGGTGCTCCTCCTCGCCAAAGGCCACCTCTTTCGGGCGGCCGACGAGCCAGTTGGCACCCATCACCACGTTGCTCTTGTACACGTCGCCTCCGCTCAAGTTGGCGCTCTGGAACAGTTCCATCACGTCATCCGGTGAGTCCAGATGCTGGAAGTCGGTAACCATCGTTACCTTGTTCTTGTGGCAGAACTTGGCCCACTTCTCCACCACCTTGTTGCTGCCCAG
>JANOPI010000026.1:0-8862 GCA_031421755.1 Flavobacteriales bacterium | reverse complement strand
CGGGACTGATATTTACGGCAAGCGCCCTGCTTCACAACAGAACCGCAAAGAAGTCTTCGCGGCGCCCCAACTGATTCAATAGGCCATGAACAACATCTTCATCAAGTTCCTGAGGTTCGTCGTACTCATACCCCTGTGCATGCTCATTCTCGGCATCGTCAATTGGGGCCTGATGTGGCTCTTCGTCTGGTTCATCGGCCTGAGCAAGTTCTGGATGATTGTGGTCTTCATTTTCTTCGCTGGTTCTATCTGGAACTTGTTCAAGCTCGTCGCCACGCTATTGAGCATGCTGACCTCGTATGTCTCGCCCAATAAGTCGTTTGGCATTATCACAATCACGGTGCTCTCTGTTTTGAACAGCATACTCATTGGGTATCGCGTATGGACACTGAAGGACGACTACTCCGGATGGGAGATAGCAGGTGCAGTCTTCTTTACTATCCTTCTTGTGGAATTGACCTTCGCTCTGTTCTACGGCGCAAGCGCTGCAGCGGAAGACTGACAAGCTATCGGTCCTCGGTTTCGCACCTTATTCCCAAGGTTTGCTTCGAACCAACCATACTGCGCATACAATCGATCCGAGCGTCAAGAAAGCCCAGTAGACCAAGCCCATCCACTCGCGCGAGAAGGCGCTCGCAAGACTGGTCGCTCCGGCCAAGAAAAGTATGAGACCAGCAAGCACAATTGCAACGACCACCCTGCCTCGTGGTGCGGTCAATGTTCCACAGAAGACAAAGGCTGCACCACTCGCTGTGCTCGAGAACAGTTCCCTCCATACGTAGTAGACCATTGAATCTTCACCGAATAAGCCTTCATCGCCAAAGCGGTCACTCAACCACATGATGAGCTTGGCGATCCAATACACGACTATCGCCCCAAGAAACGCAGCGGGCAACATGGCAACCCATCGCATGACTTCAATCCAGATTCGCCTTGGTCGAACCGCTTCCTCCAATTGCAGTACTCGGCGTGGAGCATGTGCCTGTTCGAACACAATATCCTCCTCATCGGTGTCCATCACGACGAACATGATAGCGTCCTGTTCGGAGCAAAGATCACGGATGCGCTCAACCTCTCTCTTTATCAGTTGTGCGGCTCCGGCGAACGCACCGCCTCCAGACTCAATTCGATCGGTATAGAGCCCGCGATAGTCGTAGAGACCATGGGGCTCGATAGTGTCAACATTTCGATACTCCGGAGTGCGCTCGCGGATCCACTGTGCTGTTATCGGACTCAAACCACGAATGAACACAAAGCCATACCGGTGGGTAATCTCAACCATTCCTTTGGCATCAGGCACCCAATCTAATTCGAGCGTTCCAGAACGGAGGCGCCTACCTCTTCATCTTCCCCGGCATTGCATGCCGAAGCGCTTCGCGAAGGCGATGATCCTGCCCAGCCTGCGGCTGACGGGCGCGCATCGAAGGTGGCCATCGGCAACGACCCGTGCTATCTTTCGGACATGAACAACGACGTGATCGAGGTGAAACCGGATGTCTGCAACGGCAGACCGGTCGTGCGCGGCACGCGCATCACGGTGCAGTCCGTACTGGAACTGCTCGCTGCGGGCGACAGCGTGGAAGAAGTACTGAAGGCCTACCCTTCACTTACCCGTGAGACCGTGCTGGCCTGCCTCGATTGGGCCGCGCGCCTCATGTCCAACCGGTACACCATTCAGCCGGTGGCATGACGGGAATTCTCATAGACGAGAACCTGCCTCATCTTCCCTCGCTGCCAACAGCGTTGCCCATTCTGCACGCAAGTTCACTCGGCGTGCAACCAAGCGATACGATCATCTGGGACCATGCCCGCATCCATGATCTGGTGATCGTTTCCAAGGATGCCGACTTCTCCGAACGGATCAACCTGGCCCTGCCGCCACCGCGTGTGGTCCATCTGCGAGTGGGCAACATGCGCCGAAGAGAGCTCCTCGCGTGGGTCGCTCGCGTCTGGCCGACGATTGAAACCGCCGCTCGCTCGCACAAGCTCGTGAACGTCTACCACGACCGCTTCGAGGCCATCAGTTGACCCTTACAATTCTGGAGTTCAACTCCGAATTTGTAAAGCCTCTGGGAGCAGTGTGGTCGATAGAACGCAGATGACGCTGATGGTTATGATGACCCTGAAAATACAAGCAGCCATCCTTTCAGATCTGCGAGATCATATTTGATCTGCGTCATCTGCGTTCCATTCAGCTCATCCAATTCGTCTTCCCCTCCGGGTTCCACTTCGTCGTCGTCTTCTTGAGCTGCGTCCAGAACTCGATGCTACTCTTTCCGGTGATATCACACGTCCCGAACTTGCTGTCGTTCCAACCGCCGAAGCTGAAGGGCTCGCGCGGCACGGGTACGCCGATGTTCACACCGATCATGCCGGCACTGGCACGTTCCATGACCTGTCTCGCCAAGCCACCGCTTTGCGTGAAGACGGCTGCGGCATTGCCGTAAGGGTTCGCGTTCTCAATGGCGAGGGCCGCATCCAGGTCCTTCGCGCGGATGATGCTGATCACAGGACCGAAGACCTCTTCCTGTGAGATGCGCATGTCGGCGGTCACGTGATCGATGATGGTCGGTCCTAGGTAATATCCATCCTTCGCACCGCCTTCCACTTGTGGGCTGCGGCCGTCGAGCAACACTTTCGCTCCTGCTTTCTCCGCTTCCGCAATGAAGCCCAGGATGCGCTCGTACGACACCTTGCTGATCACCGGACCCAAGTTCTTGCCGGGGATGAGCTTCTTCGCTTCGATGATCATCTGGTCGATGATGTGGTCCACACCACCGATGCCGACCATCTGCGCGGCGGCCATGCAGCGTTGCCCTGCGCAGCCGCTCATACTGGCCACCACATTGCTCGCGGTCATCTCCAAGTGCGCATCGGGCAGCACGAGCAAGTGGTTCTTCGCGCCGCCGAGGCAGAGCGCGCGTTTCAATGTGCTCGTCGCACGGATGTAAACGATCTTGGCCACCTTGGTGGAACCCACGAAGCTCACGGCCTTGATGCCGGGGTGATCGCAGATGGCTTCCACGATCGCGCGGTCGCCGTTCACCACGTTGAAGACGCCATCTGGCAGACCGGCCTCTTTCAACAGTTCGGCGATACGAATGGAGCTGATCGGCACAACCTCGCTCGGCTTCAGGATCATCGTGTTACCGAGCATGAGCGCGTTGGGGATGGTCCAGTGCGGCACCATGTTCGGGAAGTTGAACGGTGCGATGCTCGCCACTACGCCCAGCGGCTTCCGCTCGATGCGGCACTCCACGCCCTTGCTCACTTCGAGTACTTCGCCCTGCACCAGTTGCGGCAAACTGCATGCGAATTCAGTGAGCTCCATGCTCTTGTCCACTTCGGCGTACGACTCGTCCATCGTCTTGCCGTTCTCGGTGTGTACCAAGGTGGCCAGCTCCTCGCGGTTCTTCCACAGCAACTCGCGGTAGCGGAAGAAGATCTGCGAACGCTCCTTGATCGGTGTGCCGCTCCAAGCGGGGAATGCGGCCTCGGCGGCTTTCACGGCCTTGTCCAGATCGCTCGCAGTTGACAGTGGAACGGTGGAGATCACCGTGCCGTCCAGCGGAGAGTGGACGTCCATCTTCTGCGCGCCGTTCACATCGGCCTTGCCAGCGACGTAGTTGGTGACTTCGGGGTACTTGAGCGTAAGCGTAGACATGGGCGTGCGGTAGGCAACGAAACTACACGCTGCCGCGCATTCAGTTGGCTTGGACGGCCTCTACCTTTTCAATGCGCCGCAGACCAACCGTTTCGCAAGGTCGATCAACAGAAGGAAAGTAAGCCAGCAGATCGCCAAGTAGATGACCAGCCCGATGTGGGGGTGTACGGTGAGATCCGCACCATCGCTATTGTGAATCACTCCTACCATGTAGGCGTGAAGCCATTTCGGAAAGACCGCCAACAAGGCCGCATTGAACATCAGCAACAGCACAGCGACAACTGGATAGCGAGCGAACCGCCAGGCAAGCAGGGCCGCCAGGAACGTGAGCATGATCCCTGCGAACTGAGCAATAAAGGCCTGCATGATGGGCTTCCAAGCAAGGTCCTTCCCCGTGATGAACCCACCAAGGATGTAGATGTCCGGAACGTCGGGACCATACCATTCAAAACCGCCCGGACCGACTTCGAGCCAAATGAACGGAGCGGGCAGTGTCAGCAACGTGAGCCCGAGCAGCCATTTGAAACGGCGCTCTACGTCAGGATCGGTCCACTGCATGGGTATGGAGAACTGTGGAGCGCAGAGATCATTGCCCAAGCCTGCCCCGCTCACTGAGCATCGGGGACAAAAAGAGAAGCGCCCCTCACGGAGCGCTTCGCACAAAAGGATCGTTCGTTCAGCTCTTCTTCTCTTCCATCGCCTTCATACCGGGGCAATCGGCCGTACATGCATGGCCCTTCTCGCCATGCAGCACGGCGTGCTGGTCGCCCTTGCAACCGGGATTGCACACATGGTCCTTCTCCGCGGTCATATCACCACCGCCGCCCATGTCCATGCCCAGGTCGCTCATCATCTTCATCACGTCGAAGCCGCTCCACATTTCCACGGCCTTGCCGTTCTCGAAACGGACCACATCGATGCCGGAAGCCTCCCACGCCTTGTTGGTGGCGGGCATGCCGGGGCCCATATCGCCCGTGTTGGTGCCTTTGATCATCGCTACGCCGCAGACCCAATCGCCGTCAACGAGCATCACCTTGCCCTCGGCCTTCATGTCCGGGCTGCTCGCGCGGTAGGTCTTCATGCAGTCGATCATGTGCTGCTTCCCGGTGCTGGGGATCATCGGATCAGGGTTATGCGTAACGAAGTTGTCGGCCATGTTGTCGCTCATCAGCTTCTCATCGCCCGTGTCCCAGGCTTTGCCGATGTTCTCGAAGGCGGCTTTGTTGGCAGCCTCCTTGTCGGCAAGCGCTTTCTGTTCGGGGGTGGGGCCTCCACCGCAAGCGGCGAGCAGCAGCATCGTGGTCGCGGACCAGAGTATTCTACGGGTCATGTGTTATGGTTTTGGAAAGTCGAAAGTACGGATCGCGATGATCCGGGCAATACCAGATAACGAGTTTCAAGGCAACGCCAATACCCTATATGCGGTGATGGTATTGTGCGCATCCCGATCGAAGCGCCAAGGCAGGCGTGGCAGGTCCGAGGTGTACATGCTGCCCATGTCCGCGACGTAGAGGAAGGTCCACCATGGACGCGGCTCCGTCCATGTCCGGAAAGCCTGAAGACGGATGCCGTATTCCAGTTCCTGCCCGTGTACGCCTTCGGCTTTCACGATGATATCGTTCACCGCGATCGGTCCCGAAGCGCGCGGATCGTCCGGATAGATGAGCATGCCTTCACGCCGAGAATACCATTGCCAGCCCCAAAGCCCCACGCTCCACAGCGGCCGGTAACGGTACAATTCCGCAGAGGCTTGCTCCGCACCGCGCTGGTAGAAGCGTGCACCGGCCTTGTCCGCCACGGCAAGCGACACGCCCAAGGCCGCCGTCATACCCACCGCTATCCATGTGGCCCTGCCCGGAAGTCCTTCCATGGCCGGCGCACAGATCAACAACAACGGTGGGAGCACCAGCAGCACATGGCGCGATCCCATCGTGGGCGCGAACACAACCACCACGAATGAGAGCGCCGTCAGCCAGAGTGTGAGGATCAGGCGATCGGTCCGCTGAATGCCGCCGGTGCAGAAGGCCTGGCGGCTGAAAATGATGAGCAACAAGGCACCGTTGGCCAGGAAGCCCCAGAAGAGCATGGTGTCCGATACCCCTTCTGATACCCATCCGAAGAAGACAGAAAGACCAAGCAATGAGCCACACATTCCGAAAGCGCAAAGACATCTCACAGCGTGCTTACGCCATGCCGGTACCGATCCGCCGATGAACAGGAGCGTGAATGGTGCCAGCGCGCCCAAGCAGCAGTCCCAAGCTGCGGACCGACGCAGTACCTTTTCCAGTACCACGTTCTCACCGCCGCGCGAAAGCAGATGCACATGACCGAACTCGCAGACATTCGACCAGCTCCATACGATCATGGAAAGCACGGGTAACGCGCACCACCCCAACAGGCGCGCCTCTTTGCGCATGATCAGTGCAAAGGGAAAGAGGGCCAGCAAAGGGACCGTGGTGTACTTCACGAACATAGCCGCGGAGAGCACCACCCCGGCCATCGCGACCTCCAACCATCGCGTGGCACTTCGTTCCCGCAAGAGCAGATCGAAGAAGAGCAGGTGCAACGCGAGCAACGGCATATCCACCATAAGGCCCTGATTCACCAGGAACGCCGGACCCAAGGCCAGCAAGGCCGTGAGCATGATCGCTCCCTTGGCGTAGTAGCGCTTCGCAAGCCGATGAAAACACACGATGGCCAGCAGCGTGAACAATGAACGCATGAGGTGCATGGGCACTTCACAGGTTCCGAACAGATGGCCTGTAAGCGCGATCGCGTAGTAGAACCCGGGCGGCTGGTTCGCCATGTGCATCGGCACCCGGCCATCGTCCCAGTTGATCCAGCCGGACATGGGCGCGGTCGGATGCTCCATGATCCATTCCGCCATGTGCAAGTGGAAGGAGTCGTCCACATGAAACGGCTTGTCAACATCGATGAGCGTGGCGAAAGCCCATAACCCGACCAAGGCCCCTATGGAACGCCAGCGCCCGTTCGCCATTCGGACAAACTTAGGCCGGACCCTGAAGCCGGCTGGACAATGGACCTTGGAAGGACGCCGATCCCGACCTGTCTGCGAACCGGGATACTTTCGCACGCCCGCCCGTGGCAAGCAAGCCGAGCTTCATGCATCGCACGCACTCCTTTACGCTGGACACCGCACGCCTTGATGGCGTGATGGACCAGCCACTCTTCCGGGCCGTGGCCGCCGAAGCCAAGTCGCAGGATATCCCGGCATTCGCCATCGGAGGCTATGTGCGCGACCTTATCCTCGGAAGGCCTTGCAAGGACGTAGACTTCGTGGTGGAAGGTGATGGAATGGCCTTCGCCGAGACGGTCGCCAAGCGCCTGAACGCCGCGCCCGTGCATGTCTTCAAGAACTTCGGAACGGCCATGTTCATGCTCGGTGATCTCCAAGTGGAGTTCGTCGGTGCACGGAAAGAGAGCTATGCGCGGAACAGCCGCAAGCCTGAAGTGGCACCCGGCACGATCAAGGACGACCAGGAGCGCCGGGACTTCACCATCAACGCGCTGGCCATCTCCATGAACGAGGGAAGCGCAGGTGCATTGGTGGACCCCTTCGGCGGGATCCTCGACCTGGATCGCGGTATCCTGCGCACACCTCTCGACCCGGACATCACCTACAGCGATGATCCTTTGCGGATGATGCGCGCGGTGCGCTTCGCCACGCAGCTCGGCTTCAGCATCGACACGCCCAGTTTCGAGGCGATCAAGCGCAATGCCGAACGCCTGGACATCATCAGCGCCGAGCGCATCCACACGGAACTGAACAAGATCATCCTCACGAAGAAGCCCAGCGTCGGCTTCATCCTGATGCGTGATTGCGGCCTGCTCGTGCGTTTCTTCCCCGAGTTCCTCGAACTGCAAGGCGCGGAAGAGAAGTACGGCATCGGCCACAAGGACAATTTCTACCACACGCTACAGGTGCTGGACAATGTGTGCGAGAAAAGCGACGACCTCTGGTTGCGCTGGGCGGCTGTTCTGCACGACATCGCCAAACCCAAGACGAAGCGCTTCGACCCCGAGCATGGCTGGACCTTCCATGGGCACGAGGACAAGGGCGCGCGCATGGTACCGGGCATCTTCCGCCGACTGAAGCTGCCGCTCGATGAGCAGATGCGCTTCGTGCAGAACCTCGTGGCCCTGCACCTGCGACCGATCTCGCTCACCAAGGTGGAAGTGACGGACAGCGCGGTGCGCCGACTGCTCTTCGACGCGGGCGATGACATCGACGCGTTGATGATCCTCTGCCAGGCGGACATCACCAGCAAGAACGAGAAGAAAAAGGAGCGCTACCTGCGCAACTACGAATTGCTGATGGCGAAGCTCAAGGAGGTGGAGGCCAAGGACCATGTGCGCAACTTCCAACCCCCGATCACCGGGGAGGATGTGATGGCGGCCTTCGGCATTGAGCCGTGCAAAATTATCGGCGACATCAAAACCGTGATCAAGGATGCGATCCTGGACGGTGTGATCCAGAACGACCGCATGCAGGCATGGCAGGTCATGCTGGACACCGGTCGAAAAATGGGGCGCGAACCGCTGACAGGTATGGAAATGCCGATCCGGCCCAAGGGGCAGGGGCAGGATCAGAAGCCGGGGCAATGATCACCGATTAGATTCGCGCGTCTGTCCGTGCGACCGGACAACCGACAACCGCAAATCCGACAACCGGCCCGCATGTCCCTCTACCGTTTCCGCGTGATGATCGACGACGCCAGTGAGGCGTTCCGCGACATCGAGATCCGCCGCAACCAGACCTTCCTCGACTTCCACAAGGCGATCAAAAAGGCCTTCGGTTTCCAAGGAGAGGAAATGGCCTGCTTCTATGTGAGCGACGAGGAATGGACCAAGGGCGCGGACATCCCATTGGCTGACCTGGGCTTCGCGGAAGAAGGCAAGGTACCCGCGCTGATGCACGAAACGCAGATGGGCGATCACATGCGCACCACCACCCAGCGCTATGTGTACGCGTACGACTTCCTGCACATGTGGATGTTCATGGTGGAGCTTTCCGGGGCGCACGATCCGATCAAAGGCAAACGTTACCCCACCGTGGTGATGAGCGTGGGCAAGCCGCCCGCGGAGAGCAGCCGCATGGATGCCGCCCTCATTCCCAGCGAGGATGATGATATGAGGGAAGAAGCTCAAGAGGTCTACGACGCCGATGAGGACCATGG
>JANOPI010000025.1:0-7979 GCA_031421755.1 Flavobacteriales bacterium | reverse complement strand
CTCACTGCAACTCCGCGTTCCGTTGCTGCCAAAGGTCGAAGTAACTCTTCGTTTCGATGGCCACGATACCGCCGGTGACATCTCCGTACTTGGCGGGCACACCACCGGTGTAAACGCTGAAGCTGTTGATCGCCTCATTGGGAACACCGCTCAAGCGCGCACCGAGCTTCACGCCGTCAACGAAGTAGCACATGTTCTCCGCGCGCGCACCACGGAAGTAGAGGCCATCACCGTTGGGCGCCTTCACCACGCCGGGTGCGAAACTCGTGATCAGCTTCACCGGATCCACCTTGTTCGGATTGTTGGTGAACTGCTTGTGGGAGACCTGTGTGACCCCGGTGTTGTCGTGGTCGATCATGGGCTTCTCCCACTTGCTGGCGATGACGAGGACATCAGGCAGTTCCTGTGCGTCGCGCAATCGCAGATCTCCCAAGCGCGTGATGTTGTCGGGGGCTACCAGCACACCGGTCTTGGTCATATCCACATTGAAGGCCACCAACCGCACCTCGTATTCACCGGCCGGCAACGGCTTGATAGTGAACCAGCCGCGTTCATCACTGATCGCTGACCAACTGTTACCTCCTTGGTTGGCCGTTACGCTCACAAACTCGGCCGGTGCTCCGCCCTCTTCGAGCAAGCGCCCTTCAATGCTGCCGAATCCCTGCCCCATCACGGCCGCGCTGAGCGCCAAGGCCGCCATCATCATTCCTGTCCGGGTTCTCATGTTCAACGGTCGTTAGTGTGACCGGTTGACCAGAAGATGCGGCCCAGGACGGGAATGCACAAGACAGGGTCAGAGTTCCACCGCCACCACATCCCTCACCCCGGGCACCATCTGCTTCAGCAGGTTCTCGATGCCGCATCTCAGGGTGACCATACCGCTGGGGCAGCCGCTGCACGAACCGCGCAGATCCACCGCTACCATGCCGATCCCGCGCTCGGTTGATTCCCGAGTGCGAACGCTCCTGTGGCCTCCGGCCATTTCTGTGCTGTGTATCCTATGGTTCATTCAATGATGAGTTTGGTACCGCTCAGCCATGTTGTACCACTTGTCAAGTGAAGGTAGTAGAGGCCTGCCGCCACATCCTTTAGCCTCAACCCGTTCTCGCCCACAATCGCTTTCTGCACAAGCACCTCCTGCCCCGTAGAGCTCACCAACCGAAGATGAAGCGCATCAGTGAACGGAGAAGCGGACGGTAGCGTGACTTTCACCGTGGTGCTTTCCCGCGCCGGGTTCGGGTACACCACCAACGCCTCCTTCAAATTGGTAGCCTGCACCGTTATCAACGTGCTGAAGTCATCGCAGCCGGGGACGATGCAGCCCAAGCTGTCCACCTTCACCACCCAGGCATCTTGCTCGTACACCTGCGGCGCCGGCCCGGAGTGCGAAGCTATGGTCACCCCACATGCGATGAAGCCACCGTCGTTCGTAGGAATAACATCACGGAATTCACCGACCCCATCGGTGATCAGGCTGTCGAAGTAGACATAGGTGCGCATCCACAAGCTATCGCCACCTGCTGCGGTCCGGAGAAGCACGCCTTTGTAGAAGCTGCCGGTATCCGGTTCGAAATAACTGCCGGCCGCGATCGTACCCTGCCCCGGCGATACCTCCTTGGCAGCGAACAGGTACGTGACCGTAAGCGGCCCATAGCGCCGTTCCCAGACCAGATGTCCGTCCTCCTGGTCCAATTCAGCCTGATACATACGCCCTGCATAGGCATTGATGAAATCCATCGCGCCCACAACAAAAGGATTTCCATTTGCCAATGTGGTCAGATTCGCATACGGCTCGTCCAAAGGCCCTCCCCATTGTTTACTCCAAAGTGTATCGCCCTCCGCATCCACTCTGAGCACCCACAGGTTCCTGTTGTTCTGCGAAACCTTGTACTGTCCTCCCACGAAATAGCCATCATCCGCTGTGGTATCCACGCTCATGGCATAGTCCGAAAACGACCCACCGTAACTACGGGTCCATACCTCATTGCCCAAGCTGTCCGTTTTGATCAGGAAGGCATCCGTGTGCGTGCCCACTACATACTCCCCGGAAAGTATGTATCCGCCATCCTTGGTCTGCTTCACCTGACGGCCGATGCCGGTGTCGTACTCCCGCAACCAGAGTGAATCTCCATTGGCCGCGTAACGGATGATCGCGGGTCTGCGGATATTGGATGGAGAGAGTGTGTTCCCGCCTATCGCGATCCCGCCATCACCTACCAGCTGCGCGGAATTTGACCACCCACCATATACCGAACTCATACCATAGAGCATCTTGCTCTCCGATAGTACCGTGCCAGCCATGTCAAGCCGGATCAGGGCAGCCGTGGTATAGAGATAGATTGAGTCATCATAGTAGGTGAACGCAGTGACCGCATATCCATCCGCTCCATTCGGATCGATACTCCATGCCACCTGTGCATACCCCTGCCCGTAGGGATCGTACCTTCTATTGAAATTTTGTGCATGGGCCAGCAAAAGCTGGCCCATGCACAGTGTCATCAGTAGTACCCGCATGTGGATGCGGGTCAGCGCACGACCATGAACTTGGCCGCGCCTAATTGCAGTTCTCCTGCAAACAGACCTGCCACGTATGGGCCGTTGGTCAGTTCCGACGGAAGTAGTTCGATGATCGACGTGTTCCGGCTGATGATCACTTCGCGCACCAAGCGCCCTGCTGGGTCAACGACCCGTAGGCTGGCCTGGTCCATCCCTTCAGGCATCCGCACCACCATATAAACCGGTTGTTTGCCATCGGAGGGATTCGGGTACGCGGCGAGCAACTGGATCGGCGGCTGGGCAAGGTTTCTCGGAATCTGCATCATATGGTACTGCTCCGGCAAGATCATCTCATCATCGAATGGGCCTTCGCCCAAGTATTCCAGCCAGGCTTGTGCTTGGCCTTGGCCGGGGCCGTATGTGTTAGCAATGGCTTGCAGGCTGGCATGGTCAGAGGTGCTCAAATCGTAAATGGACTGGCCGTCTATGAGCAGATCCAGATAAATACCAAGTACCTCGATGCCCGCATCCGGTTCCGAGGCCAGCAGCAGATCATCCACGATGTCCTTCGCTTCCGTGAGATCCCCATGGGCCATGAGCAGGCCGAGGCGGTTCAAGGGCAACCCTGCCTGCGGATGATCCTCATCCCATTCCAATGCCGCTTGAAGCGCCGCGCTTCCGCCATCCTTCAAGGCATCCATGGCCTGGCTGTTCAATGCCCGCTCACGCCGATTCAGCCAATGGCCCATCTCGCCTTCCATGATGGTAAGTTGATTGATGCCATTGCCTTGAGCGCCGCGCACCAGTTGCTGGTAGTAAGGCTCAAGATCGCTTTCATCCAACATGCGCAATACCTCAGGCTGCAAGGGCACATTGGCCAGTAGCGCTTGGGCCATGTGCCACGGATTCATGGCCGGATCACGCGCGAACACCTGTGCCCATACCTCGCTGCTCACATGCGGGGCACATAGCATCAACTGGTTCCTGACGTCGTAGCTGCTGTTGGCGGTGTTGTCTATGTGATCTTTCAGCCCTTCCGTATCGCCTCCGTCCCGCTCAGCATCATACACCTGCTTCAAGAGGTTATGATTCTCCTCAGCCTCTAGTACCACCACCCCCCCACCGCCATCGGTGAAGAGGTCCGTTTGGGTAAGACAGACATCCAATCCATCATAATCACTCCCCGTATCAAAGAACATATTATCCTCTAAAGGCGGGATCGATCGGCAGACCGGATAGACGATCTCAGCTGTGGAGTTCGGATCGTGGTGGTAGTAGGTGAAGGGCTCGATCGCCCCATTCTGCACCCACATGGCACTCTCATCGAGTTCACAGGTTGGGGAGAAGGTGTTGCCCGTGGGGGCGAAACTGGCGCCCTGCATATCGCCGATGCTCACTTCGTTGCCTGTAAAGGCCAAGTCATACTGGTTCGGCAGATCATCGAACCCGTAGTTGTTGCATTTGATCTGGAGGCCATCGCCGGGATCATCGCCATCGTTGGTACCCTGTATGATCGTGCCGACGGTGAGCCGATCCCGGAAGCGGTTATTGTAGAACATGTTGGGTGCCCCTCCGGTGTTGCTGAACCACATGCCGGTATTGGGTTGGGAGAAGTCATTGATCACCGGGCCGCCGATCTCGTTCTCTTGCACTTCGAAGCCTGTGGAATTCGCGAAACTGATACCGCGTGGCAAGAGGATATTGCCCGGATCGAGTGGAACATGCACAAGGTTGCGGACCACCGTCGAATGGCTCACGCCGATCAGCTCCAAGCTCCGCATGCACCCGGAGAAGCTGCTCCTCACCACTTCCGCATACTTGTCAGGTGAGGTGCTCTCAATACGGGCAGCCCTGTAAAGACCGCGAAACGCGTTGATCGTGCGTTGGCTCGGTTCCTCGCAAGGCACCAAGCCGGTATATTCTCCATCGCATAAGGGCAAGATCGAGATGGACGTATTGAGTGCATAGATACCGTTCCCCCAGAGCGTTGGGTCAGGGTAGATATCCGGGTGGTAGTCGTTCTCGAATGTGCAACCGCCGATCCTCAAGTGTCCACGTGATACCACATGCAGCATTGTGTGTGGAAAGTCCCCGCACTCGAAGGGCGGCAAGCCGAAGCACTGATTCAGCGTATGGCTCGTTGAGAACGTACATCGGTAAAAATGACACGCTGTTTCTCCTCCATTTTCAATGTGGTTGTATGGCCGCAGGACGGCTCCGAACCAATTATCCAGGAAGCGTGCATCCTGACATCTGATGATCCCACCAGAATGAAAAGGGAGCTCAAAGTACCATGCGCTCATGTCGTTGCAGTAGCCGGCATACGCGCCGACGAACGCGTTGCTGATGGTGGCGTGATCGATGTCCAGTGTTCCCTGCAGGCCGGATGCTTCTGAGGCCATTCCTGTACCCATGACACTGATCCCTTCCCACAAACTCGATGGGCATTCGTCCAAGCTGGTCAAAATGGCGTTGCCTTTCAGAACCAGATGTCCACCCGGGCGAACGACGATCCCCGAGCGATACAGCATATCCAGGCTTGAAGCAAATTGTATCCTGGGGCCATCGATGGTCAGGCTAGCACCTGGTGGTATTACGATCGTGCCATGCACCTTCATACCGTCGAAGGGCGCGCCCCAGAACACGTTCCCGGAAAGCCAGAGTTCGTGGTCGTTGTTCAGTGTAAAGATCCCATCGAAGAAACTATAGTCCGCAGACTCATCACATGGCTGCCCTGTACTTCGCTCAGCCGCGCCCATCGAGAGCAAGAGGAGAATTACCCCCCCCCCATTTCATTTTATCCGCACTGGCGCTTCGTTCTGCGCCATCTCGACCCTCTGCGGCAGTGGGTGTTGGCCCCTGCGCGCTACTTGTCCAGAACTTCATCATCTGGTTGTTGTGTTTTACCCGGCGAGTGAAATGTACGCCGTTGAGGCGGTGAAGCAACGGAGGGTGGCACGCTCCCACAATACCCTCCGGGGGGTAATTTGCAACGATTTGGCCACCTGCGAAGGGTTCCTATACAGGTCCGAAGGGTACAAGACCCACGGAAACCGTTGCCGGAACTGGTGCGCGGTACGCTACGTGAAAAAAGGGCCCGGCGTTAGGTTGGCCGTTCATATCCCGGGAATCGCGCTCTACAACTCCACCGCCACCACATCCCTCACCCCGGGCACCATCTGCTTCAGCAGGTTCTCGATGCCGCCTTTCAGGGTGACCATACTGCTGGGGCAGCCGCTGCACGAACCGCGCAGATCCACCGCTACCACGCCATCAGAGAATGAACGGAAAGCGATATGTCCACCGTCCGCTGCCACGGCGGGACTCACATACTCGTCGATCACGGCGATGATCTTGCGTTCGTCGTCGGTATTGGGCTCCGCATGTGTAACGGCGCGTTCGTTGGCGTCCGCGAGCTGTTGTGCTGGCGCGTCCGCATTCACTACGCGTCCATCGGTACGGAGGTACTCCTGGATGTACTCACGTAGTTCGATCTGCACCAGGTCCCAGTCGATGGAATTGTTCTTGGTAACAGTGATGAAATTACCGCTGATGAACACACCGGTAACAAAGGGCAGGTTGAAAACGTGGGCGGCGAGCGGGCTCACGGCCTCGGCTTCTTCCGGGGTGCGGAACTCCACCATGCGGCCATCGGGCACCAGCATGCGGCTGGCCACGTAGCGCATGGTGGCCGGGTTCGGGGTCATCTCGGCGTACACGCTTACTGGGAGCGGCTTCGTGGCGGTTTCCATGGGCGCAAAGCTACTGCAGGGGGGCACCGCGCATTGCGCCCAAGCCGTCGGGGCAACATTCTTCCGGATACATCCGTGAGTATCCGTGGCCCCTCGCCTTAGCGCGCCGCCAAGGGCACTGCGATCACCTGGAAACCCGATCAACACGCTTTCCACACCGGTGAAGATCGGCCAGACGGATCCGTCAGCTTCACAAGACTTGGGACCGGAAGGCGTATCCCTGCGGCCTTGCCCTCGTAGGAAGGGCCTACTTTCGCGGCGCAATGAAGCCCACCCGCAAGCACCGATTATTCGCCGTTCTGGCGATGTGCCTGCTTCTGCTGGGTACCGCAGCTCCGGCACTGGAGCGCTTGAGTTGTTCTATGGGCTGTCCCACCACCGTCAGCATCGGTTCCGTGGAGGGTTGCTGTCCAGAAGAGCATGAGGACCCTGGTAGTTCCCTGATGGCCGCCGATTGCTGTGATGTGGAGCGCACAGCACCTGCACACCATGCCTTCACCACGGAGAACACAACGATCCACTTCGAACTGCTGGCCAATGCCGCTGATCGGCATGCGCTTGTTGTCCCGGTGACCACTGCAGCCTTTCCGGGCTATGGATTGTGTCCACGACCACCACCCTTGCTCACCACTGAGCGCTTGAGCTTGGTGAGCGCCTTCCTCCTTTAGATCAGGTCCTTCCGGTTCCGTGCGGCTCACGCTGCGCGTCGATTTCTTTTGTCCATCGGAAAGACCTGATCCTTTTGAAACACATCCTTCACATACTCATTTCAAGCGCGAGGGTGCGCACGCGAGCCTTCGCTATGCTGGCATGGTTCTGCATAGTGCATGCGGCCCACGCCCAGAGCGTGTCTACCGTCTCCGGCACCGTATACGGCCGTGAGACCTCCGGCAAGCGCGAGCCGGTACCCTTCGCTTACCTGTCCGCCGTGGACCAAGGTGCGTCCGCTACCACGGATCAAGTAGGGCGTTTCACCCTGAATGCCGAGCTCACGTTCCCCCTGCGGCTGGTGGCTTCCGCGGTCGGCTACGCGAACGACACCATTACCGTGGACCGTGCGGGCGAAGTCACCTTGGAGTTGCCGGCCGTTATTGAATTGAAGGCCACGGAAGTGATCCAACGACAAGCGGGCACCACCATGAGTTTGCGCGATACGCAGGGTACGGACCGCATCGGTGCGAAAGAACTGAAACGTGCTGCGTGCTGCGACCTGAGTGAGAGCTTCGAGAGCAATGCCACGGTGGATGTGAGCTACAGTGACGCGGTAAGCGGTGCGAAGCAGATCCGTATGCTGGGGCTTGACGGCAAGTACGCGCAGATCAGCGTGGAGAACATCCCCTTCATCCGTGGGCTTAGCAGCAACTACGGCCTTACGCTCATTCCCGGTCCGTGGATCCATGCGATCAACGTGAGCAAGGGCATCGGCACAGCGGTGAACGGCCCGAACGCGATGACGGGGCAGATCGAACTGTGCTTGGCCGACCCGCACGAGGCCGATCCGCTCTTCACCAACCTCTACGTGAACAGCCAAGGCCGCACGGAATTGAACGTGAACGCGGCGCAGCACCTGGGCAAGGCAGGCGATAACCTGATCATGGTACAAGGAAGCATGAACCAGCGGGACATGGACGACAATAGCGACGGCTTCCGCGATCAGCCGCTTACTCGCCGTTTCAACATCATGGACCGTTGGCTGCAACGAAGTGGCAAGCGCGCTTTGCGAGACGTTGA
>JANOPI010000024.1:0-7423 GCA_031421755.1 Flavobacteriales bacterium | reverse complement strand
CCGTTGCCGTCCACCACACCGTTGCCATTCAACGCACCATTCACCGTATTCACCCGATTGCGCCAGTTCCGCAGCCAGACAGAGCCCCCTTGTTGCGTGGCCTGTATCGTGAAGCCAAGGTTGGTCGCAGATCCGCTGTGGTAGATACGTCCCATTTGATCGTTGCTCCCCAGAGCTACGCTGTTGCCGCGGAACCAACGCGCGAAACCGGAGCCAGCACCGCTGCTATGGATCTGAAAGAGGTTCTGGTTGGGGAGGTTTCCGGTACCGCCCAATACGGTGAGTGCCGCAAAATTCACAGGCGCGTTCGCCACGGACACGGACAGTGGCTGAACGGCCCAGCCGGGCGGTGGTGATAGCCACGTTTGACCAGTGCCATTGGAAGTCCATTGGGTTTGGGCGCCGGCAGGTTTGCCGTGCAACGCGGTCAGTATCAAAGTCAGCGGAATGGCTCGATTTCTCATGTTGACTGGTTTTGGCGATCAAGGAAGTGTGCGGATGAAACTCGCAGAGCACAATACGCCCTGAGGCCCGGTCAAATTCACCAGATAGGCTCCAGAAGGGAAATCACTCATTTCTACAAGGATTTGTCGATTCATAGACCGTTCTTGAGCATGAATCACAAAGCGCCCCATTACATCATGAATTTCCACTGAGTACGAATCGTCTTCCCCAGGCACAACGATCCGAAGCAATGATCCTGATGGTTCGAAGGCTACCGATAGGACATGCATGTCCATGGGTTCATTTATACCTGTTGTACCACAATAAGTCAGGTCGTTTGATACCGAAAGATCATCAACAAGGGCATAGGCGACTTCCCAACCTCCACCAACATCTGCAAGAAGTGGTGCGCTCAGTGAATCTTCGAAAAAATTGCCGACTACGATCCAGTTGTAGGCCGAATCTGGTATGTAGTCACCGCTGACGATGATCCAACCTGCCGTATCCGACAGCACCTGATTCAGATACAGGGCAGAATTATTCTCATAAGGTTGATTTTGGTAGCTCCAATAACCGGGGTTTTCGGTGTAGAAGCGCACTCCCATCCCTTTCGACAGCCAACGCGCAGAGTGCCAATAATCAGGACTGAAGCCAGCCGCGCTAACATGAAAGCAGATATGAACAGGAATTCCTGGCTGAAGCACATCAGTCAACTGAGTCCCGAAGAATTCACGGTAGTAGTCGGTCTGCCACAAAAAGGTGGCCGCGCCCATATATCCAGACCCGTCCTTGGCCTCTTGCCATGCCACCGAACTCTGTGGCACATCCGGAAAACCTCCGTCGGCACATGCGTTGAAATAATCGGCGGACTGCGCTGCACCTAAATTGTGCCATCCAGTACATCGTTCAACTTGTCCGAAAAAATCCGGACACTCCGTGAACTCCTCAAAACTTCCATTCGGCACCAGGTTCTGCGCGGGCACCACATCTGCAAACAGGAGCAAAGCCGTAAAGGTGCAAGCTCGTTTCATGGCATCGTTGTTTTGGATGCCGAGAAGGTACCGCACCAAGGCGAACAAAGAGCGGACTTTACCGCCTGCAGAAGAGCTATGCTCCGAAACCCTTGCCGCCGTAGGGGGGGGTATTTACGCTGCGCGTTCCGGACAAGTCAACTATGGAACGCTTGTTCAGCATGGTAGCGAAGTGAAGCATTCTGGGATAGCCTATGCAAATTTTCTAGGGTAGAGTTATGCACCGTTCATCAACAGCCAGGCGAACACATCGGATCCAGGTGGGCTTTGACATTCTTGGTGATCGGACTTTTTTCGAGCCGCACTGAGCATGCATGCACCTGCGGTCTGATACTTGCCCAGAACGCCGAACTTCGCCAACCACCGACAGCATCGGATGAACCTCATGCGCCTCACCACGACCCTTTCCCTCCTCGCCCTCTCCGTGCTCACCTTCGGCCAGGGCCAGAAGAAGCGCCTGACGAACGTTGATGTCGGCCAGCAAGCCCCGGAGATCGTGATGGCCAGCCCAAGCGGCGAAGTGTTGCGGCTTTCGCAACTGAAAGGCAAGGTGGTGCTCATCGACTTCTGGGCCAGTTGGTGCCGCCCCTGCCGCATGGAGAACCCGCACGTGCGGCGCACCTACCATTCCTACAAAGACAAGCTCTTCACCAACGGCGATGGTTTCCAGGTCTTCAGCGTGAGCATGGACCGTCAAGGGGCGTTGGAGCAGTGGAAAGGCGCGATCGCCAAGGACAGCTTGGACTGGAAGTGGCATGTGGGCGCGGTGAATGAACCGGACAACGCCGCCGCCCAGGAATACGGGGCCGCCTTCATCCCCACCAACGCGCTGGTCGACGGCCAAGGCAAGATCATCGGCATCGACCTGCACGGAGAGCTCCTCACCGAGGCCTTGGAAGGGCTTCTGGAAAAAGATCCGGCCAAGCTCGCCAAGCGCCAGAAGAGCAAATAACCGTTCCAGAGCACAAGCCCCCAAGCGCGGCACGATGTTGGTCTGTCGCGTCGCACATCACCTCGTTACTTTCGCCGCTGAACATCCACGCCATGAAGCTCATCGCCTCCGCACTCGCCCTCTTCGCCGTCCTGAACGCCACGGCCATCACCCCCATCGACCCGCCCCCGCCCGGCGACCCGAAGGTGGGCATCAACATCGGCGACAAGGCCCCTGAACTCGCTTTCCCTAACGTGGACGGCAAAACGATGAAGCTTTCGGAGCTGCGTGGCAAGTACGTGCTCATCGACTTCTGGGCCAGCTGGTGCGGACCCTGCCGCATGGAGAACCCCAACGTGGTGAAGGCGTACGAGAAGTACACCAAGGCCAAATTCAAGACCGGCAAAGGTTTCGCGATCTTCAGCGTAAGCTTGGACAAGTCGAAGGATCCTTGGAAAGCGGCCATCGCCAAGGACAAGTTGGCCTGGCCTCACCACGTGAGCGATCTGGGCGGATGGGAATCGAAAGGCGCGGCGCTGTACGGCGTACACTCCATCCCGGCCAGCTTCCTTATTGATCCCAATGGCATCATCGTGGCCAAGAACCTGCGCGGGCAAGCGCTGGATATGGAGATGGACAAGTACGTGAAGAGCTTCTGATCAACGTTTCCCATTTCAGGATCCCTCGGTTCGCCGGGGGATCTTTCTTTTGTGGGATGCGGCCATTCTTCATCATCCTCACGGCGGGAGTTCTGGGCTGCGGTGGGCCTGACGCCCCTTCTCCCATAGCACGAACGACAACGAGCGAAACGCGTGACGACCTGCGCGGGTCCTATGACTCAGCCCACGTCCAAGGCTCCTTCATCCTGCACGACATAGGGCGTGACCATTGGATCCTGATCGATAGCGCGCAAGCCGACGTGGCCACGCTCCCGGCCAGCACCTACAAGATCCTCGGCAGTTTGATCGCTCTGGAAGACAAAGTGGTCGCGGACGAGAACACGCTCATGCCATGGGACAGCGTGTACCGGCGACAGGATGTCGATCGCGATCTCAACCTGCGCGATGCGTTGAAGTGCAGTGCCTACTGGTTCCACCGCGATGTGGCCCGTCATATCGGCGCAGACCGGCTGAAGTACTGGTGGGACACGGTCGGCTACGGCAATGCGGATACAACCGACGGCTTTGACAAGGCCTGGGTGGCGGGCAACCTGCGCATCACGCCTCGCCAGCAGGTCGAATTCCTGGAACGCCTGTTCCGCAACGACCTGCCGTTCTCGCAGCGCAGCATGGACATCGTGAAATCGATCATGGTGCAGGAGGATACGCTCGGCTACGTGCTACGTGGAAAGACAGGTTGGGCTACACCCGAAGGTGGTGACATCGCTTGGTTCGTCGGCTGGGTTGACAAGGCCGACAGCACCGGCCCCTATTTCTTCGCCAACCGCATCCGCTGCTCGGATACCACGAACATGGCGTTCGGTCCGGCAAGGCGTTCTACCGCCATTGACCTGCTGCACGCGTTGGACGTACTGCCCTGATCCGTACACTTAGGCTCGAGCACCAGACCACAAACCACCAGACTTGTCACGCTGAGCGCAGTCGAAGCGTCTCGACCCTCGAACGCTCGCGCGCTCTGCGGTCTGCGCCTTCGGCGTTGCTCGACGTGACAAGTCTTTGAATTGTCAAAGAGCGGTCACACCTGACTTCCGCAGGCGCTTTCCTGCCGATCCGTCACCGACGTACGGTTGGCATAAAGATCGATCTTCGCGCCCTGCCTTCGGCAGGCAGGCCCGCTTTTAAGCCTACAACCCGCTGAAGATGTTCAGAAAGAAGCCCAAGCAGATGACGACGGAACCCACAGGAGCGGCCGCGCCCTGGCCAGAAGCGGAACAAGCGACCAACACCCCCGCACAGGAGGAATTCCTTCACGCAAGTGAGGCCGCCAGCGAGCACGCCATACGCGATTCCCAGCCCGATCGGAACGAGGAAGTAGAGCGCCTCACCAGTGAAGTGGCGGCATTGAATGATAAGCACCTGCGCCTCTTCGCCGAGTTCGACAACTTCCGCAAGCGCACGGCCAAGGAGCGTATCGACATGCTGCAGTTCGCCGGGGAGAATGCCCTGAAGAACATGTTGCCCGTATTGGACGATATGGAGCGGGCCATCCAGAACAACGAGAAGGTGGATGACATCGCGACAGTGAAGCAGGGCTTCGCGCTGATCCATGCCAAGCTCGTAGCCATCCTTGGTTCGCAGGGCGTGAAACCCATGGACGACATCAAAGGCCAACCGCTGGACGTGGACCGCCATGAGGCGATCACCAGCGCACCCGCACCTTCCTCCGAACTGAAAGGCAAAGTGATCGACGTGCTGGAGAACGGATATACGTTGCACGACAAGGTGATCCGTTACGCCAAGGTCATCGTCGGGGAATGATGCGCAGGGGCGACGCGCGCGTCGTCCATTCAACATGAGCAAACGAGATCCCTACGACGTCCTCGGTGTCGCCCGTAATGCCAGCGCGGACGAGATCAAGAAGGCCTACCGCCAAATGGCGATCAAATTCCACCCGGACAAGAACCCGGGTGACAAGCCGGCGGAAGAGAAGTTCAAAGAGGCCGCGTCCGCTTACGAGATCCTGAGCGATCCCGAGAAGAAGGCGAAGTACGACCGATTCGGTCACGGTGCACCCGGTGGGTTCGGCGGCGGCGGTGGGGGGTTCCAAGGTGGCGGCATGAACATGGAGGACATCTTCTCCCAGTTCGGTGACATCTTCGGCGGGGGCTTCAACGGCGGCGGTTTCAACCAGCGCGGACGCGGGCAACGCGTGGTGAAAGGAAGCAACCTGCGCGTGCGGCTGAAGCTGAACTTGGAAGAGATCAGCGAGGGGGTAGAGAAGCAGTTGAAACTGAACAAGCTCGTTCGCGGCAAAGGCAGCGAGTACGGAATGTGCCGCACCTGCAACGGCCAAGGACAAGTAACGCGCGTGCAAAGCACCTTTATCGGCCACATGCAAACGGTGAGCACCTGCCCCGCCTGCGGCGGCATGGGCCAGACCGTGAGCAAGCGCGCACCCGGCAGCGACGAGCACGGCCTGGTGCGCGAAGAAGTGGTGGTGAATGTGAAGATCCCCGCCGGTGTTGAAGAAGGCATGCAGCTCAACATCAGCGGCATGGGCAACGACGCGCCCGCTGGTGGTGTGCCAGGGGATCTGCTCGTGGTGATCGAAGAGGAGAACCACGACGACCTGAAGCGCGACGGCCACGACCTGCACTACGAGGCCTTCATCAACATGGTCGATGCCGCGCTCGGGGCCAGCATCGAAGTGCCACTGGTGAAAGGCAAGGCCAAGCTGAAAGTGGAGCCCGGCACGCAGAGCAATCATACCCTTCGCCTGAAAGGCAAGGGACTACCGAGCGTTAACCATCACGGTGTGGGCGATCTCTTCGTCCACCTGATCGTGTGGACGCCCTCGGACCTCAGCCGCGAAGAGCGCGGCGCACTGGAGAAGCTGCGCAACAGTCCGGGCTTCCAACCCAAACCCACCGCCAAGGATCGCGGGTTCTTCGAGCGCGTGAAGGAGATGTTCGGGAATTGAGGTTGTCCCACACGCCTTACTTTCGGGACATGCGGCCTCACTACCTCCTGCTCTTTTTGATCGTGTACATCCCGTATGCCGGCTTCGCGCAAAACATTCTCACGATCACACCTTCAGCTGATTGCACTATCGGGTACCACGACAATTACAACACGGAGAACAACAACTACGACTGGTCGCCGCACTATGACGCGGTAGCACAGCCAGGCACCCAGGGTGGAGTGAACAAGAGCCGCTCACTGATGACATTCGACCTGTCCTCTATCCCGTCGGACGCCACGGTCCTGGCTGCCTTCCTGAGCCTCACCGCTTTCGGTCCTTTCGGTGGCGGGGATGTGGGCGAAGTAGGACATGTGGGCCAGAATGAATGCACACTCCGCAGGATCATCGAGCCGTGGAACGCCGGCGTGGTGACATGGAATACCCGCCCTGACGTTTCCAGCATGGAGGCGGTCATACTTGACGCCAGTATGTATGCCACCCAGAACTACTTGCATATTGATGTCACGATGCTCGTGCAAGACATGGTTGCCGATCCTGGCAACAGCCATGGTTTCGAGATCGCCCTGGTGAACGAAACCGTTACGCGTGGTATGGCTTTCCACAGTTCAGAGGGGCCCGATCAGGACCGCTGGCCATTGCTCACCATCGTTTACGGCGAATGCGGTGCGATCGGTATGGGCGTGGCTACCGCACCAGATGAACCCGTTCTCAGCTTGATGCCATCCATTGCCCGGACCGGAGAGCCTGTTCGCATCACTGCTGACCGTGATCTTCAGCAAGGGCTTTCCATCGGACTGGTGAACGGCAGCGGGCAAGAGATCGCCAGCTTCGGGATGTCCGGCAAGTCGCTGCTGTTCACCGTGCCGTCCATCGCGTCGGGCGCTTACACCGTGATGTTGCGGAACGAGCGATACATCGTCAGAAGGATCGGTACGCTTGTGGTCAGGTAGGTCTACGCCCCCGTTCGGGTCGGCAGTCGCGTATTAGGCGTTTCTAAAGGTCCTCAGGAATTGTGGTTCCCAACGGGGTCGAAGTCAGCACAATGCCTTGACACCGCAGACCAGGTCGGCCAGCCGGAACGCAATGACCGCATCAACCTGCGCGAAGAACTGGACAGCCACGGCTGACTACCGCTTTTTGCGCACCACCGGCTTGCTGCCGCTCTTGCCGTTCTCGATGGGGAACAGGCCGTGGATCTCCGCGTCGATCGCGTTGATGATGATGCCCAAGTCCTCCGGGTTCTTGTGGAAGCGGTTGTCGTCGATGTCCACGATGAGCACCTTGCCCTTATCGTACTTGTCGATCCATGCCTCATAGCGCTCGTTCAGGCGCTTGAGGTAGTCGATGCTGATGCTGGTCTCATAATCGCGCCCGCGATCGGCGATCTGGTCCACCAGATTCTCCACACGCGCAC
>JANOPI010000023.1:0-20427 GCA_031421755.1 Flavobacteriales bacterium | reverse complement strand
GGTACCTTCCGCAGAATAGCTGTACCGAGCGGTGATAGTATCGTTCTTCACGGTGCCCTCCAAGGTGCCGGTCATCTTGTCTTTCGCGCCGGGCAACCAATCCATGCGACCGGTCACACGGTTGCCTAGGATGAAGATCCGCACCATCATACTATCGGTTATCGAACCATCACCAGAGGTGGTGACGCTCAAAAAGCACCGCTGCGTTCCTGCCGCTTCCGTCGGAGGATCGATGGCGATAGGAGGGGTGATGGCGGTTTCAGGCACAGGAGCTTCGCCACAGCTTGCCAACAGAGTGGCGAACAGGAGGAACGGAACGAGGTTGGTGTTGCGCATGTGTTTTCCCGAAAGGTCGGTACTATGAAGCATCCCGTTTACCGGGGCGATCGGTTCCAGGTACGAAGGTCAGGGAGCTTCAGGCAGTTTGATCACATAGGAGATGGCTGCGCGGAAGAAGGGTCCCGTGTTGGCGGTGAGGTCTGCGAGGGTTTCATCGGTATTCACGAAACGCAGAAGCCTGTTGGTGCTGATGCCACCAGCAAGTTCTACGCGGAGATTTCCCACTACTCGTATGTCCACGACCGGACCCATATTGATGCGCGAGTATTCCACCTTATCCACGGGGTTGGTTTGGCCGGGGATCACATCGGGCACGCCCAGGTTGAAGTAGCTGCCGTCAAGGGCCGCTTGCATGCCCATGCGCAAACGGTCCGAAGGGCGGTGGTATAGCGCAGTGACCGATACCGGTACCAGGGCATTGAAGCTGAAGGGCAACTTACGGTAGCTCAATTCCGCTACGGGCATGAGCAAAGGCCTACCGAAGCCGGTATTATACGAAATGCCGATGCCCCACTTCCAGACCGGGTTCGCCGTTCGGCGTAACATCAGTGCGCCGAGCACGAGAACGTCATCGGTGCTGATCTTCTCTTCCAGATCGGAAGAGAGTATCGGGTTCACCGACGTGATCAGCAGCCATTTCTTGTTGAAGCGATGTATCCAGTTCAACGTGTAGCTGGCCACATGGTACCGCTGTTCCACACGCTCGGCATCATAGAGCACCGAGTTGTTCAAGCCCGCATCAAGGCGCTTGTAGCGGAGCATGTTCAGGAAGATGTCGCGGGTATCCTTGGAAACAACCGGTATGTTCAGGAAGCCACCGGTCTCCAAATAATCGATATCGGTTTCGGGAAAGTCGTTCAGTGCGCTCGCTGAGTACTGCGAATAGTCGGCACCCGCGAGTTTCAGTTCTTGCCCGGATAGCCCGGAGGCGCTCGCCAGCACTGCGGCCAACAGGAGTGTGCGCATCGGGCGTGCGCCGGAACGGTCCATGTGCAAGGCGTGGCGCATCGTTGGTCTCATGTGGCGATTTCTACCTTCGGAAAGGGTTTGACCAGTATGTTCACGACGAAGTGTGCCGAAGTAGAGCGTGGTCAGAACATCGGGTGAACAATCGTGCTACTGTGGTTGTTCGCTTTGCGAAATGGCCCGTTGGCCAGCAACATGAATTCCTGGACCACTACTGGCCTTGTCCTGATGGTGTGGTATTGTTTGCTGTACAGCACACCAATGGCAGGCCAATCCGTGCTGTTCGAAGGAGGCGGTTCGCTGATCGATCGCTGGGAACTCAGCGACAGCACACGCCACGGCACTTTTCTGGTGCGCCCTTACAAGCCGGTTTATTTCCTGTTGGCCAACTGGTGCAACAACCCCAATAAGCAACCCGATAGCGGCAATCCGGAAACATCGTTGCCGGTGGAAGTACCCTTGCAAGCGGTCGAGTGCAAGTTCCAGTTCAGTTTCAAATTCAAGGCGTGGGAGGGAATCTTCGGCAAGCATGGTGATCTGTGGTTGGCGTATTCGCAGAGTTCCCGTTGGCAGGTGTACAATAGCGACCTGTCGCGGCTGTTCCGCGAGACGAACTACGAGCCCGAGGTGCTGCTGAACTTCGCTACCGACCTGCGTGTGTTGGGGTTCAAGCTGTGCATGATCGGCGGCGGCATCAACCACCAGAGCAACGGGCGCAGCTATTTCCTTACGCGCAGTTGGAACCGTGCGCTGCTGCAGTTCGGGTTCATACGCCCGAACTGGACCGTAATGGTGCGCCCGTGGATGCGCCTTCCTGAAGAGGTCGCCGTTGATGAGAACCCGGAAGTGGAGCGGTATGCCGGGCGCGGTGATCTGTTGGTGGTGCGCATGCTGGGCAGGCATCAACTGAGCTTCCTCGGCAGGCATTCGCTCGATCTGGATCCCGGTCGCGGCTCGGTGCAATTGGATTGGGCCATTCCGGTGAAGGAACGCTTCAAGGTACACCTCCAATTCTTCCACGGACACGGCGAAAGCCTCATTGACTTCAACCATGAACAGACCACCGTTGGCCTGGGTTTCTCGTTGATCGAATGGAACTGACCCGGCATCCACCATTGCACGTTCAACACCACCAACACCGACCGCTCATGCGTTTGCTCTCCCACACGTTTCCCGCCATCGCCTTGCTGGCCCTCGCCTCATGCAACGTGGCCAAAAAGATGGAACACGCCACCGCCAAGTCGTTCGCGAAAAGCGATCTGGTGGCGCACACCTATACCGATGCTGCCGGTCCGCACCATGTGTGGAGCAGTGCTGCGCTGGGTGCGAACAAGAAGCCTAAACTGATGCTTGTACACGGCATCATGAGCAGCAGCGGCATGTGGTCCGGGGATGTTGGCCGCTTGAGCGATGACTACGACCTGATCATACCCGACCTTATTGGACATGGCCGCAGCACCGGGCAATGGAGCGGCAACAGCGTGGATGCGCAGATCGCGCATTTGAAAGGGATCTTGGACAGCTTGGGCGTGCGCGAACCGGTGTATGTGGTCGGTAACTCTTACGGCGGCGCCATTGTGGCCAACCTGGCCGAGAAGCATCCGGAGCGGGTGCGGGCGCTCGTTATCGGGGATGGGCCAGCGAGCGATTACACAGCCGCGATGGCGGACAGTGTTGCGCGTTCCGTTGGCGCGAAGGACATCACAGCGCTCTTCACGCCAACGAACAACGAAGAGCAATACCGCTTGATGTCGCTTGTGTTCTTCGATCCGCCCAAGATCCCAGGCTTTGCGTTGAAGCAGATGAACCAGAACATGGCCAAGCAGCGCGCGGGGCACTTGGCGCTGTTGCAAGACCTGCTGAAGCGCGAGAGCGAATACGCGACCAAGACCTACCGCTGGACCATGCCCACCTACGTGCTCTGGGGCGAAGGTGACCGGTTGATCCCGTTGAGCACCGGTCGCGGCATCATGCGGCGTAACAACCTGCCTGCCGATCACTTGATCATCATTCCCAAAGCGGGTCACGGGCCGAACTTGGAACAACCCAAGACCTTCGCAAAGGAATTGAAGCGGATACTGAAGTAGTAGGCGCACGTCTGTGACGCCTCAGCCATCTAGCCCTCTCCTTCAGCGCATAGTGACGAAGTACATCTCCGGTTCTCCCTTGCCTTTTGCCGGCACTTTGCCGCGCGAGATGAAGGCGAGTCCGCTTTCGCTCTTCACCAGCGCATAGGTGGCCTCGCTGATGTTCACTTGTCCCACTTCACAGGATGATCCCAACCGGCTGGCCGTGTTCACGGTATCGCCCCAGATGTCGTAGGTGAACTTCCATGCCTACGATACCACAGGACCGGAGGTAGCGACATCGACCATGTGGAAGCCGATATTCGCCCCATGGTTTTCGGCACTTGGTGGAAAGGCTTGCGCAAATGGTGGCGGTGCAGGGGTATTACCCATGTTCACTACCTGGAACGGCGTACGGGCCGCAAAGTGGAGTACTGGATGATCCGTCTGCAACAAGGACGATGGATACAGAACAGTTGGGGTGTGTTGCCGCGCATGACCGGCATCATTGGGACCTTGAACGTATCGGATCCCAATGCGTGCTTGGCCGAGCTTGAACACTTAATTGCGCAGAAGAAAGCCGAGGGATACACGGAAGCCGACGCCCCGGGGTGGTGGTGCCGTATAGCTGTCATCCCGCCGGATACGGAAGATGACCCCTCCGGCTTTTATGAGGATCCCGACTTCCACGAACTGGGCGAGAAGTTGACCGAGCAACAGTCCTGGACACACAGTGGAATGTATGTCGCGTGGCTCGATACGCACGGAATGCTTGAACCGCCGGAGGACGACGCCGACCTGCCCCTCCTGGAGCAGTTGCGTGCCCGCATGCTCACACCCGGCGCGTTCTTCGGGCGGGTCCATGGTGGTTGGCTCGGCCCACATCACCTCACCGACCTGGGCAATGAGTTCAGCAATTCCTATTATAAGAACACCGGCTACAAGGCGGATTACAAAGCCCACTTGCTCGCACCGCGCACGAACTTCTACCATGCTGCCGACACATGGGACAACTTCGATCTGTTGAAGCCGGTGTTGGACGCGCGTCTGGCGGCATGGAGGGAGGCGCAGGCCATTTGAACGCTTTCCTGACCAACGGATCACCGATCAGGTGAACGAGTTGAGCCCATGTCCCCAGCGCCGAATGCTCAGGCCGCTTCAACGAAGTACATCTCCATCTCCCCCTTCCCCTTCGCCTGAACTTTTCCGCGTGGGGTGAAGGTGAACTCAGGTGTTGCCAGTAGTCAGTTGTCAGTTGCCCGTCGCTGCTGTCCAGCGTGCGGGGTGTTGTGTGACCGACAACCGACAACCGATCACCGACAACCAACCGATATGTGGCCTCGCTGATATTGACCTGTCCCACCTCGCCGCTGCTCTCCATACGACTGGCCGTGTTCACCGTATCGCCCCAGATGTCGTACTGGAACTTTTTCACGCCCACAATGCCTGCGACGACTCGGCCGGTGTGGATGCTGATGCGGATCTCGAAGTAGGGCTTGCCACGCCTCTCGTTGCACATTATTGCGCTTCATGTGATCTTGCACATTCAGTGCCGCGCCACAAGCACCGAGCCGGCCTCGAAGATGATGGTACGGAGGAGCTCCGAGGTTCATTTGTGTGATGCTCGAATACGCGTGACCACCATCGCCGGGATCGTTCAGCCGGATGCGATGCAGGCCCAATTCGTCTGTCGGATCTATGGCGCAGTAGGAGGTGATCTTTCCACTTCCAGCTTGTGCGCCTTTCGACCGCCGCGCTGCGTCTTTTCGCCGGATCCGCCACTGGCGAGCAACGTGCCAGCGAGGTGAACGGCGCGTGCTGCCAGAGCGCGTGCTCCTTCGCGCAGTTCGGCGCTGTGCTGCACGGCGGCGATGTTCTTCTCCATGTCCTCCGCCGTCCAGCCGCGCGAGTGGGCGATGAACGGGAACTGCGGCACATGAAAGCCCAGTTCGGTCCAGAAACTCAATAGCTGCCCCGCCACGCCCTGGATGTTGTCCTGCCCGCCGGTGATGATGAAGCCAGCGACCTTGTTCTGGATCAGCACGCGGTCTTTGATCGTGATCTGGTTCTGTACGCAGTTCAATCGCTCGGCCATTTTGAAATAGAGCGAGCTGGCCTGGCCCCAGCGTATCGGCGTGGCCATCAGCACCACGTCCGCCCAATGTACCAGCGCCTCATACACGGGTGTCAACTGATCGGCGTCATCCATCTGCGTGATGGAACAGGGCCAGGTGCAGGCGTGTGCGCTTTTGGAATAATACCCTTCGCACGCCCGGAACTTGAGTTCGGACAGCTTGATCAATTGCGTCTCGCACTTGAGTTCCTCCCGCACATGTTCCAGTGCGACTTCCAGCAAAGCTTCGGAAGTGGAGTAGCGCGGGTTCGCCGGATCCTGCGCCGTGGTGGAAATGCAGACCACGCGGATGACGCCGGGTCCGCGTTTCACGGCGCGAGCCAACGGATGCGTCGCGTGCGGTTTCCTGCAGCGCGCCGTGGCGGGCGTGGCGCGCACGAACAACTGGCCGTTCTCCACCTTGACCTCGTGGCTGGGCACCGCGTCTTCCTCGAAACCCGGTTCGCCCTTGCCATGCAGCCGATGGAATTTCCAGTTGTGCCAGGGGCAAATGATGTAATCGCCATCGAGCCGGCCTTGGCCCAATGGCCCACCCGCATGGTTGCACACGTTGGAGACCGCGCCGAACACGCCGTCGCGATGCGAGATGGCGAGTTTGATCTTGCCGAGGGTGACCTCAGTTACCGCGCGCGCGGTGAACGTTTCGAGCGGGCCTGCAGTAAGCCAGGGGTTGATGTCGTCAGCCATGAGGGTTCGGTGGTTGTGGGTTGGTCAGTTTTTCACGTCCGGCACCACTTTCAATTCCGTGTTCAGCGACCAACTGATGATCGTACGGATGACAATGATGATGCCCAGGGCAATGAGATCGTTGAAGCCATTGAGGGTGCGTTCCATGAGCGTGTCAATGATGTCCGCCGCGATCAGGAATTCCAGGCCCAGCAGAAGATAGTATCCCAACATGTGCCGCAGATCCCGGCGCTCCGCGTCCACCTTCACCCCGTGCATGGCGTGAACCTCCGAGCGCACGAAGTGCAGGAGTCCGACAAGCACACCGTAGGCGATCACCAGCGCGCCCAAAACGCTGATGGCAAAGCTCGTGTGATGCAGCAGTTCCATGCTACTCCAGGGTCAACGTTGTGATGCGCAGCACGGGCAGGGCATCGCGGAGTTCCAGTTCGCCGCGCGCATGCACCACCCGCGCAGCCCATTGTACGTCGTATACCAGTTTGCCACCGTCCGCGCCAGCTAGCAGCACCACCGCGGCGTTGCCCTGATCATCGCGCACCAGCAGGCCGGGGGGCACGCCGCCGCTCAGGCAACGCACAGCGCAGGCGCGATGCACCTTGCCGGTCGCGGGCCGCATCACACCGGACCAGCATTTGGTGTCCACGAGTTCGCCGATAAGGGAAACATCGCCGAGGGATTCCGAGACGCCGCGCCGCTCGTTCGCCGCTGGTTCGCCGAGTACTTGAAAGGATCCCGCATCGTTCATCTCGATCATCACCAGCCGGTCCTTCTGAATGAGCGAGCCGTTGAAGCGCACCTTCTTTCCGTCGCTTCCCCGAGCGAAGTCCGGCAGGCCGTGCTTGCCAAAGCCGACGAGCACGAAGTTAGTTGCTACTCCGCCATTCGCAGGCACGCGCAAGGCCGGCACGGGCAGTTCGTACAGCACACCCTCGAAGACGCGCGATGTGCCGAACTCGAAACGTCCATCCGGCTGTGGCCGCTGGCGCGCGGCGATCAGCACGACCAGCACAGCCACCAGCGCGGCCAGCCCGATGACGACACGGCGGACGAAGCGCGCCTGCATGGGAGCGGCCTTGTCTTGGTAACCGATGTAGAAGTCGTCGTTCATGTCGCCTGCTTGGAGATGGCCGCTCCGGGAGACACGGTCTTCAGCGGATCCGCGGTCGTTTTCACGAAGATGTTTCCCGCCGCAACACGCACCTGGTAGGTCGGCAAGACCTCCTCGAATGGTGGCGGGCTGCAACCATCCTCGGGCCGATAATTCCAGCCGTGCCACGGGCAGGTGATGCAACCGTCGATGATGCGCCCTTCACCCAAGGGGCCGCCCTGATGGCGACAGACATTGGATGAGGCGAAGGCGCGGCCTTGATGCAGCCACACCGCGATGCGTTCGGCGTTCACGAGCACGACTTTGGCGCGGCCTTCGGCAAGTTCATCGGCACGGCAGACTTGTACGAAGCCTTCGTGTTCCGGGGAATTCTCCCGCGGATCGAATGTCGTTTCCTTCCGCGCCGCCACGAGGTGCAAGGCGGCAACCACGATGAAACCCGCGCCCAGCAGCACCGGATACACCGCACTGCGTTCGCTTTGCAACGCGCCGAAGACGACGTGCGTGAGCACCAGTCCGTAAGCGAGATAAACGCTCATGTGCATTGTTTTCCAGAACGACGCGCCAAGTGTCTTGAGCCAGAAGTCGTGGCTTGTCGCCGCCATGAGGAACAGGATGAGCAGCGCGGCGACACCGAACGGCTCGAAGGGAAAGTGTGCGAGCTGCCCGGAGACGTAATCGCCCCGATACGCGCTGAAAACGCTGACGAGCGGGTTCACGTCGCCGAGCGCGTGGAATTGGATCACTGCGAACACGCCATGGACCAACGCGAGCAGGAACATCGTTACCCCTAGATGCCGGCGGTTGTATAGCAGCGGCAGGAAACGGCTATCCAGCCGCGACAGCGGGCCGATGCAGAGAATGACGTGCAGCAACAGCAGTGCGGTGACGGACGTGCCGCGAATGATAAGCGTCTCGGCGGTGAGGTTGGGATCCATCGCCAGGCTAACAGCGATGAAGCCACCAAGCGACAAAGCGAGGAGCGCGGCCAGTGCGCGATCATACACGCGCTTCTGGCGATTCCAGTCGATGGGACGGTAGCGCAGCGACATAGGCTATTTCACAGTGGCCGGAACCGGTGGCAGTCGTGGAAGCTGCGAGGCAGGTGTTTCCTTTCCGCGTACATACAGGCCAACGGCGAACACCAGAGGCAGCAGCACGGCGAGCGTTTTCACCAGCAACGAATGAAGTCTGCGCTGGGTGCGCGGCGGCACCGGCGCTTCGGCGGAGCCAGCGAACGAGCCACCTCGGGTCGCGCGCCGCCATTTCACCGCCAACCACGGCCAGAGCGCAATGACGCCGGGGGTGATGACCAGGTGAAAGACGATGCCCGCATCACGCGTTGCGTGGTCCAGTTGTCGCAGCCCTTTTGCCAAGAACACAACCGCGAACGCGCTGCCCGCCGCGAGATACGCAGCGGCCAGCAGCAGTATGGTCTCAATGATCTCGGTCATGGCCAGCGGGTCGCATTGGCTTCGTTGGTCGCACGAGTGGCGAATTCCTTATAGGTGAACGGAATTCATCGCAAGTAAAAGTTCGCTAAAACCTGCCCGAATCTCCGACTATGGATGGTCTGGAATTGTCGGCACGCGGACATTTGAACCAATAGCAGGTGAGGTCATTGGGTGCTATCGGTGATCCATCCGCACTAAGCCTGGCTAGTACAGCTACGAAAGTCCGCCTGTCCCACCCAGAAAAGGGGGTGTGCGGCATGCAGTGAGCACCTATTCTACTTCGTACTGGTGGGGCTGCCCATCGATCGGCGGGCCGAGGACGTGGTGCAGGAAACCACTTATACCGCGCTTGGACCAACTGATAGTGTATACGAGCAGGGTCCTGGCACAAGAATGCACTGCGGATTTTACCACATGGCTCAAATGTAGCGTTACGCCCCACGCGCTCTAAACCATACCAAGAGCAGTGCGCCCTTTCAACGGGCATGAAGGAGGTATCAACCTCTGCTCACGAAGTACATCTCCATCTCGCCCTTGCCCTTCGCCTGCACTTTTCCGCGCGGGGTGAATGTGAATGCTGGGGCCGTTGTCGGTTGTTGGTTGTCGGTTGTCCGGCTTCCGTCGCCCAGCCCGACAGCGGACAACTGAGCACCGACAACCAACCGATAGGTGGCTTCACTGATGTTCACCTGTCCCACTTCGCCACTGCTTTCCATCCGTGATGCGGTATTCACCGTATCGCCCCAGATATCATACTGGAATTTCTTCACACCCACAATGCCGGCCACCACGGGGCCGGTGTGGATGCCCACGCGCATGACGAATCCCTCGTGGCCCTCGGCTTCGCGTTGAGCCTTTCGTGCGCGCATGGATTCCTGCATCTCCAACGCCGCCAGCACAACGCCGACGGGGGAGGAGGAGCTGGGATCGGGCAGGCCGCCCACGCACATGTAGGCATCGCCAATGGTTTTGATCTTCTCGATGCCGTGCCGCGCGATGATGTCATCGAAGGCCTTGAAGCAGGTATTCAATTCAGCGAGCAGTTCCGTGGGGGTCACTAGCTCGCTCATGCTGGTGAAGCCTTTGAAGTCGGTGAACATCACGGTGGCCTGTTCGAAGTGTCGGGCCTCAGCGGCACCGGTGCGTTTGAGCTCTTCGGCCACTTCCTCGGGCAGGATGTTCAGCAGCAGGTCGTCCGAGCGTTTTTTCTCAGCGCGCAATTCGGCGGTGCGTTCGTGTACTTCGCGGTCCAGGTCGTCGCGCTGGCGGGCCACGGCCTTACTGTGGTGCGCTGAGCGGATGGCCAAGTAGATGGCCACCGCCATGGGCACGGCGATATGGCCGCAGTAGCGACCGGTACGTTCATACCAGTCAGCGCCGGGCAAAGAGGTACTCCCCAGGAAAGCGAACAGGAACGTGAGGAGAATGGACACCAATGCGCCGCCGCCCACCCAACGCTGGTAGCCTTTGGAGCGCAGCAACCGGATGCCGAGTCGCACCACATCCACCACGAACCACACCAGCACCAACCCCAGGGGGATCAGGAGAACGATCCCCGCCGCCAAGAACGCCACGATGCGTGGAGTGGGCTTGGAAAGGGTGAAACCCTGTTTGGAATCAATGCCGACATCCTGTGCATTGTCGTTGGCATCCAACAACCAGGTCTCGATCCATTCATCGCCCATGAACCAACCGAAGTTGATGAGTGCGAGCAGCAGGGTACCGTACCACACGGCCCATTTGTAGCGGCGCACGTTCTTGGCGGAAAGCTCGCCGTGCAGACCGCCGAGCACCAGGATCAGCAGGTAGAAGGGCCAGAGCATGAGCGTATCCGACACGGCCTCCAGTATCCTGGGCCAGGGATCGGTGAACCCGAGCAGGCCAGGGTTGCCGGCCACGCTGGCGAGCGCATCGAAGGCCTGGATCAAGGAGAGCATGGCCAACAAGAGCCAGCTCTTCTCGCGCCGATCCTGGAACCAGAGGATCAGCGAAAGCACGAGGATCACCACGTTCACCCCGACGAAGAGGCCGTAGTGCATGGTGAGGCGTTGCGCCTCGTAGGCTGAACCGGTGCGGCGCAGTTTCACCTCCAGACCTGACCGTTCCAAGGGCACCCCCGCCGGGCACTCCAAGCGGATCGCCAGCACCTCGGGTTCACCGTCCATGGCGAACCTGATGGGCGCAGATACTGTAGGGAGTGTATCACCCAAGGGCACGTCGGTCGCTATTCCTGGTACGGCCGGGACATGCAGGATCGGCTTTCCGTTGAGGAATACGGTGGAGTGGGCGGTGGAACTGATGTCCAGGGTCAGCGGCAGCGGCCCCAGGTCTGCCTCCGGCAGCACGTGGTAGCGGACCCAATGCACCCGGGTGCTTGCCACCGCACTGTCCTCGGTCTCGTACAGTGCGGGCCACTCCTCGTCGTCGAACGTGCGCGAGGCGAACAAGCTGTCGTCGCCCATCAGGTGCTTCGGCCGGCCCACCGAGCGCATATCCAGCCCGGGGATCTCTTCGCCCTGCCCGGTAACATGCGTTTCATCCTCCCGGAAGTCCTTCGTACCGAAGGCGCCCTTCTGCGCGCTAACGCTCAGCACCAGAAAGGAGAGTGCAGCAAAGCACAACCAACGGAGGTGGAGGAGCATGGGGGAAATGTAACGCAGGGGTGGAGTAGAATTGGGACTGGCCGGAGCGCTGTTGGCCGGATGGCAAGCAGGGCTGCTTTCGCTAACCCGTTGCCGCGTTCGCGTTCATTCGGAATGCGCACTTTGCCGTCTTCACAGCCGTCTCACTTCCCACCGGTACCCTCGAACACCGGTTGCTCCAACGTGGGTTTGCCACCGATGTAGCGGGCCAGCCAGTTCTGCACTTCCCAGTTCCAGTGGATGGAATTCTGCGGGCTCAGGATCCAATGGTTCTCGTTGGGGTAGATCACCAGGCGCGAAGGCACGCCCATGGATCGGAGAACACCGTAGAGCGACATGCCGTTCCCATCGGGCACACGGTAATCCAATTCGCCGTGGGTAATTAGCATCGGCGTCCGGAAGTTCTTCGCGTAGGCCATGGGGTTGTTTTTCTGCATGCCCGCGGGATCCTCCCACGGCGTTCCGCCAAGCACCTTCGCGAAACTGTAGGTGGTGATGTCCGCAGCATACTGCGAGATGAAGTCGTTCACGCCCGCATGGTCCACGATGCAAGCGAAACGGTCCGTGTGCCCTTCGGCCCATGCCGCCATGTAGCCGCCGTAGCTGGCACCGGCAGCCGCAATGCGCTTCGGGTCGATATTGGGAAAGCGTGCCAATAGCATATCCGTGGAGCGGAGAATATCATCCAGGGGTTTCACGCCCCATTCGTTGAGGATGCTCTGCGCGAATTGTTGGCCAAAGCCAGTGGATCCGTGGCGGTTCACCCACGTGACCACGTAGCCCGCGGCCGCGAAGGCGTGCGCGTTCCACCGGTAGCTCCAACTATCGCGCACCATGGTGTGCGGGCCGCCGTGCATCAGTTGCACAAGGGGGTATGTTTTCGCGGCATCGAAGTCCGGGGGCAGGATCAGCCACCCCTGCACCTTGTCACCTGCCGAACCGTCAAACCAGTAGGATTCCACCGTGCCCAGGTCCAATTGGTCCACGAGTGCTTGGTTGAAATGGGTAAGCTGGCGCACCGCACCGCTTTTCGGGTCCAGCGTGAAGAGTTCGTTCGGCCGGCTGGCATTGTCGTTCAGGAAGACGATGCGACCGCCCTTCGCCGTAAGTTCGGTGGACGTGCCCTCCTTGTATACCGCCGACAGCCCGGCACCGTCGGCCTTCATTTTGAAGATCGGTACTACGCCCTTGTCCTCGGCGGCGAACCAGAGCGTCGCACCGTCTGTCGGGAACTCCACACCGGAAATGGCGAGGTCGATCGCCACAGAGATCGGTCTGTTGGTACCCGTGGCCGGATCGTGCCGCCACAATTTGCCCACCTCACCGCAGCTATAGGGGATCGTGTGCCGGGTGAATAGCACGGAGCGGCCGTCCGGCGCGAACGTGGGGCCGCTATCATCGGCGACATTGTCCGCGGTCACATTGCGCATGGTGCCGGAGCCATCGGTGGGCACCAGGTACACATCGTTGTTGGGGAAGCCGCTGTAGGGTGGGGGTGTGGTGTTCACGGTCAAAGCCACCTGCGAACCGTCCGGCGACAGGTCGAAGTCAGCCGAGCCACTGGGCTGGAACAGCCGGTCCCACTGCGGAACAAGGTCCGTGAATTCCTTGTTCGCGGTATTCACCAGCAGCAACCGGTTGGCCAATGTGTCCGTGAGCCAATGATCGAAATATCGGTAGTGGCGGTCCTCGGTCACCTTGGCCGTCATCTTCGTTTCCTTGCGGCGCTTGATCTCCTTCTCCATAGCGGCGATGTCCGCCTTGCTCCAGCTGCCCACCAGCCCTGGAATGCAGGTGGTGGCCATGATCAGGCGCTGGCCGTCGGGCATCCATCGTGGGTTGGAAAGCGCGAAAGGCAGTTCGAGCACCTTCTCCGCCTCGCCACCATCCATGGGGATCACATAGAGCGCTGCTACCTGGTCCTCGCCGCGTTTGGAAACGAAGGCGATGCGCCTGCCGTCCGGGCTCCAGGCCGGCGAACCGTCCGCCGCCTGCGCAGTAGTGAGCTTGCGCGGCTCGCCGCCCGCCACGGGCACAAGCCAGATATTGCTCGTGGACCTGTTCTTATCGATGGACCACTCTTGCACCACGACGGCGGCCGTGCGGCCATCCGGCGAGAGCTCCGGGCTGCTCAAGCGCTTCATCGCCCACAGGTCCTGTGGGGTCATCAGGCGCTTGTCGGGGCCTTGTGCGCTGAGTATGGATGGTAGAAAGGCGAAGAGGGTGGCAAGGGCAAGAAAGCTGCTTCTCCGGATCACGCGAGAATCATGGTGTGCGGTCATTGTGCCATTGTTCAGGGTGGAACAACGGTACGAAACGGCTGGCTTGGAGGGGTAGGGCTCGATAAATGACGTTGGAACTAACCCACCGCCGCATTCCCGTTCACCCGCTCCACGCAGCATCAGCGGGAGGAACCCGACCGAACAGAATGCCGTTGAAACGCCCAACTTCTTGAGCCATGATCGTCCACACCATGTCCCACGCGCAGATGGTGCTTGATGCCCGCAAGGACATCCAGGCCATGCGCAACACGTGTATTGAGCCGTTGCGCAAGCTGCGCCGTGAACTGTTCGCCAGCGAGGACGATACGCTCTTGCACCTGTTCGATTGGAAGTCGCCCAACAAGAACAATTGGCTGGTGCTGATCCGCCATAGCAAGAAGCGGACGATGATCCTGTCCTTGGCCTGGTTCCCTGACAAGGAAGGCAAACTGGCGGCGTTATGGGCCACCGGTGCCGGCATGGCGTTCTACATCGACCCGCACGTGTTCGAGCGCTTCGATGAGCGCTTCGTACCGGACGAGATCCCCATTGAACGCCTGCAGAGCTTCTTCCTGGAGAACCACCTGTTCAGCTTTGAACCCACGGGGCAGAAGAGCGAACAGCTGTATGAGGTGAGCATCGGTGCCAACCAAGGTTTGGGACTTGGTGTGTGGGACCGCAGCACCGACATCGTCCACTGGCGCACCTTCGTACACCACGGCCAGCGCTTCGAGAACCAGGAGATCGCCATGGAACGTATGGACCAGGACCGCGTGCTAGTGGACATGAGCCACGGGCAGCGGCAGCACCGGATCGCGTTCGCGGAGAAGAACGACCCGGAGGTGGCAGAGTTCCTGAAGGAGCGGAAGGGGAGGGCGGCGTAGGGTCCCGTCATGCCGCCGAGCGGCCATATCCCTCGTCCTGCAAGGCAAGCCGCGGCGCCAGCTTCCGCGGGAAGCGTAGGTGATCCAACGGGGAGGGCCTACTGGCGGATAAGACGCACGAACGCTTCAAGAGCGAACCAATGTTTTTCTTCAGTTCTGATGCGACGGCATTTTCATTTCCGACGCGCTCTGTAGTGGTGTTGGCATAGTGCATTCGGTGGCGCATAGAATTCGCATTTCACCGTAGTATACTGATCCACATTCGACCAAAGACTCCGTCATCGGCACCATTCCGTAAGAGCGTCGGCGACCATTCAGTCCAATGGCCTCGTCCCCTTCTTAACTCATCGGATATTGATATTCCGTCATCGGTCCAATGCCAGGCGGCCCATGGGAGATGCCCGTTCATTCCCCGGTATCGGTTCTTGCACGTGATCGGGTGGTGAAAGCCTGACCAGGATCCGCGATCCTTAAATCCGGGATCGTTATTGGGTACACGCTTTTCATCCAGGCCGTTGCCCACATAGCGGATCATCTGATCCGCGTATCAGAACGACGGCTTCGCACTACTGTCCAAAGAGTTTTCCACGATCATATCCCCATAACACAAGCCCAGCTACATTGCCTCTTGAACCATCTGTTCCGGAAGGAATACCGATCACGTTCACTTCAAGCATCATTCCCATGTTCTACCGGACTCTCCTCCGATTCGGTGCGTTGGCTATCGCGGCACAACTATGCACCATCCGCGTTACGGCACAAATCAATCCTGGTGCCCGGGTAATACCGTTCACCGAGGTATTCCCAGCGGGGACATTCAACACCTATCCAATTGGTTTCCAAGGGTGGAACGGTGTGAGCGGCGCTGCCGTATCCAACCAAGCTCTTGCGGAAGCCTCGGCACCCACGGGCAACTCCACGCTCACGGCAAGTGCACCCACCGCTGGCGGTACGGCCGGTCTGTTCGGCAGTGCCGGGCGCGTCGCGGTGAACATCAGTTCCAACGCTACGAACGGTGTGAATCAATTGATGATGGCCATCAACGCCTCGAACCGTATGAATATCACGGTGGGCTATGGGGTTTACAGCGTACTCGCTCAACCACGCACCATCGGGGTGGTATGCCAGTACCGCGTGGGCACAAGTGGCGCTTGGACCAGCATCAGCCCAGATTCGGGACTGAATCCATATTCACAGGCGGGTAGCGTTGGCACCGGTCTGAAGACCACGGTGGTCGCCACACTGCCCCCGGCGTGCAACTACCAGCCTGTGGTGCAACTGCGCTGGGCGATCTGGCGTGGCACGGAGACAGGGAACGGCAGCGCCCTAGGCTTCGATGACGTGAGCGTAGGCGGAACGCTGGACACCGACGGCGATGGTGATCCCGACAGTACAGACCCCTGCCCACTTCTAGCGAACATGGCCCCTGGTTTCGGCTGCGACGACGGTAACCCGAATACCATTAATGATGTGATCACACCGGGATGCGTGTGCGTTGGAACGGTGGCGAATGATGAGTGCGTGGGCGCAACGGGGCTGAATCTGTATGCGTTCCAGGATTGTCCGGTGAACGGTTCGGCTGGGTCTACTTCCGGGGCCACCCAAAGCGGCACCAATAGTTGTGCGGTCGGCGGTACACAGGATGTGTGGTACACGGTGTACACCTATGGAAACGCGGAACTGTTCGTGAACCTGACCGCTGGCACGGCCAGTGGCCTAGGTGTGGAAGTGCTGGATGGCTGCGGCGGTAATGTCGTGTACTGCACAGGCGGTTTGAACCACACCGTGCCTGTGCAACCGAACCTGTCGTACTACATCAAGGTGTTCAGCACCACGGCGGGTGATTTCACCATTTGTACGAGCCAGCCGGTGGCGAACAACGAGTGCAACGGTGCGACCGGTCTCGCTATTTACAACTACGCGGATTGTCCGGCCAATGGTACGCCCGGTACTACGGTCGGCTCCACACAGAGCGGAGTGAACAGTTGTGTCGGTGGCGCGCCGCCGGACGTATGGTACACCGCCTACACATCCGGTATAACGGAGCTTTTCGTTTCACTTACCGTCGGCACAGCGACCGGCCTCGGAATCGAAGTGTTTGACGCCTGCGCAGGTACCGTCGTGTACTGCGCGAGCGGCCTCGCACACACCGTGCCTGTGCAACCGAACCTGTCGTACTACATCAAGGTATTCAGCACCACAGAGGGTGATTTCACCATTTGTACGAGCCAGCCCGTGGCGAACAACGAGTGCAACGGAGCGACCGGTCTCGCTATTTACAATTACGCGGATTGCCCGGCCAACGGCACGCCCGGTACTACGGTCGGCTCCACGCAAAGCGGAGTGAACAGTTGTGTCGGTGGCGCGCCGCCGGACGTATGGTACACCGCCTACACATCCGGTATCACGGAGCTCTTCGTTTCACTTACCGTCGGCACAGCGACCGGCCTCGGAATCGAAGTGTTTGACGCCTGCGCTGGCACCGTCGTGTACTGCGCGAGCGGCCTCACACACACCGTGCCTGTGCAACCGAACCTGTCCTACTACATCAAGGTGTTCAGCACCACAGCGGGTGATTTCACCATTTGTACGAGCCAACCGGTGTTCAACAACGAATGCACAAGTGCCGCTGGCCTCACAGTCTACAACAACGGTGACTGTCCAACGAATGCGACAAGTTCGACCACCCTCGGGTCTACGGCCAGTGGAGTCAACGGGTGTAATGGAGGCGCGCCGTTCGATGTGTGGCACACGTTCTATATCGGTTCCAGCGCGAGCGTGGTGATCAACCTGACTGCCACCGGAGCATCCGGGTTAGGCCTGGAGTTGTACAACGGCTGCCCCGGCAGCTCCATCTATTGCGCGAACGGAACCTCCCACACGGTGGCCGTAACGCCTTTCCAGAACTACTACGCCAAGGTATTCAGCACCACGGCCGGCGGGTTCGACATCTGTGTGAACTACCCGCCACCGGTGTTGGATTGCCTGGGCATCCTTGGCGGCAGCGCGATGCCCGGAACGTCCTGCACCGACAACAATGCCTGCACCACAGGGGACACATGGAACAACAGCTGCCAGTGCATAGGCGTGGCCTTGCCGGATACCGATGGCGATGGCCTTTGCGATGCGCAAGACAACTGTCCATCGATACAAGGTCAGGTGGGCAGCAGCTGTAATGACGGCAACCCTTGCACCACAGATGATGCGCTGAACGGAAGCTGCGTGTGCGCGGGGACTTCCTCACCGGATTCGGATGGCGATGGCACGTGCGACGGACTGGATCCATGCCCTTTCCTGGCCAACCTGAACAATGGCGATGCGTGTGATGACGGGAATGCGAGTACCACCGGTGATGTGGTCTCTGGATGCGTTTGCGCGGGGGTCGTGAGCACTGGAGGAATTACGATGGCCGCGAACTGGCCACATGTGAATGGAACAGTGCGCGCCATCGCCCATGATCAGACGCTTGATGTGGTCTACATCGGAGGTGATTTTACGCGGGTCGCCCAACAAGAAGCCTATGGGGCCAAGGTGAACACGAGTACTGGTCAGGTGGACTACTCTTTCGCGAATCCGAACGGGGATGTGCGGGTGGCCATACCGGATGGTGCCGGCGGATGGTACATCGGTGGCTACTTCACCAAGATCGGCGGTACGGTGCGGAACCGGGCGGCACGTATCAATGCGGACGGCAGCCTGCACGTTTGGAACCCGAACGCCAGTTGGGGTGTTGAGGCCCTCGTAGTGTCTGGGGCCACGGTCTATTTGGGCGGGGCATTCTCTACCGTTGGAGGCCAGCCCCGCCATTTCCTGGCGGCAGTTGATGCCAGCACAGGAACGCCCACGAGTTGGAATCCGGGGGCCTTCGGTTCCAGCGTTCTGTCCTTGGCATTGGACGGTTCCACGCTTTACGTTGGTGGGTTCCTTACTTCCGTAGGTGGCCAGGCCCGCACAAATGCCGGAGCGTTGAGTACCGTGACAGGCCTCGCGACCGCTTGGAACCCGGGACCGGACAATGCCGTGCTGGCCCTGCTTGCTACAGGCGGAACGGTCTATGCGGGTGGCCAATTCACTACGATCGGTGGGCAATTACGTACAGCCTTGGCCGCACTGAGTGGCACGACAGGTGTGGCAAATTCCTGGAATCCGGCCATCATCGGTTTGGGCGGCTCCGCCTCAGTGAATGCGCTGGCTGTGTATTCGGGCGAACTTGTGGTTGGGGGTCAATATTCACAGATCGGGGGCGCGTTCCGACCTGGTATTGCTCGCTTGAGCCTGAGTACGGCCACCGCGTCCCCTTGGAATCCGAACCCAGCCGGAGGTGGTGTTTTGGAAATGTCGATCAGCGGAAGTAGTGTCTACATAGCAGGGAGTATCACTGCTATCAACGGGCAGATACGAAGGAACGCTGCCGAGGTGGATCTGGCCACGGCGGCAGTTTCAGCTTGGGATCCAGCACCTGGAAATTCGGTGAATGCGATCTGCCGCAGCGGCTCTGCCGTGTTCATCGGTGGCACATTCGCCTGCGTCGGAGGTACTGTGCGCAACAACATCGCCGCCATCAATGCTTCGACAGGCCAACTCCTGCCATGGGACCCCAATGTGACCCATCCCAGCAGTCCGGCCGTTTATGATGTTCACCTCAGCGGGGACTCCTTGCTTTATGTGGCCGGGCAATTCAGCGCGGTGGGCGCAAGCGCACGTCAGCATCTGGCTGCTATACGCACCTCTGATGGAGCGGCCAATGGCTGGTCGCCGAATGCGAACACGCTCGCGTTCGCTATCACCCGCGTCGACAACAGTGTGTACGTGGGCGGATCCTTCACCACTGTGGGTGGGCAAGCGCGCGATCGGATCGCATGCCTGAGTTCCGTTACGGGCTTAGCCACGTCGTGGAACCCTGGTGCGAACAGCAATGTCATCGATTTCGCAACACAAGGCGATACGCTCTTCGCCGCCGGCATTTTTACCACCATTGGCGGTGTTTCCAGAAGCCGGCTCGGCGCACTGAGCCGTAGTGCGGGAAGCACGCTGGCATGGACCGCTGATGTGGACGGTTCCGTGCTTGACCTCGAACTTCAGGGAGCACGACTCTATGTGGCTGGTAGCTTTACCACGATCGGAGGACAGTCCCGCACCAACATCGCCCTTTTGGATAGGGTCTCCGGTTCCGTGGCTCCTTGGACCCCTTCATCGAACAGTCAGGTCAGTTGTGTAGAGGCACATGGATCCGGCACTTATGCGGGTGGTTCATTCAGCACCATTGGGGGGCAGCCGCGGCAATTCCTCGCATCGGTGAACACTTACACGGCTCAGGCATCCGGTTGGCTCCCGCAGCCTTCAGGTGGCACGGTTGAAACGATCTTGGTGAGCGGGGACAAGCTCTTCGTCGGTGGTCGATTCAACGCGATGGCCCTGCAACCGCGCAGTGGCATTGCGGCTTTTGACCTGCCAACCAACAATACGACCCGCCTCACAGCGCGCGCCCAACTCGAAGGACCCTATAACGCTACAACCGGGATCATGAGTGATGCCTTACGTGGCGCGGGGTTGGTGCCCGTGCAGGAACCTTATTCCGGCTTGGGCTATTCCCATGCTGGTGGTGGCGGCAGTGAGTTCACCACACCTACGGTGCTCGCTGTTACCGGCAACAACGCGATCGTGGACTGGATCCTGCTGGAACTTCGCGGCAACGCCAACAGCACGATAGTCCTCGCCACTCGCGCGGCCTTGGTACAGCGGGATGGCGATGTGGTGGATGTGGATGGTACTTCCCCGGTCACCTTCAATGTTGCGCCGGGCAACTACTTCGTATCCGTGCGGCACCGGAACCACCTCGCGTGCATGACATCAACCGCCGTTGCTTTGAGCGCCACGCCCACGTCC
>JANOPI010000022.1:0-2087 GCA_031421755.1 Flavobacteriales bacterium | reverse complement strand
CCGCAGAAGAAGGTGAGGTAGCCGATCAGCGGTAGCCAGATGTCGGTGATGGTGTTCTTGCACGTGGGGAAAAGCCCGTCTGCCGGTACTGTGCCGTAGGTCACTTTCACCACGCCGGTAGTCGACAAGGTGTAAAGCGTGTCGCCGTGTTGCAGGCTTGGCGCTTCGCTGGCACGCAGATCGCGCAACAGCGCCGTGCCGCGCAGGTCGTTGGTGTCCAACTCATCGATCAGCATCGGCTTTCCCTGCTCGCCGTTGGCCAGCATGCCCAGCGAATAAGTACCCCCGCTGAAAAGCGAGTACAGCGCGAAGAAGATGCTCAGCAAAAGCATCCACGTCCAAAAACGGCTGAGGGCCATGGCGCGAAGTAGGAGCACAGGTCCCTCCATGCGACCGAGCGGACAACGCTGGGGTGAACAAGGCGATGTGGACGAGGTAACCCGGGATCACCCGCCCCCGTTCCATCCGCAGCAGCCCCGGCGAAATGTTCCGGCAGGGGCGGTGGGTAAGGGTAGGGAACGTCCGCAAGGGTGTTCCCTATTCTGTTGATAGTGCGGTGGCCGAGTTCCGATTTCAATGGGATCGCCCTTCTACTTTCGCCCGAATAACGATCGTACGCCCATGAAACGAATCCTGCCCGTCGCGCTGGCCACCGTGCTCCTGCTCGGCTCCTGTGTCTCCAAGAAACAGTACACCGCCCTGCAAGCGTCCAACGCTACGCTCAACCAGAAACTGGCCGACTGCAACATCTCGCTCGACGCCTGCAATGCGGCGAAGGCATCCGCAGAAGGAAAGATCTCCAACCTGGAAACCAGCAACCAGCACCTGAAGGACCAGGTGAGCGAGATGAGCGTTACCAACCAGGCGCTCTTGAACAACGTGGGCAACATGGCCACGCTGAGCGCGCAGGAAGCGTCCAACCTGGAGAAGTCCTTGGAGAGCATCAAGGAGAAGGACCTGCAGATCCGTTCCATGCACGAGGCGCTCGACAAGAAGGACTCCGTTACCCTCGCCCTGGTCATCAGCCTGAAGAGCTCGCTCGGAAACCTGAACGACACCGATGTGGTGATCAACGTAGAGAAGAGCGTGGTGTTCATCTCCCTCAGTGACAAGATGGTTTTCACCAGCGGAAGCATCGACATCTCGAACAGGGCCAAAGAGGTACTCGCCAAAGTGGCCACCGTGGTGAACGACAAACCCGAGATGGAGGTGCTCGTGGAAGGCCACACGGACGATGTGCCCATCACCAAGAATTGCATCAAGGACAACTGGGACCTCAGCGTACTTCGGGCTACGGCCATCACCCGTGTGCTACAGAACGACTTCGGTGTGGATCCGGCCAGGGTAACGGCCGGCGGACGCGCGCACTACGTCCCTCTGGTACCGAACGACGGTCCGGAGAACCGCAGCACCAACCGCCGCACGCGTATCGTCATCCTTCCCAAAATGGACCAGTTCTACGACATGATCGAGGACGGGCTGAAGAAGGCGGAGGGCGCAGGCCAGTAATTCGTCACACGTAGTTCCGCGAATGCCCGGTGAACAGCCGGGCGTTCGCTTTTCCGGTCATCGGGTGCGGCTGTTGCGCCAGATGAAAATGCCCGCTCCGACCACCACCAGACCGATCAGCAGCCAAGCGTACAGACTGGAATTCTCGCCGTTCATGGCCCGAAAGTAGGCGAGGACAGGTCATGGGGTGATGTCGAAAGGGATCCAGGACGTGCCGATCTTTTTTCCGCCGTTCGGCGAACACATGGCCGCTTTCAACCATGCATGCTCGCTGCTGGTCCGATCGGGCGTCCGCAGGCAGCAACCTGGGTTGGATCGGCTCCGTTTCGGCAACCACAATCGATCACATGGAAACCAGAACATCCCCGTTCGTATTGGCCACTGTGGTGGCCCTGTTCACTGGCGTTGTCTCCCCTTCGCGTGCTGCGGGTCCGCCATCGGCTCCTCCATTCGCGGAGGATGTGGAGCTGACAGGCTGGCTGCATGTGGAGGACTTTGATTTCGACGACGCTACGGTTTTGTTGGTCTTGGATGGCGAGGTGCGCTCAGTGCCCATTTCCAAGACCGGCCGGATCGAG
>JANOPI010000021.1:0-12437 GCA_031421755.1 Flavobacteriales bacterium | reverse complement strand
GTCACCTGCTGTCCATAGGCCACCGTCACCGCCGGAGTATGTTCATAGGCACCATCCAGGTCTACTTGTTTCAAGCGGTAGTAGCTCATGCCGGTAAGAGGGGAGGTGTCCAAGAACGAATAATCGATCCTGTGGAGGCTCTCCCCGCTGGCTTCCACCGTACCGATGGGCTGGAAATTCTCCGCGTCCGCAGAGCGCTCCAGAACGAAGTAGTCGCTGTGGTGCTCGGTAAGGGTGGTCCATTGAACGGTGACACCATCGGTGCCTGCGTTTGCGCTCAAGGACAGGAATTCCACAGGCAGCACTGTACAATCCAAGGAGGCACCATTGCTCAGTTGCCAGGTGAGCAGAAAGGCGAATCCGCTCAGCGAAAAATTGCTGACGTACAACAGATAGATATCGCCGGTCTGGGTGGTCATGCCTCTCACCCAACCATCCCCTCCGGAATTCTCGCTCACCGCCGGGGTCGGGTTGGCGAATTGGGGAGAAGCGCCATAGATCGCATGCCCCATGCCGGTATTATAGCTGCCAGTGGGGTTGAATGTATTGGGCCCGGAAGCGTAGGAGCACCGGGCGGGACCGGTGGCAGGGACACAGACCGATCCGGTGGTATTCCCGTCGGCATAAGGTCCCCAAATGGCCCAGTCATAGTCGTCGTTCCCATCGGGATCGATCGTCATTCCTACATTACCACCGGCGGACATGCGGAAGATGTACCAGATCCCTTGTCGTTCAGCGCTCGCCAAGCAGCCATAGTTGCCTGCAGAAAGATCGGAGACGGTGCCGGTATTCGTCGGGTTAGCGTTCTCATCGGCCCCTCCGCAAAGGGTTTTGGCGCCCAAACAATCCTCTTGGACCTGGCTCGGTGGTTGACAGGTGATCGTTTGCACGAAGGTGGAGCCGCCGGGGGGTGAGCCGGAACTGTAATAGGGCAAGGCTGCCGCATTCAGCCGAATGCGATAAGAGATCTCGGTCTGGTTCGGTCCGGTGTTGGTGTAGGATATCGAGATATTCTGCCCGATGTTAAGCCCGATAAGCAAGGCATCGAAGGCTTGGGTGACGGTATATGCGGTGGAGGGACCTCCGTTGATGGAGATGTTGATCTGGGAGGACCCCCAGCCGTTTCCGCCGGTATCGAACATCTCGATCAACCACGAGCAGGAGAAGCCCACCGGTGGAGCTGGCGATCGCACGCAAATTGAAAAGGTGCCGAAGGAACCATCGGTTCCCCAGACGCGGATGAAATAGGTATTGCCCGGTGTGAGCGCGTTCTGGTAGATGGCTGGGGTGGCACCAGCACCGTCATCAGCATCGCACTCCATAAGCGTGAGCGCGGCACATGTCCCGCTGTAAAGCGCCATGGAAGGGTCCGTGAGCGTACCGGCGGCCATTTCAATGATCGCGATCCCGGTTGAAGGGGCAGTGAAGGAGTACCAGACATCCAAGGCACTCGCGCTGTACGATCCGCAGCCGGGGGTTCCCGGGGTGGCGTTGGTGGTCGCGCAGTTGTTGTAGCCATTGCTGGGCGTACACGTTGTACCCACGGCAAGAGATGCGGCAGAGCAGGGATTGTCGTTGGCTGGGACACTGGCCACGGTGGTGAAGACCGCGCAGATGTCGAAGGTTCCGCCGCCACCACCGAATTGCCAGAAGCGGACGAAGTAGGTGTTGGCCGCAGCGCAGTTCATGGACACGATCGGCATGTCACCGGGACCGTCATCATCGTCACAGTCCACCAGGGTGAAGGAGCCGTTGCAGGCCGTGGCGGTATAAACGGCCATGGCACCGTCTGTTATGGTCCCTGCAGCGGAGGTCAATGTGAGGGAGCCGAGGCTCGGGGTGGTCACTTGGAACCAGACATCCATTCCGTTATAGGCACCGCATCCGGGATCCCCGGGCGGAGAAGTGGCACATGCACCGACCGTGGTCCCGGACGTGTAGGTGCATGTTGCGTTCGGAGAGAGCACGATGGCACCGCATGGATCATCGTTCGCAGGGATCGCCGCATAGGTCGCACAGATGTTGAAGGTGCCGGTTCCGCCTCCGTTCCGCCAAAAGCGCACATACCAGGTGCCGGCACTTTGGCAAGCGAGGGTGACCTGCGGCATGTCACCCGGTCCGCTGTTGTTGTCACAGGTGACCAGTGTGAAAGGGCCTCCGCAAGCGCCAGCGGTGTACACGGCCATAGCACCGTCGCTGATCGAACCTGCGGTGGTGGTCAGGGTCAAGGTTCCTGCTGCGGTGGTTGTTACTATGTACCAGGTATCGAATCCGGAATAGCCACCACAGCCAGGAGCAGGAGGCCCGGTGGTGCCGCAAGCTCCAACGGTGGTTCCAGCCACGTACCCGCATGTGGCTCCTGCGGTGAGCACGGCCGCGCCGCAAGGGTCATCATTGGCCGGTGCTGCGGGCACAGTGGCGGCCACCGCGCAGATATTGAAGGTGCCACCGGCGCCGCTACCGGATCGCCAGAAACGCACGTACACGGTGGCTCCGGGGGTGAGGCAGACCAGGTCCAATTGTGGCATGTCGCCCGGGCCGTCATTATCATCGCACTCGATCAAGGTAAAGGTGCCGTTGCAGGCCGTGGCGTAATACGCGGCCATTCCGCCATTGGTCACCCCGCCCGCAGTGGTCTGGATGCTCACCGCGCCGTTGGCGGGAACGGTGAACGTGAACCAGACATCGCGACCGTTGTAATTGGCACAACCCGGTGCTGGAATGCCGGCGGTAGCGGTTGCGGCCGCATTGGTTGCGGCGGTAAGTGTGCATGTGGCCCCAACGGTGAGGTTGACCGAGGCGCAGGGGTTATCATTCGCTGGTTGCGCGAAGAGAAGGCCATGCGTTGAGCCCAAGAGGGTAGCAATGAGGAATGCGCGGATCCTGTGCGATTTCACGGCGGAGACCGAACTCAACAACTCGTTCCGCATCAATCGTTGGCATTGGTTTGCGGATGGAGTGACCGATACGCATCAGCATGGGCGATGATCCACGCGTTCTTGGCTTCCTGATAGCGCAGGTCGTCCCCGGTCTCATCGCCCGTCTCCACATAACGTGGTGCACCTGGTATCGCTTGCATACCTGTGAGCGGATCTTCATTCGCATTCAGGTGAACGGTATTGGACACAACAAGCCCCGCGACGGAAGCGAGTGCTTCGGTGAAGGCTTCTGGCGGCAATGAAGATCGCGAGAAGACGTCCAGTTGGCCCGCGGCGCGATCGATCAGGATCGTGCATGCAGGGTCGAGTCCACGGACGTTCTCGTAGATCGCTTTCTCCAGGTGCTCCTGAAGGGGGGCGCTGAACGTGAACCTCAACTCGGAGGTGTGATCATCCTGGGCACTTACCGTGCAGGTGAGCATCAGCGCAGAGGAGAGCGAGGTGATCAGATGGGAAAATAGTACTCGGTTCATCGGTCAATACGCAAAGAAGCGTGATGACGATGCAATGGCCATGTTGCCAAGGGGCCGAATGTCAACAGTGGCGGATGGATAACGTGGGTGATCCTGCCCGGATCCCGGGATCACTTCTTCACAAAGCGCGCGCGATCGATAAGGGTGCCACCCGGGCCATACGCAACGACCATGTAGGCCCCGCGCGGAAGTCCGGATACCGGCAGCACGATGCCAGCTGATCCGTTCTGGTTGTCGGCAACCCGCAAGACCTGCTGTCCGATCGCGTCCATGATCACAATGTCCACCGGGTATCCATTGTCCCTTACAACCCACCATGCATGGTCGCCGACCGGGTTGGGGAAGGGGTTGTTGGAACCGTTCGATCGCGCATGGACCGCCGCGATGGGTCCCCAAGACCCCGATCCATCCAGGTCAATAACAGCAAGCTGGTAATAGGCCGTTCCCTGGAGCGGGGCCTCATCTGTGAAGTGGTACACGGAGGTGTTTGCGCTGTTTCCTGCGGCCGTTACCCGCCCGAGCGAAGTGAAGGAGGCACCATCGGCCGAGCGGAGCACATCGAAGTGGCTGGTGGCGTGTTCCGAAGCGGTACTCCAATCAACCGAAACGGTGTTTCCCAGGTGATCGGCCCCGAACTGGATCAATTCCATTGGGAGCACGGTACAGTCCAAGGATGCCCCTGCGCCCAGTTGCCAGCTCAGGTTGAAGGCTTGGCCGCTGAGCGAAAAATTGCTGATGTACAGGAGGTAAACTTGTCCGGCGGTCACGTTGATACCAGGGGTCCAGCCGTCACCGCCACCAGCGGGATCGGACCAGATGGGCAGCGCGGGCGCGAACTGGGGGTTCGCCCATGCGAGGTTATTCACGCCCATACCGGTATTGTAATCACCCGTGGTGAAGAACGAGTCGAAACCAGAGGCGAAGGAGCAACGGATCGGTGAGCCAAGCGGCGGGCAGACACCGGCAGTTGTGGAGCCCGCTGGGAAAGGCCCCCAAATGGCCCAGTCATAGTCATCAGCTCCGGTGGGATCGATGGTCATGCCGAGGGTACCGCCACTGCTCACGGCGAAATTGTACCAGGTCCCTTGTTGTTCAGCGGCCAACAGGCAGCCATAGTTGCTCGCATCAAGGTCGGTCACGCTGCCCGTGCTATTGGTGTTGTTGTTGATGCCCTGGCCGCTGCACAGGGTGATGCCGCCGACGCAGTCCTCGGGTGCCGCTGGAGGCGGGTTGCAGGTGATGGTGGTGTTATAGACGTTGGCCCCTTGAACAGGAGGGGATCCGGAGTTGAACACTACTTGGGAAGTGCTGAGGAAGCTGAGCGTATATTGATTTTCACCCTGGAATGGGCCGCCGTTCGCGGCGTAGGACACCACCAATACCTGGCCGATATTCACACCGATCAAGAAGATGTTGTAGAGGGTATTGCAGGTATATGTCCCGACGGGTGTGCCGTTGAGTGTTATGGTGACGGTGGATCCTCCCCACCCGTCCCCGAAGCCGTCAAAGAGCTCGAGCATGTAGATGCAGTTCCCTGCAGGCATCGTTGTGGGTCCGTGGATGCAAAGAGTGAACGATCCAGTGGCGGTGCCATAACCCCAAACCCGCAAGTAGTAGGTCTGCCCTGGAACAAGGTTGTCGAATGCGAGGTATGGCATCAGGCCTAGTTGGTCATCGCCGCACTCAACAAGGTTGTAGGTGCCGGAGCAGGCCGTGGCCGTGTAAAGGGCCATAGCCGCGTCGGTCAATGTTCCCGCCCCGGTTTCGATGATGGCGATACCCGTGGGCGGTGCTACGAAGGTGAACCAGATATCGGCGGATCCGGCCACCAGGTTGCCGCATCCCGGAGAGGGTACAACGGGCGCAGTGGTGAGGTTCGCACCGGAATTGGAGTACGTGCTGTTCACGCAGGTGTTCGTTACCGGCACGGCGATGGCCTGGCACGGGTTGTTGTTGGTCACCGGCGGCGGCGGCGCGGCGCAGGTCACCGTGAGCGGGATACACGTGGCGTTGGTCGCACAATTATACTGATCAACCAGTACGCGCATCTGTCCACTGAAGGTAGCGGTCCATTGCACGGAGCTTTGCAGCCCGTTCCCGCACAGGTCGTCGTTGTAACCGAGTGATGCTCCGCCCGCATTGTTGTAAAGCGTGATCTGCGTATCAAAGGCCGTGCTGGTGCAGGTGGCGAAGGTGTAGATGTTGCCGTTGGTAACGTTCACCAACGCGTATTGGCCACCCTGGACGCAGGGCACGGTGACTGTTCCGGGGCAGGGCACATTGACGGCGGCACCGGTGAGCACATTGTCGTTCGGACATTGGGCGTTGACACTTGCGGCGAACATGGCCGCGAAGAGGCCGAGGAGACCTTGGCGGATCCGGCGATCGGAATGCGCGTGCGTCATCGCTGGTCCGGTGTGATCGAAATGGCCGGAGGGGGGTAGAGCGCGGGGTGTGCGGCGATCCAGATGGTTTTCGCTGCCTGGTATGCCGCTTCGTCCAGCGCGGGGTCGCCGGTATCCATATAGGAAGGGAAGCCCGGCAGCACACCTGCCGGAGTGGTACGCTCCACGTGGTCCCCGGCGTGGATAAGTCCCAGGTTGATGATCGTAATGCCCTGTGCGGCGAGTGCGGCGTCGAGTGAGGGGCGGTCGAAGGTTACGGTGGTCCTGACCTTCACCTGCTGGCTGGGAACGTCCATGCTCACCCGAGCGAAAGGGTCCTGGTCATTGATCGCCGCCAATACCGTTTTCTCCTGATCACGTCCGTTGAGTCCATTCAGGCGCATCAACAGATCGCGCGCTTCAGGTTTCTGCGCGAGGACATCCTGCAGCAGCGAGAAGAGCGCAGTAACGAGTGAAAGTCTCAGGACCGTACGGGATAGAGTTCGGACCATTCGAGGGTACTAGGTGGGAAAGGTACGAAAGCGGACCACCTGCCACTGAAGACGAGGAGGCGATACGTTCGGATGCCCCGAACCCGTCGAATGATCAGTTGATCGCGATGCGGGCACTGTCAGCGCCAATGGTGCGGCCCGGGTAACAAGCCAAGGCCTCGCTCAGGCATTCAACAGCAAGGCGCAATTTGGCGGCTTCCAGGACGTAGGCGAGTCGCACTTGTTTGCGGCCATGTTCCGGGGAGGAATAGAAGCCTGTGGCCGGCGCCATCATCACGGTGGTTCCCTTGTGGTCGAATTTTTCCAAGAGCCACTGGCAGAAGGTATCACTGTCGTCGATGGGCAGCTCCACCACGCAGTAGAATGCGCCCTTGGGCTTGGCGCACAGCGCACCGGGAATGCTGTTGATACCGTCCACCAGGATGTCCCGTCGTTCGCGGTATTCGTCGATCACTTCTGTGAAGTAGCTTTTAGGGGTGCGCAGGGCGGCCTCCCCGGCCACTTGCCCGAAGGTGGGAGGACTCAGGCGTGCTTGGGCGAACCGTAGCGCCGTAGCGAGCAGGCCTTTGTTGCGGGTGATGAATGCGCCGATGCGCGCACCGCACATGCTGTAACGCTTGCTCACGCTGTCGATCAGTACGACGTGCTCATCAAGTCCCGGCAGGGTCATAGCGCTCACATGGGTGGCGCCGTCGTAGCAGAACTCGCGGTACACTTCATCGCTGAAGAGGTAGAGGTCGTTCTCCTTGACCAGAACGCTCAGCGCATCCAGCTCGGCGCGGGAATAGAGGTAGCCTGTTGGGTTGCCGGGGTTGCAGAGCAGGATGCCTTTGGTACGTGGGGTGATGGCTTTGCGGAACGCATCGATCGGTGGGAGAGCAAAACCGGTTTCGATGCCGCTGCGCACGGGCACCACGGTGATCCCGGCGGAAACGGCGAAGCTGTTGTAGTTGGCGTAGAAGGGTTCCGGTATGATGATCTCATCGCCTGGATCGAAGCAGGCCATCATGCCGAAGAGCAGGGCTTCAGAACCACCGGTGGTGATGATGATGTGCTCGTGGTTGATCGCGATACCGTGTTCGTTGTAGTAGGTCGCGAGCCCCTTGCGGTAACTCTCGTTGCCGGCGCTATGGCTGTATTCCACTACGCTCGGCTGGAAGTTCTTGATCGCGTCGAGGGCCAATTGCGGTGTGCGGATGTCCGGCTGCCCGATGTTCAAGTGCAATACCTGTACACCGCGCTTCTTGGCCGCTTCGGCGAAGGGAACGAGTTTGCGGATGGGCGAGGCCGGCATACGCTGGCCTTTTTGTGAGATGGAGGGCATGGGTCGCGATCGCGTTTCGGGGCGAAGATCGGCAGGAAGCCCCAACCCGGCCCTTTCCGCAAGGGATGGGAGTTCAAAAGAAGAAGCCCCCGCCATGTGGCAGGGGCTTCACAACTGTGATCAGAACGACCTTAGTTCTTCGGCGCTTCGGTCGGTGCCATCGGGCTCACCTCTTTCACCGGGCTGGTGGGGGTGGCGGTTCCGGTGTCCTTCACTTCGCCCTTGATGCGCACGATCTTCTCAGGGGCATTGGCGGCGTTGCTGCTGATGGTAACGCTCTTGTTGATGGGACCTACACGGTTGCTATCGTACTTCACGGTAACAAGCGTGCTCTGGCCTGGAGCCACGGGAGCGGTATCGCACTTGGGAACGGTGCAACCGCAACTGCCTTTGCACGAGCTGATGATCAGGGGCTGATCACCGGTGTTGGTCACTTTGAACTCGCAGGTTCCATTGGCGCCCTTGTCGATGGTGCCGTAGTCATGCACTTCCTTGTCGACGCTGATGCTGGGGCCGGAACCGCCGACCACTTTCCCCTCTTGGGCGAAGGCACCGAGAAACAGTGCGCTGAGGCCGAGGGTGGCGATGAACTTTTTCATGGGTGAGGAGTTGTTTTTGTCGTTTGAACGGCGTAAAAGTAGAGGGCGGTTATCCAGGGTGCATGCGTTTAACCGAACATTAACAGCGCGGGATGAAGGCTGGAGGAGGGATCTTGCGGGCGACCTTCGCCGCCGGACAAACGTCACTGCCCCCCTTCAGGATGGGGGAACGCGCATGAAGAAGGTGTGGAACATCGTGAAGGAATCGCTGCGTGGCGAGGAGCAGGACTACACCGCGATCGGCGTTCGGCGTGCGATCGTGCTGCTGAGCATACCCATGATCTTGGAGATGGGCATGGAGGCCTTGTTCGCGTTGGTGGACACCTTTTTCGTGAGCAAGCTTGGGGTGGTCGCTACGGCCACGGTCACGCTCACCGAAACCTGTATGGTACCGGTGTATTCGATCGCGTGGGGTCTTGGTATGGGCATCACCGCCGTGGTGGCGCGACGAACGGGAGAGAAAGACCGGGAAGGCTCACGCATTGCGGCGGGCCAGAGCTTCCTGATCGCATTGTGCTGTGGTCTGTTGCTGGCAGTACCGGCGGTGTTGTTCGCTCGCCCGATGCTCAGCGCGATGGGAGCGGAGCCGGCGGTTATGGAGGCCGCTGTGCCCTACGCGCGCCTGATGTTCGCGAGCAACCTGATCGTTACGTTGCTGTTCGCATTGAACGCGGTGTTCCGTGGAGCTGGGAATCCTGGCATCGCACTGAGAACCTTGGCCATCGCGAACGGGATCAACATCGCGCTGGACCCGTTGCTTATTTTCGGGATCGGGCCTTTCCCGGAACTCGGCGTGCAGGGCGCTGCGGTGGCTACCACCACGGGGCGCACGTTGGGCGTGGTCTACTTGCTGTGGAACTTCTATCGCAAGGACGGGCGACTGGCTGTCACCTTCCCTGATCTGCGACCTGTCCGTGAGGTGATCAATGGCATTATGAAGGTTTCCATGGGAGCTGTGGGGCAATTCCTGATCGCGAGCTTGAGTTGGGTATTTCTGGTGCGCATCGTGGCGGATTTCGGTACGGCGGCCGTTGGCGGCTATGGCGTAGCGGTACGGATCATCATCGTGGCGCTGCTTCCGGCGTGGGGCATGGCCAATGCGGCGGCCACGCTAGTGGGCCAGAACTTGGGCGCACAACAACCGGATCGCGCGGCGCGCAGTGCCTGGTTGTGCGGGCACTACAACATGGTGTTCATGGTGCTTGTCACGTTGTTCTTCTGGGCGGCCGCGCCGTGGATCGTTTCATTCTTCCACCAAGGTGTGGAGGCGGATGGTTATGCCGTGCTCGCCCTGCGGGTGATCAGCCTCGGATATTTCTTCTATGGCTACGGTATGGTTCTCGCCCAGGCCCTGAACGGTGCCGGGGACAGCGTGACACCGACGGGGCTGAACGTGATCTGCTTCTGGGCGCTGGAGATCCCGCTCGCCTATGTGCTGGCGATCACGCTCGCTTGGGGTCCGCTCGGGGTATTCGCCTCGGTGGCCATCAGCGAAAGCATATTGGCCGTGCTGTGCGCCGTGATCTTCCAGCGCGGCAAGTGGAAAGCGGTGAAGGTGTGACCTGATGTCCTTTTGTTGGTCGAAAGGCGGAACCAAACAACCACATCATGCGAAAGTCGATCGTCATCGTGGGCACCGCAGTGCTCGCCGCTACCTCCGCACATGCACAGACCCAAGGCTTCGTCAGTGGGCAGATGAGCATGTCCAGCACCAGTTCTCCGGACGACGATGCGAAGACCGCGTCCGGCATTTTCGGACCGGTGGTCGGTTACAACTTCAATGAGAAGATCGTGGTCGGTTTGGGTCTGAACTACACCGGCAATACCGTCTCTGATAAAGAGGACTTCAATGGTCAGCTCTTCGAACTTGACAACAAGACGAACCTCCTCACCATCGCCCCGTTCATGCGTTACATGAAGAAAGTGGACGAAGACTTTTCGCTCTACGGGCAACTGACGCTCGGCGTGGGCTTCGGTAAGAACACGGATGAGAACATCGTTGCAGTGAACAACTTGGCCGCCGTGGTTGAGACGGAAAGCGACGTTGATGTCTTCAGCACCAGTATCGGTCCTGGCGTGGTCTATTCGTTCGCACCGCGTTGGGCTGTCAACGCGGATTGGGGCGCGCTGCGTTATGAGAGCCGCTCAGTGAAGGCGGATGTGCAAGGTGCCGAGAAGTACACGACTAACACCTTCGGTCTCGCACTTACACCGGGAGCGATCACATTCGGGCTCAACTGGTTGTTCTGATCGATCTGAAGATCCGCGAGAAGCCGTCCGCAAGGGCGGCTTCTTTCATTCCGTCATAACGCGGGGCTTTGCTTTCGGCTTACCCTCAGCGTACCACTTCAGCAGCATATCGATGATGTGCTCGACCTTCCGGCTGTCAGCCCATGTTCCGCGGAAGACGAGGTTGTTGTCGGTGTCGAAGACATACACGCCGTTCGGTACGCGGCCGTAAGTGTTGAACACGGCATCATCGAGACCGTCCACAAGCACGGGCAGTTTGGTCATGGCGGCGAGGTCGATGGCGTATCTGCGCTTCTCATACTCGCTCTTCGGCGCTGGGTAATTCTTGAAGGTCGGCCTGTCTTTCGGGTGGAGCTCTTTGCCGTACACGGTGAAGAGGTCCACATTCTTGCCGGCATACTTCTCGTGCAATCGGTCCCACAGCGGAAGTTGGAAACGTGCTGGCGGGTTGGTGATGCTGCTGAACATGAAGGCGCGGATGCGGCCGCGATGTTCCCCGAGGTCGTATCGCACGGAACTATCCGGTGCCGAGCGCAATTCGAAGTCGTGGAAACCGGGTTTGAAGTTGCCACCTTCGCTGTAGGTGCGCAGGTCAGCAATGGTGCCTTTGATCACCTTGTCGAAATTCATGCGCCAAACGTTCACTTGCTTGCGCATGCGTTGGATCTCCTCTTTGCTGTAGCTGTTGAGGTAGTAGTCCAGATCATCCCTGAAGATCAGCGCGCTGTCCGTATGGTAGGGTTCCGGATTCCAATTCTGGATCTGGGCGGAAGCGGCCACCACGGAAGAAAAGGCGAGTGCGAAAAGCGCTGGACGCATTTGATTCATCCCCGCCTGGGCGGGAGTGCGAAAGTAGAGGTGGATCGAGCAGCAGGGATCGGCCGCCTTCGGCGGCCTCACGCTCAGGTTCGGCACGGACGAACACGGACCTTGCTCCGCCGAAGCGGCTAGGCGCTGGCGCAGTGCACAGGATGGATCCTTTGGGCGCGGGGTATTATCTGTGGATATCTGTGAATATCCGTGGTTTCTCTTAAGGCCGCCTACGGCGACCTTGGTCCAATATGAAGCCCGGATGGATCATTGGCGGCGTGGTTTTATCCGTGGCTTCCTCACCCCACGGCCCGCTGAAGGCGGGAGATCTCAAGCACCGATCGATCAGGGTGCTGTGCGCTTGCTCTTGAAGGCGGCGCTGAAGTCAGGCCACTTCTGATCTTTGTAGGCGCTGGTGCCGAAGAAGGAGAGGATCGGTTCGATCTGCTCCGGCGTGAAGTAGTTCTGAATGGGCTGGATCAGGTTTCCTTCGCTGTCGAGGTAGGAGATCGTGGGGTATCCCAAGCGGCCTTCCACAGCAGCGAGGTACGCTGCGAGCTGGTGTGTTCCATGCCGCGGGCCGGTCGGGTTGTACTCCGGATTCTTGAAGACCTTGCCGTTGAACATCACACTGTCCGGACCTTCAGCGTTGAAGGAGACCGCGTGGAAATTCGCGTTGATGTACTTGGCCGTGTAATCGTCGCTGAAGGTGCCGCTTTCCATTTTTCTGCACCATCCGCACCACGGCGTTTGGAAGTCGATGAGCAAGGGCTTGCCGTCCTTTTTTGCGGCTGCTTGGGCTTCTTCAATAGAAACCCAATTCACTTTGCTTTCTGCGTGGCCTGCCTGTCCGGAAGTCTTGGTAGCTGCAGGTGATTGAGCCGAAACGAAGAAGGGGACCAGTGCGGTGAGGGTCAGGAATTGTCGCATGGGATCAGGGTAGTGAAGGCCGCGCACCGGGCAACGACCGTGCCGCCAAATTAGATCAATGGACCTCCCGCATGAGTTTCCGCACGAGCGGCGATATGGCCACAAGCACGACACCGGCGATCAGCGCGTAAAGTCCCAGCTGACCGTAGCCATCGGTGTAGAGTTGCAGCTTCTGGAGGTTGGTGGCCGCGGGATCCTCGGAACTCATTCCTGCGC
>JANOPI010000020.1:0-6366 GCA_031421755.1 Flavobacteriales bacterium | reverse complement strand
AAGGCCAAACCCCCAAACTCTCGAACGCTCAAACCCGGGTTCAAAGCAGACCTTCCTGCCCGAACCATCCGCCCTCCTCCCCCGTTCATCAAACCGGAGCACCTTACGGGACCCAAGCCCGCTACATTTGTACACGTAGGGGGAACACCCTTCGCACATGACGAACCACGAGCAGCACCGTGTGCCCCTGAGCCCCGGCCAGAAAGCGCGGCGTATCAACTTGGACTCGGACCTGTACGGCACCTTCGCCGAGATCGGTGTGGGGCAGGAAACCGTGCGGCACTTCTTTCGCGCGGGCGGGGCCAGCCAAACGATCGCCAAGGCGATGAGCGCCTACGACAAGGACTTCAGCAACGCCATTTACGGGCCGGAGCCGGGCAACCGTTTCGTGTGCGAGAGCCGACTGAAGAACATGCTGCGCCACGAGTATGGCCTCATGCTGGAGCGCCTCAGCCGCAAGGACCATCCGACGAAGAAGTTCTTCACCTTCGCCAATACGGTCGCCAGCAGCACCTACGAGCGCCCGCACAGTGGCCACGGTTGGATCGGTGTGCGCTTCCAGACCGCGCCCGACCGCCCCACCAGCGACGTGATCATCCACGTGCGCTTGCACGATCCCGACATCAGCCTGCAGCAGGAAAGCATCGGCATCATGGGGGTGAACCTGATCCATGCGTGCTTCTTCCACCACAAGGATCCGCAGGAGATCATGACGGCGCTGTACGACAACGTGAGCCGGCACGTGGTGGAGATCGACATGATCCAGATGAACGGGCCGGACTTCAGCCAGGTGGACAACCGCCTGTTGAGTTTGCAGCTCGTGAAACGCGGGTATACGGACGCCGTGATCTTCGGACCCGATGGACAGAACCTCCAGGCGAGCGAGGCGCTGTACAAGAAGAACATCCTGGCCATCCGCGGAAGTTTCCGCCCGGTGACCAAGGTGAACATCGACATGATCATGAACGGGTACAACATGTTCATCAAGGAGAACAGGGTTGACCGCCAGAATCTGCAAGTGCTCTTCGAGATCACGTTGAACAATCTGCAGAGCGACACCGGCGATGTGGATGAGAAGGACTTCATCGACCGCGCGGACATCCTGTGCTCCCTCGGCCAGACCGTGCTGATCAGCAACTACCAGGAGTATTACAAGCTGGTGGAGTACTTCAGCCGCTACACGAAAGCGCGCATGGGCCTGATCATGGGCGTGAACAACCTGATCGAGGTCTTCGAGGAGAAATACTACCGCCATTTGAACGGCGGCATGCTGGAAGCCTTCGGCATCCTCTTCACCCGCGACCTGAAAGTTTACGTGTACCCGAGCAAGCCGAGCGTGGAAGCGGAGATCATGACGCTGGAGAGCATGCCGGTGCATCCGCGCCTGCGGCCGCTGTACGACTACCTGATCAGCAACAAGCGCATGGTGGATATCGAGAGCTACGACCCCACCGTGCTGCACATTTTCAGCAAGGCCGTGCTCCAAGCGATCCGTGATGCGAAGGCCGGGTGGGAGGACATGGTGCCACCGTACGTGGACAACATGATCAAGGACAACCGCTTGTTCGGCTATGTGCCGCCCAAGTCGGAAGTGCCCGCTGGGAAAGCGCACAAGGCGAAGGCCTGAGCGCGTTACCCGGTGAAATGCGGAGCATTCATTCCGCCGATGTACACCACACGGCTCTATTCCTGCTCACTGCTAGGCTTGACGTTGATGGCCGGTTGCAGCGGTCAGCCGCCTGAACGCATCCGGCTGGAGAACGACGTTCGCATCGTCATGTATGACCCGAGCGATACGACGCTTGCTCTCCGGTTCGATCCGCCATCGGGTTTCCAGCGGGGCACTGTGCCTTCCAACACGTTCGCGGCGTACCTCCGGAATGTGCCGTTGAAAAGCCATGTCGCCATGGTCCACCTGTTCGATGGCCGCATGAAGAACCGCCAAGACGTGCATGCGGCGGTGATCGACATGAGCGTTGGCACGAAGGATCTGCAGCAATGCGCCGATGCGGTGATGCGGTTGCGCGCCGAATTCCTCTTCGCCGCCGATCGCAAAGAGGAGATCACGTTCAACTTCACCAGCGGGTTCAAGGCCCCGTTCTCTCGATGGATGAAGGGCGAGCGGATCAAGGTCCAAGGCAATGTGTGCTCGTGGGTTGCCGGTGGCCAAGTGGGCTCCACACATGCGGACTTGTTGAAGTACCTCGATATGATCTTCAGCTACGCAGGAACGGCCTCGCTGAGCAAAGAGCTGAAGGAATGCGCCTCCTCCCCTGTTCAACCGGGCGATGTCTTCATTCAAGGCGGCCACCCTGGACATGCGGTGATCGTTGTCGATGTTGCGAGCGATGGAAAAGGTGATCACGTCTTCCTGCTGGCCCAGAGCTACATGCCCGCGCAAGAGATCCATGTGCTGAAGAACCTGCGCGATCCAAGCCTTTCGCCCTGGTTCAAACTGAACGACGGCGAGGAACTGGTGACACCGGAATGGACCTTCCGGTGGGATCAGCGCAAGCGGTGGCCGTAGAGCACCTCGGATCCGTTCATCGGCCTTTGTCTCCATAACCAACGAACCGCCCATGAATACGATCAACAGGATGAACGCGGATGTTCATCTGCGTTCATCTTGTTCATCCCATCTATCCGCGTCCTGGTAGTTGGACGTGTCCGCCACCGGCGGACCGAACTCCGACCGAGGTCTATTTGATGGCGACCTTCACCACGTTCGGCTTGCCGCCATTCTCCGGCTGGAAGCGCACGAAGTAGAGGCCCGGTGACCAAGAAGATGTACGGATTGAACCGTTGCCGTGAGCTGCCAGCAGCCCTTGGTACAGCAACCGGCCATGCGCATCATGCACGGTGATCCCGCAACTCGCCGCAGGGGCCAGCGCCGTGATCGGTTCGCCAAGAACAAGCAAGGTGGTGAGCACGCTCCCGACCGTTGCTGCCTGAACCACGGATGGTATTCCGGTGAAGTAGTAGCAGTAATCGCTCACACCGATCGGGGTGAAGGACGTGACCGAGCACACCGTATCGGTGATGGTGACGGGCACCACCACCTCGGAATACGGTTGGTCATTTACGGTCACATTGCTGTTGGACGCGAGCACGCTTGCCAACTCGTTCGCTGAAGTGCCGCACGGGTCCAAGTCGGATACAGGCAACCGCCACACGGCCGGTTGATAGCTAAGAGCGCCGGAACTGTCCTGTTCCGACACCAAGAAATTACCCAAGGTCAACGTGGTATCGATGAGGTCCCAGTCAACGAACCAACCCGCGTAGCTGGTGCCTTCAACAGTCTGTATCGCTGACTTAAAACTGCTGAGCACTTCCCCGGTCCCGGACAAGCGGGTCAAATGGGATGAAACCCCTTGGATACCGTCCGATATCAATAGTTCTCCTGTTGTGGTCGCACTACAGTGGGCCAGGCCGCCTTCGGTGGTCGCCGAAATGCGGAACCAGTCGAGACTACCATCCAGGTTGAGCCGCATGACAAACCAGCGGTAGTCCTCATCAAACACCGCCTCGTAACCACCTACGGCGACCGGCGCGAACTCCGAGGAGCAGAGGCCGCCCAGCCAGAATTCTTGTGGCGTAGGGACCGCGTACGAATTGTACCATGTCATGTCCCCAAAAAAGCTCAAGTGGCCCATGCGGAAAACCGAAGCTCCCCACTCGTAGGACCCGAAGTACCAACCTCCGAATCCGTCGCTGCAGATGTGCTGCACATGGTCCGCGTTCGGATTCATAAGGAAATGACGCGACCAGAGCAGTTCCCCGTCCGCATCCAGGGAATAGAACCATTGGTACGCGCTACTCTGGACCAGGCTCATGGAGATCAGGAAATTGCCATCCTCATCCGAAGCCACATGAAGCCATTGGTTGTTGAACAGTGTTGGGTACGGACCGGGGATGATGAGCAATTTGCTCCACGAAAGTTCACCTTGAGCATCTGTGCGCACGAACTGGAGGTGGGCACCGTCCGGGGTATAGTCCGTTATTTCACAGAACACCACGCCGCCATCGGGCATACGCGCCCTACGCTCGCTGGAGATCCCGTACTGCTTGCACCATGCTGGTTCGCCCGCTTGGTCCATCTTCCACAAGAAGTCATCTGGACCATAAGTCATTAGATGCAACGAAGTGCCACCATCACTTGTTGACACAACGTTCGACCAAGTAATGCCTTGCATAAAACCATCGCTGATCGTGTCCAGTGCGTATTGCTGTACTTGGGCACGGCACACGCCGTCAACAAGGAGCGTAGCCAGGGCAGCAGAGAGGAATGAAAGTGCGTTAGTGCGCATGTCCGCATCCATTCACTCGATCACCACCTTCACCACGTTCGGCTTGCCGCCATTCTCCGGCTGGAAGCGCACGAAGTAGAGGCCAGGTGACCAAGAAGATGTAGGGATCGATCCGTTGCCATGAGCTGCCAGTAGCCCTTGGTACAGCAACCGGCCATGCGCATCATGCACGGTGATCCCGCACCTCGCCACGGGGCCCATAACCGTGATCGGTTCGCCGGGAACAAGCAAGGTGGTGAGCACCCGGCCAGTCGATGAAACCTGCTCCACGGGCGGGATTCCCGTGAAGTAATAGCAATAGTCGCTAACGGAGATCGGGGTGAAGGAGGTGACGGAGCAGACCGTATCGGTGACGGTAACCGGGACCACAACCTCGGAGTAGGGTTGGTCTTGCACGGCCACAGCGCTGTTGGACGCAAGCACACTTGTCAACACGTTCTCTTCCGTACCACAAGCATCCAGGTCGGATATGGGCAGCCGCCAAATGGCTGGTTGATAGCTCGCCGGACTCCCCCCGTCCGTTTGTGACCGCAAATAATTGCCAAAGGTCAATGTGGTATCAAGCAGGGCCCACTCGCTGAGCCAAGTTGTGATACTCGTTCCAGCTACGGCGACCGTATCCGCACGGAAGCTGCTGATCACATTCCCACCGTTGGACAAGCGTGCCATGTAGGACTGATAGCCGTTCTGACCGCCGGAAACCAATATCTCGCCCGCCTCCGTCGCGGAGCATTGGGACAACATCGGTTCTGTTGTCGCCGATACTCGCAACCAATCCAAGTTCCCATTCAGATCGAGCCGCATGACAAACCAGCGATAGTCTCCATCATCCGATACAGCATCGTAACCACCCACGGCGATGGCCTCGAATTCCGAGGAGCAGATCCCGCCAAGCCAGAACTCAGGACCCGTTACGGCGTAAGAATTGTACCAAGTCACTTCGCCTAAAAAGTTCAAGCGACCCATACGGAAAACCGAAGCGCCCCAATCGTAGGAACCGAAATACCAACCACCAAAACCGTCGCTGCACAAGTGCTGTACTTGGTCAGCGTTCACATTGAGGAGGAAATTCCGCGACCAGAGCAACTCACCGTCCGCGTCGAAACAATAGAACCATTGATTAACGCTCCCCCCTATCGCGCTCATGGTTATGGCGCACCCACCTGTCTCGTCTGTGGCCAGATAGAGTCGCTGAGAAACGAAGAAATTGTTGTACTGATCATGGATGGTGAGCAGCTTGCTCCAGATCACCCCACCCAGGGCATCTGTCCGCACAACTTGGACATGTACATGGGTAGTATCACCGTCCAGATCGTGACCCGCTATGTCACAGAACACTACCCCGCCATCGGGCATCCGAGCCCTATGCTGGCTGGATATTCCATAGCGCTTGCACCAGATCGGCACGCCCGTTTGGTCCAACTTCCACTGCACGTCACCTTGGTCGGTGGTCAGATGCACGATCGTGCCGCCATCCTCGGTTGACGTTACCCCCTGACCATACAGGTCAATAATCTCTGTCTGTTCGGAGACGGTATCCAACACCAACTGCTGTGCCTGAGAAAGGCACAATTGGCTTTGTAGCAAGGCGGCCAATGCGAACACCAAGCCCTGAGGCAAATGTAACCGTAAAAGACGAATGCTTCCACTGACGGGACTGCCTAAAGTGGGCTTAGGTCCATCTGTTGGTCGATCGACAATCGGGTATCTACTCTCCGAAAATATTAATCGAAGCCGATAAAGATTCCAGACCAAGGGAACCTTCATGGCCCACTTCGAGCGCGTTCCAATAACTAAGCGCTGATGATCGAGCACCATCATGGTTGGAAGAATCGAACTTGTTCCAGGACAATCCCAGAGGCACGCTCAACCTTGGTCAGCAAGTAGACGCCTTTGGCCAACTGATCCAGGGCCACACCGCTGTTCTGAGACTTGCCTAAATTTTCGACGTGGCGGCCAAGTGCGTCTTGAATAATCCATATCACGCTAGTCTCATCAGCGCCGGACCAAGTGTTCAACTTTGCCTGTTCGTGCGACAAAGCACGCTTCATAGATGCGG
>JANOPI010000019.1:0-15376 GCA_031421755.1 Flavobacteriales bacterium | reverse complement strand
TTTTTTTCACGCGGGGTTTGCGCTTTCTTTTGTTGGGTTTTTGCCCCTTCTACCCCCAAAATCTCAACCTCCCTAACGCTGCAAGTTCAAGGTGCGGATCCCCGAACCGCCCGCATCTTCGCCCTTTCGAGCCATGGACTTCCTCGCCCTCGATTTCGAAACCGCCACCGCCAAGTGGGACAGCCCCTGCGAGCTGGGCATCGCCGTAGTGCGGAACGGTGCCGTGCAGGAAGTGCGCAACTGGCTGATCAAGCCGATGAGTTGGCCCTTTTTCTCCCCGTGGAACGTGGCCGTGCATGGTATCCGCCCCAACGATGTGGCCCACGCGCCGACCTTTGAGGAACTCTGGAAAGAGGTGGGGCCGCTCGTGCAGAACAGCACCATCGTGGCACACAACGCCAGCTTCGACATGGGTGTGCTGCGCGGAACCCTGGCGACCTACCGCATCGGCCACCCGATATTCCAGTACTTCTGTAGTGTCAGCCTTTCCAAGAAGATCTGGCCGCACATGCCCAAGCATGACCTGAAAACCGTCTGCACGCACAACGGCATCCCGCTCATTCACCACCGCGCCGGAAATGATGCCGAAGCCACGGCCCGCCTGGTGCTGCGCGCTGGTGAGCAACTCGGTTCCGCCAGTGTCGAAGACCTGTTGGTGAGGGCCCGTTTGAACATGGGTGTGTTCTACCCGGGCGGCCACCGCACGCCGGGTGGCAAGGTCACTTCGGTAGTCGGCTTTTAGCGCGGGTATCCGTGAATGAAGGGGAATGGACCGAAATGAATGCCCAGCTGATCAGCACGCGCTGCCGTGCGATCGATTCATGTCCATTCCTGTTCATTTCCGGTTCTAAGTTCCGCATGGCTTTACCGTGAATGAACGGGAATGGTCAGGAATGAATGCCGTGCTTGATCGCTGCGCACAATTACGCTGCATCTTCACGTTCATTCTCGTCCATTCGCGGTTCTGTCCGCCCTATTCCTTCACAAAGCGCAGCACACGGCTCTGTCCATTCGCGCTGGCGAGAAGGGTGTAGCTCCCTGGGTTCAAGTCTGCAACATCCAACCATTGTTCGACCTTGGTCGGTGCTTGTGAGCGCTGAACGACACGGCCGAGCGCATCGCTGATCGCCACGGTGAGCGTGCCTTGTGGTGCCTCCAACAGCAAGCGTAGCATGCCGGTGGTCACTGTGGGGAAGAGCTGCGCCGAGAGCTGGGCCATGCGCTCCTCGATGCCGATCGGGGAAAAGAAATAGCATGCGCTCGTATCCACGCATCCGTTGTCCATGACTTCCACGGCGAACGTGCCGCTGGTGGTAGGCATGTAAGCCTGGAAAGTGGCGCCCGGGATCTCCGTGAACCCGTTGCCGCAGTCCAGCCATTGCCACGAGGCACTGCCATTCAGGCTGGCCAATTGCACGGCCGATACATTCACGTTGATGTTCACAGGCAACGCGTTCACCGTAATGTTCACAATGGAATCGCACCCGCTGCTGGAGGTGTAGATGAAGTTGTGCGAGCCCACCGCGAGTGCCGTGTCGTTGTAGAGGAAGGTGGCGCCCGGACACACGTTCGCCCCAACGGAAAAGCCCGTCCCCGCTCCATCCACGAAGTTGCTCCCCGCGCCGTTCAGCGCTAAGCCGAGGAAGGCCCCGTTGATGTTGCCCATGGCGTCGGTGAGCGAGGTGATGGTAGTGTTGTTTCCACCCGGGGTTCCCTGATCGCAGCCGTAGTAGAGCACAAGGTCAGGGTCCGTCAGGTCTGTTGAACCACCTACGAGGCATTGGATCTCCTCCGGCAACAGCGCACGTTTCCACAATCCGATCTCATCGACCCTGCCATCCAAGAAGATCTGTGAAGAGCCGGGGATCGACATGTTGCCGATATGGAACATACCCGTGGTGGTGGTGATCGTGCCGTTCGCCGGTTCAGAACCGACAAGTACGTCGTTGTGGTACATTTTCAGCGTGCTGCCGTCGTAGGTAAGGGCCACCAATTGCCATGTGTTCAACTGCAGCAGACCGACCGAGTCGATCGTGAAGATCGAATTCACGCTATTCCGGAACCGGCCCTCCATGGTGGTACCATAGGTCTGGAGCAGGTAGAAATCGCCCAGCGCATTGTCCCGGAATCCAGCGATGGCCTCCATGTTGGGCCAGTTCGCGCTCTGCGTCGGGAATACCCGGCAGGCCATACTGAAGCTGGTCTGGTCGGCGATCAGTGCCGACGCATTGGCCACGGTCACTTCATCGTCCACACCGTCGAAGTCCAGTGCGTTCTGGGTTTGGGCCGTGGTCGTAAGGGTACAAGCGAGGAGAGCTAGGCAGGGTAGGGGTCGAAGCATTTCGGTGGGGTTGCTTATGGAGACGAAAGTTAAGCGCTTTGGCGTTGTTCCGACGCTTCGTCGGTATGGGACAGGCCACCGTTCAAGTTGAACATCGGCTACGCCCCGGCTGTTAAGTTTGCCGCCCCTTTCAAGGAACCATGAAGATCCTCGTCCTCATCGCGCAGGTGCCCGACACCACGTCGCGCATCGCGTTCAAAGACAACAATTCGGCCTTCGACGGCAATGGAGTCACCTGGATCGTGAACCCCTACGATGAGTGGTACGCCCTTGTCCGCGGATTGGAGCTGAAGGAAGCCCAAGGTGGCTCGGTGACCACGGTAACCGTCGGCGGGGCTGACAGCGAAGCCACGATACGCAAGGCCCTCGCCATTGGTGCGGACGATGCCGTACGGATCGATACCCAACCGAACGACGCTTTCGAGGTGGCCGAACAGATCGCCGCATACGCCAAGGACAAAGGCTTCGAACTGATCCTCGCCGGCAAAGAGACGATCGACCACAACGGTGGCCAAGTGGGCGCCATGCTGGCCGAACTGCTGGAAATGCCCTATCTGCCCGTAGTGAGCAAGCTGGATGTTGCCGGTACCAGCGCAACACTCGAGTGCGACGTGAAAGGCGGTGTGGAGATCTGCGAAGTAGCCTTGCCCCTGGTAGTGGGCTGCGCGAAAGGCATGGCCGAGCAACGCATTCCGAATATGCGCGGCATCATGGCGGCGCGCACCAAACCACTGACCGTGGTTCCCGCTGCGGCCGTGGAAAGCACTGCGCGTACCGCCAGCTTTGAGCTGCCGCCCGCCAAGCAAGCATGCAAAATGATCCCTGCGGAAGAGGCCGGAAAGCTGATCGACCTCCTCCATACCGAAGCGAAAGTCATCTGATGAATGCCGTTGCAAATTGTCGGTTGTCAATTGTCAGGCTGGGCGCACCAGCTTGCGTCGGCAGCCTGACAACCGACAACCGTTAACCGACAACCGAGCCCCGAACATGAGCGTCCTCGTTTTCATCGATACCCGTGGCGAAAAAGTGGCTAAAGCCGCCCTCGAAGCCCTCACCTATGGCCGCAAAGTGGCCGAAGCCAGCGGCACCACCGTTACGGCCGTCACCTTCGGCGATGCCGATGCCGCCAAGCTGAGCGCATTGAACGCCAACAAAGTGGTGGTGGCGCGCGCCGCGAAAACCGCCGACGGACAGCAACTCACCAAATTGGTGTGCGCCATGGCTCAAACCGAGAACGCGCAAGTGATCGTCTGCATGCACGACATCCTGGGTAAGGCCGTCGCCCCACGCGTAGCTGCTCGATTGAAAGCCGGACAGGTCGCCGGAGCCATCACACTTCCTGATGCTTCCGGGAAAGTGAAGCGCAACGTCTTCAGTGGAAAAGCCCAAGCATGGGTGGAAGTGAAGACGCCGGTGAAAGTGATCAGCATGATGCCCAACAGCCTGCCTATCGAGGCTGGCAGTGGCGGCGCTGCAGTGGAAGATTTCAACGGTGACCTCGGCGCAGCCCGCATCACCGTGAAGGAAACGCGCAAAGCCGGGGCAGGTATCCCGTTGCCGGAAGCTGAGATCGTGGTGAGCGCCGGCCGTGGCATGAAAGGCCCCGAGAACTGGGCGCCCGTAGAGGAACTCGCCCAATTGCTCGGCGGCGCAACGGCCTGCAGCCGTCCAGTCGCTGACATGCACTGGCGCCCGCACCACGAGCATGTGGGACAGACCGGCGTTGCCATCCGCCCGAACTGCTACATCGCCATCGGCATCAGTGGAGCCATCCAACACTTGGCCGGCGTGAACCAGAGCAAGGTGATCGCCGTGATCAACAAAGATCCGGAAGCTCCCTTCTTCAAAGCCGCTGATTACGGCATCGTGGGCGATGCCTTCGAGATCCTGCCCAAGCTCATAGAGGCCGCCAAGAAGCTGAACGCGGAGCGTTGAGTGCGCGGTTGTCAGTCAATGTGCTGACGAATGGTTGGTTGTCGGTTGTCAGGCTGCCGACATAGCTGCTGTCGCAAGCCAGGTCCACCCAGCCCGACAACCGACAACAATTCTTGCCGACAACCGTCACCGGGTCCACCCAGCCCCACAACCAACATCGGACAACTGACAACCCGTTGACCACCCCCTGAGCCGCAAGCCCGCAGGATCTATCTTCACCGCGCCCCACCAGCATGGAGAAAGTCGAGCTGAAGTTCCTGCGCATCACGTACAGCCACACGCACGCCGGGGCTTATGCGCTCATCCTTGCGGAGAAGCAAGGTGATCGTCGTCTGCCCATCATCATCGGTGGTGTCGAGGCCCAGGCCATCGCTATTCAGGTGGAGAATATCAAGCCCGCTAGGCCACTCACCCATGACCTGTTCAAAAACTTAGCGGACCAGCTCACCATCAACCTGAAGGAGGTGGTGATCAACGATCTGGTCGAAGGCATCTTCCACGCCAAGCTCGTGCTCGCACAAGGCGACAATGAAGTAGAGGTGGACGCCCGCAGCAGTGACGCGATCGCGTTAGCATTGCGATTCGCCTGCCCCATCCACACCTTCGAGTTCATCATGAGCGCCGCTGGCCTCAAGGTGGAGGAAGGCGAAGAGGACAAGGAAGCCGCCGAAAAGGTGGAGAAGGCCGAAAAAGGCGAGAAGAAGAATATCAAGCAAGTTCCGCTGGACGACCTCAAGAACATGCTCGAGGAAGCCCTGTCAGACGAGGACTACGAGCGCGCCAGCAAGCTCCGCGATGAGCTGAAAAGGAGGGAGGGAACCAACTGAAGTAGTGGGTGGTCAGTGGCGAGTGAATGCCCGCCCCTCGACTGTGCTCGGGGTGTCAAGAGGGCATTCACTCGCCACTCACCACTCGTAACTCACCACTCTCACCCTATGTTTAGCGCATGGCCGAGGACGAGCGCAGCTTACTGAAGCAGTTCAGCCTCGGAAAGATCCTCTTGCCGGTGATCATCGGCTTGGGCACCACTGCCTTTCTGGTCTGGAGAGCCAGTGGGAATGCCGGTGATCAACCCTTGGTCTGGACCACCAGTACCACGGGATGGATGCTGTTGGCACTCCTCAGCCTCTTCATGCGCGACTACATGTACATGTTGCGCATCCGTCACCTCACGGACAAGAAGCTCACATGGTGGCGCACCTTCGTGGTGATCATGCTCTGGGAGTTCGCCAGTGCGCTCGCCCCGGGCATTATTGGCGGTGGCTTCTTCTTCGCCATCTGGATCCTCAGCCGTGAAGGCATCGATGTCGGCAAGAGCATCACCGTGATCACCTTCACGTCGTTCCTGGACGGCATCTTCATCGTCGTTATGGCCCCGCTGGTGTATTTCGCCGTAGGTCGGCAAGAGCTTTTCAGCGGCATGGATACCGGTGGAAGTTGGGCCGGAATGGGCTTCTTCGTGATCTTCTGGGTGGTCTTCACCATCATCGTCATCTATAAACTTTTCGTCGCCTACGCGCTTTTCATCAACCCGCTCTTCGTGAAGCGCGCGCTGGTGGGTATTTTCTCCGTAAAGTTCCTGCGCCGCTGGCGGAAGAGCATGGTCACCACCGGCGATCAGCTGATCATTGCCGCCGGGGGGCTCAAGCAACGCGGCTGGAGTTACTGGTGGCCAGGCATCCTCACCACCTTCCTCAGCTGGACGGCCCGCTTTTCCATCGTGAACTGCATCGTGCATGCCTTCCACCCGAACATGGGTTTCGGCTATGACCTGGTGATCTATGGCAAGCAGGTGATCATGGGCATCATCGTGTTGCTCATGCCCACACCGGGCGGCAGCGGCATCGCCGAGATCATCTTCCGCGATTTCCTCGGTATGTACATCAGCGTGGGGCCGGACAAGCTCGCCTTCATGTGGCGCCTGATGAGCTACTACCCCTACATCGCCATCGGGGCCTTCCTGTTGCCGCGCTGGGTGCGGAGGAATGTGATCGACCCCATCGCGCACCGCATTTGACCGGGGCGATTACCTTGCCCACGTCAGGGCTTCTTTCGCGGTTCGGCACGATCCTCCAAACGATTGTCACGTCGAGCGTGTCATGCCGAGCGCAGTCGAGGCACGAGACGCTTCGACTGCGCTCAGCGTGACATTGACGAGTTGTTTCGAGGGTGTGGTGAAGTGTGAAGAGCTCCATAAATAACACCACATCCCATCCCCATGGAGCGTTTCATCGGCCTGATCGGCATCGCACTGATCCTCGGTATCGCCCTCTTGGCCAGCAACAACCGCAAGGCCATCAACCTGCGGCTGGTCTTCAGCGGCCTGGGTCTGCAAGTGCTGATCGCCTTGCTCATCTTCAAGGTTGATATCGTGAAGAGGGCCTTCCAATGGCTTGGCAGACGCATGGGCGACGTGGAGCATTCCGCGCGCAAAGGCGCCGAATTCGTCTGGGGCGATATCGGCGTGAACCACTTCGACGGCACCATCGGAACCTTCGCTACCGGCGGTTTCATCTTCGCGTTCAACATCACGGCGACGATCATTTTGGTGTGTGTGTTGGTGGCTATTCTCTACCACTTCCGCATTATGCAATTCATCGTGGGCATCATCGCCAAGGCCATGAACTTCGTGATGCGCGTGAGCGGTGCCGAAGCCCTGAGCAATGTGGCCAGCGCCTTCGTCGGGCAGGTGGAAGCGCAGGTGATGATCCGGCCCTACCTCGCCGGCATGACCAAGAGCGAATTGCTCGCCAGCATGAGCGGGTCGCTGGCCTGCATCGCGGGCGGCATCCTCATCGTGTACGTGGGCATGGGCGAACGCGCGGGCATGGACATCGCCGCCAACCTGATCGCCGCCAGCCTGATGGCCGCACCGGGCGCGCTGGTGATCAGCAAGATCGTATGGCCCGAAACGGAGGAAAGCCAAACCATGGGCAATGTGAAGCTGGACGTGAAAAGCTCCTACGTGAACGTGATCGACGCCATCGGCCACGGTGCAGGTGATGGCTTCAAGATCGCCATGAACGTGATCGCCATGCTCATCGGCTTCATCTCCTTGATCGCCCTGATCAACTACTTGATGTCTACAATCGGATTCGCCTGTGGCCTTGATTTCGCCCTGCGGCTCGACTGGATCTTCGGCAAGCTTTTCACGCCCGTCGCTTGGACCATGGGAGTGCCCGTGCAGGACCTCACCAGCGTGGCTACCCTGCTCGGCGAAAAACTCACCGTGAACGAGTTCCTCGCGTTCCAGCACTTGTCTGACAAGTCACTGCCGGTTGTTACCGAAAAGGGTCTGCTCATCGTGAGCATCGCTATCTGCGGCTTTGCCAACTTCAGCAGCGTGGGCATGCAGATCGGTGGCATTGGCGAACTGGCCCCCGGCCGCCGCGCGGATCTGGCGCGGCTCGGCCTCAAGGCACTATTGTGCGGTACACTGGCGTCTTACATGAGCGCCACGATCGCCGGGATCCTGATGTAGTCGCGAGACCGCCGCGAGGCGGGCGAAGCGATCTGTCATCAAGTCCCGACGGGGTCCGCGAGGCGGGCGAAGCGATCTGTCATCAAGTCCCGACAGGGTCGGCAAGGCGGTCGAAGCGATCTGTGATCAGGTACCCGAGGTTTCAAGAATGCTCCGATGAAGAAGTTCATCCTGCTGATGCTCGTCCTTTCCGTGGTCGCCGGTTCAGTCTGGCTTTTCTGGGGTGAACGCATTTCGGACATCCTCCAGACCGAGCATTTCGAAGGCGATCCGCTCGATTCCCTCAACGGCGTAGTCGTCTACTGCAACGGCGGCTTCAGCGGCAACAGCGGCCGCAACGTGGTCGATGGCTACAATATCGGTCTCAAGTACCAATGCGACCTCACCCCCAACCCCTCTCCCAAGGAGAGGGGAGTTTCTTCGTGAAGCGCTACTACTTCGAGCGCTTCGATCACCGCATGCCCAACAGCTACGGCCACGCCAAGGACTTCTTCGATAGCACCGTGGCCGATGGTGCGCTGAACGCCGACCGCGCACTTCTGCAGTTCCGTAACGGTAGCGCCTCCATGCCTCAGGTGGATGACCTGCTCGTACTCGATGGCTGGGGCGGCAACCCCTACGGTCACGTGGCCATCATCAGCCGGGTAGGGGATGGGGAAGTGGAGGTCGTTCAACAGAACACCGGTAGCACGCGCGGCACCTACGATCTGGACATGATCGATGGGAAATGGCGCATCGACAGCAAGCGGGTGTTGGGGTGGTTGAGGAGGAAGTGAATGGCGCTGGTGCTGCGAGTAACTTTGACATAAAGACTGCAAGCATGCTTCGTTTATCATCCATTCTCGCCTGTGCAATACTTGGAATGGGCTTGTGCGCCCAAGGGACGTTTGTCTACCACGGTGATGATAGGTACGCGAGCACGCCGACATGGTCGTTTTCGCTTGGCGATATGGTCAACTCATACGGGGGGGCAATCCTCGAAGTCTCCGTGGCTATGAAAGGGTCAAACGGTCTGCTGTGGTTGTCAATTGAGGTTCCCTTTGAGTCAGAACAGATAGCAGGCACAGTTCACTTGTTCCTTGAAGACGGCAGTGTAGTAAAGTGCTTTGATAAGGGGATTCGGGACCATGTGGATAGTCGAGCCATTTCCTTGTATAGCCTTACTGACAAGGAGATCGAAGTGCTTCGAAATCAACGAATCGACACTATTCGATTCACTGTCGGTGGTTCGAACTACACCGCGGAGAATAATGGGAGTGCGCGTTTCACGCTTAGGGACCAGCCTCGGTTCTGCGAAACGGCGATTGACATAAGCGTGCTGTTCCAGAAGTGAAGACATTCTAACCCTACGCGATCGACGGCTGCGTGGCACAAGGTCTCGGATGCTAAGTATTACGAGGTCAATCGTATCGGACCACGAATTGTCCCGCGCCCAAGGATTCAACGTCATAACGCTTTCCTCCAATCTTGAATTGGGTTGTGGCTCCTGTGTTGGTTTGGCCCCATTGAGAAATCGCGACGCAAGCCAAATTGTGAACGCGATTCACGTCCTTCAAACCGGCAGGAGCTTCTGACGCGCCCTCATTACGAGGACGTAGATAGACTTGTGGTATCATGATATCAAGATAGGTTATTCGCTCGTCCAACTTGCGCATGTGTTTCGCGTCGTTCACTCCATCACCGCGATCAACGGGCCGAGAGCTCCGGTCAATTGCTCCACGCCCTCACCCGGCATATACGTCCTGCTGATCGCCCCATCCAAGAACAGTGCGTTCGCACAGCCCTGTTGCTGGAAGAACCGCGCGAAATCGAAGAGGTTCATGGGCTGCCTAGTGATGGCGAACAGCGCCTTTCCATCTGCCAAGATACCGACCCCGTTGCGGATCTGCACGTTCACCGAACCCTCCTTGAATGCGGAGTTGATGACACCGTCCACCACGAGCATCGGCCCGGACTGGGTGGCATAGAGCACGTCCTTCTGCTGCGTGTAGTTCGCGGTGGTTACCACAAAGGCCGTTCCCTTGGTGCCAATGCCGAAGACGCCGTTCGGTTGCAGGTAGAAATTGCCGTAGCCATCGGTCTTCGTGATCAGCCTCCGCAATTGCGCGCCGTTCTCCACATACAGCCCGAGCGGGGAGAGGTCCTCCATGTACATGCCGCCGTTCATGGCGAAGCGCAAATGCTTGCCCTTGGCTTCCACGAAGGCCTTCAGCTTACCGATGTTCCCCAGCGCATTCCCACTGTCGTCCTTGTTGTGCATCACGATCGGCGTGGCCTTCGGATCGATTACCACCGAGGCAATGCGCGGATCGGATCCGACCCGGAACGACAGCACCAGGCATACCAATAGCAGCAGTGGGAGCAGGGTTTTGGTGCGCATGGTTCCGAAGGTAGGATCAGAACGGTGCAGCTTGGCTACCTCGTATGGACACTGGTTGGACACCGAAACTCCCGGATTTATCTGTGTCTATCCGTGTCCATCCGTGTGGATCCGTGGTTCCCTTCCGGATGGCGCGCCGCGCTCCGTCGCCGAAGCGGCTATGGCGCGTAGGAGACAGGCGCGCCCCCACAAAAGCGAAGGGGACCCTCTCGGATCCCCTTCCCACAACTCCCCCGAGTTGGTTTACTTCAGTTTGTCAACAATGGCCTTGAAGCCGTCCGCATCGCTGTATGCGATCTCGGCGAGGGCCTTCCGGTCCAGGTTGATGTTCTTCTCCTTCAGGCCGTGCATGAACACACTGTAGCTCATGCCGTGCGTGCGGGTGGCGGCGTTGATACGCTGGATCCACAAGGCACGGTAGTCGCGCTTCTTGATCTTACGACCGTCGTACGCGTGGGACAGGCCCTTTTCCACGGTGTTCTTGGCCACCGTGTACACGTTCTTGCGTCGGCCGAAATTCCCTTTGGCCAGTTTCAGGATCTTCTTGCGACGTGCCCTGCTGGCAACTTTGTTTTTACTCCTTGGCATCTGTTCTTCTGTTTTCGGGCGCGAGCGTCAGTTCGGTGACTGGACTTTGGTGCTGCGCGTCCTGGTTAATCCCGCCGTAAACCCGGCGGGAAACGGTCCTCGCTCCCCCACCGGAGGAGACGGAGGGTGTTCTTACTGCAAGAGATCGCGGATGGCTTTCTCGTTGGTGCTGTGCACCACGGCCATCTTGCCCAAGGCGCGTTTCCGCTTCTTGTGCTTCTTGGTAAGGATGTGGTTCTTGAAGGCGTGCTTGCGCTTCACCTTGCCGGTGCCGGTCAGTTTGAACCGTTTTTTGGCACCGGACTTCGTTTTCATCTTCGGCATGACTTCTCTCTATCTATCGGGGGGTTGTTTTATCGTGGAACAGGCATCCTGCCTGTGTTCTGGGCGCTGAATGCATCGCCGTTGCTATTTTTTCTTCTTGGGTACCAGGTACATGATCATGCGCTTGCCTTCCAGCTTCGGCATGCTCTCCACCACGCCATACTCTTCCAGGTCCTGCGCGAACTTCAACAGCAGGATCTCGCCGCGCTCCTTGAACACGATGGTGCGGCCCTTGAAGAACACGAAGGCTTTCACTTTGTGGCCTTCCGTGAGGAACTTCTTGCTGTGAACCAGCTTGAAGGCCACGTCATGCTCGTCAGTGTTCGGTCCGAAGCGCACTTCTTTCACTTCGGCAACGGTCTGCTTGGCCTTCAGTTCCTTCTGCTTTTTCTTCAGGTCGTAGAGGAACTTCTTGTAATCGGCAACGCGCACCACCGGTGGCACGGCCGACGCGCTGATCTCGATCAGATCGAGGTTCGCGTCCTGCGCCATGCGCAAGGCCACATCAAACGGGAAGACACCTTGCTCCACGGTTTCACCCACCACGCGCACCTCGGAGAATCCGGTGATGCGGCTGTTGGTGCGGTGCGGATCCTCCTTGATTACCCGGCCACGGTAGGGGCGGGGACCAGAAGGACGCGGACGTGGAGGTCCGGAAGGGCGGAAAGGTGGACGTGTTGCCAAGCGGGGTGTTGATGGGTTTTCGGAACGTACGGGAATCAGAGACCAGCCAATTGTTGGGCAATGCGCTCACTCACCAGCTCCTTGAACTGGAGCGGGGTCATGGTGCCCATATCGCCTTGTGCTTGTTCACGCACGCTGATGGTGTTGGCCTCTGCTTCTTTTTCCCCGAGAATGAGCATGAACGGGAACTTGCTGAGTTCCGCGTCGCGGATCTTCCGGCCGATCTTCTCGTTCCGTTCGTCTACGGAGGCGCGAATATCGTGATCTTTCAGCAACGCGCAGAGGGCCTGTGCCTGAGCCACATACTTGTCGCTGATCGGGAGCACGATGGCCTGCTCCGGCGTAAGCCACAAGGGAAACTTTCCGGCCGTGTGCTCGATGATCACCGCAATGAACCGCTCCAGGCTGCCGAACGGAGCCCGGTGGATCATCACGGGGCGGTGCTTGGCGTTGTCGCTGCCTACGTATTCCAGCTCGAAGCGCTCGGGCAGGTTGTAGTCCACTTGGATGGTGCCCAGCTGCCATTTCCGGCCTAGGGCGTCCTTCACCATGAAGTCCAGCTTGGGTCCATAGAACGCGGCCTCGCCGTATTCCACCGTGCTCTTCAGCCCACTTTCCGCCGCTGCGTCGATGATGGCCTGTTCGGCTTTCACCCAGTTCTCCTCGCTGCCGATGTATTTGCTCCGATCCTCCTTGTCCCGAAGACTCACCTGCGCCTCGAAATTCTTGAAATCCAAGGCCCTCAATACCATCAGGACCAGGTCGATCACCTTCAAGAACTCCTCCTTCACTTGGTCCGGGCGGCAGAAAAGGTGGGCGTCGTCCTGGGTGAAGCCACGGACCCGGGCCAAGCCGTGCAATTCGCCGCTCTGTTCGTACCGGTAAACGGTGCCGAACTCGGCCAAACGCAAGGGCAGATCCTTGTAGCTGCGCGGGCGGCTGGCGAAGATCTCGCAGTGGTGCGGACAGTTCATCGGCTTCAGCATGAACTGCTCACCCTCTTGCGGCGTGCTGATCGGCTGGAAACTGTCCTTGCCGTATTTCTCCCAGTGGCCACTGGTCTCGTACAGCGCCTTGCTGCCGATGTGCGGAGTGGCCACCTGCAAGTAGCCAGCCTTCTCTTGGGCCGTCTTCATGAAGTTGATGAGCCGCTCGCGCAAGGCCGCGCCCTTCGGGAGCCACAGCGGCAAACCCGCGCCCACGCGCTCGCTGAACGTGAACAGGTCGAGTTCCTTGCCGACTTTCCGGTGGTCGCGTTTTTTGGCCTCTTCGAGCATCACGAGGTACTCGTCCAGTTCCTTCTGCTTGGGGAAGGTGATGGCGTACAGGCGTGTGAGCTGCTTGCGCTTCTCATCACCGCGCCAGTAGGCACCGGCCACGCTCAGCACCTTGAACGCCTTGATCCCCGATGTATCCGGGATGTGCGGGCCACGGCAGAGGTCCGTGAAATTGCCTTGTGAGTAGAAGGTGATCTGGCCGTCCTGCAGGCCCTCGATCAGTTCCAACTTGTACTCATCACCCTTCTCCGTGAAGTACTTGATCGCGTCGGCTTTGCTGACCTCCTTCCGGTCGAACACGAGCTTCTTCTGTGCGAGCTCCTTGAACTTGGATTCGATGGCCGCGAAATCAGCTTCGCCGATGCTGCGGTCGCCGAAATCCACGTCGTAATAGAAGCCATTCTCGATGGAAGGGCCGATCCCGAACTTGGTTCCGGGGTAAAGGGATTCCAGCGCCTCGGCCATCACGTGGGCGGACGAGTGCCACATCGTGGCTTTACCGTCCACATCATTCCACGTCAGTAGGGAGAGGGTGCAATCGGTCGGCAGCGTGCGGTTCGCATCGCGCACCTCGCCGTTCACGTTCGCGGAAAGCACATTGCGGGCCAGGCCCTCACTGATGCTCTTGGCCACGTCCATGGCCGTTACCGCACCGTCATAACTGCGGACACTTCCGTCCGGCAGGGTCACGTTCGTCTTCATCGGTTCGCTTCTACAGCCACCATACGAGCGGTGGGCAAAAGGGCCGCGAATGTAGCAGGCCGTCAGCGAACCAAGGTTACGTGTCCGGTCAGGGACTTGCGGGGATCGGAGCCTCCGAGGTTCTCCACGATCCAGTAGTATGTGCCTTCAGGTGCTTCGCCCCCCTTGATCCTGCCGTTCCAACCGGTGGTAATGGTGGTGGTGGAATACACCTCTTGCCCCCACCTGTTGAAGATGGTCAACCGTGCTTGACCCGGGAACTCATCCAAGGGGATGAAACGATCGTTGTCACTATCGCCGTTCGGACTGAAGACGTTGGGCATATCCAGGTCCCCGCTGGGCACCACGATCACCGTAGCGCGTGCGGTGTCCACACAACCTGCTGCGTTCGTTACAACCAGCACAACCGGATAGGCACCTTGTTGTGAAGGATAGGTCACCACAGGGTTGGTCGCGGTGGACGAGAATGGCGGGATAGTGTCGAAGTCCCAGCTCCAACTGACCACGTCCGAGCTGCTGCCGTCGGTGAAGGTCACCAGAGGAGCTCCTGCCGGTGCGGGTTGGGGGCTGAAAGTGAACGACGCCGTGGGCGGATCAACCACCGTGATGAGGTCAGTGTAGGTGGTATCGAAAACACAGCCATTGGCCATGGTCACGGCCAGCACTACATCATAGGTCCCACTTTCCAGGTAGACATGGACCGGATCGCATTCGGTACTTGTGGTGCCATCACCGAAATCCCAAGAACAACCAGCCACATCACCTGCGGTGCCGTCGGAAAAATTCACGGAGAGGGGAGGACAGCCGCTAACAGGTGATGCTTGAACAATGGGAGACACCCCGCTGGGTGGACCCACGACAATGGTTGCGATAGCGCAGGCCGTATCGTTCACCGAACTGAGGAATTGATAATCGCCAAAAGGCAGGTCCAAGTCGCTCACGTTGAGCACACTGTCCGTTTGACCGAGAATGGCCACTCCACCCTGGTACCATTGGTTGCTTGTTGCCAATGAGTCCGGATGCCCTGTGAGGACCAGGTCGTTTGTGCACGTGGAGCCAGAAAGCGAAATGCTGGTGAACAGCGTACTTCTGTTGAGGGTGAGGCCGTCATAGAAGAAATATGGCAAATTGTCGAACCCACCGCCGCTGGCTGTGTAATCAGCCGGTGGTTGGCATGGGCCGCCGATCATGACCGTATTGATGTCCGTGGAGGGCGTGAAGGTGATCGTGACCTGTTGCCATTCGCCATCAGGTTGATAGTTGATGGTTCCCAGCACGGTCCACCCTTGGGGGCAACCCGTATCAAACCCCACCGGGAAGGGAACACAATTCTCCAATCCGAAGAGCGTGATGTCCACGGGACCCAGCGTCAATGGGAATACCCCATCGAGGAAGGCATTGATCTGCCGCCCGGCCAAGCGGAATTGAAAACTGTACTCCACACCCGCGAGCAGCGGCTCCGGCAGGCACGCGCCGATGTATTCCATGTAGTGGGCCCCAGGCCCTTGATAATCGGTGATCAGATAACCTCCAACGCAACCTTCACCATCGGGCAAGGGCTGCGGCACCACAACAGGCATGTAGCTCTGTGCGTGGAAATAGTCCGAGGTGGCCGTGGTGGCCTGGGACCAGGTATCGGCGCAGTCCAGTTGACTGTAGCTCGT
>JANOPI010000018.1:0-22154 GCA_031421755.1 Flavobacteriales bacterium | reverse complement strand
ACCCGTGAAGCTGGCGATGCACCGCATGGACGACATGCGCATGACCGGCAAGCGGCATCCGTACAGCAGCGATTACAAGATCGGTTTCGACAAGGACCTGAAGATCGTGGCGTACGAGGCCACCTTCCACCAGAACGCGGGCGCTGCTGCTGACCTTTCACCAGCGGTAATGGAGCGCACGCTCTTCCACGCGACGAACAGCTACTTCGTGCCGAACGTGGAAGTCACCGCCTACTCGTGCCGCACGCACCTGCCACCCAACACGGCCTTCCGGGGCTTCGGTGGACCACAGGGCATGTTCGTGATCGAAAGCGCCATCGTACACGCGGCGGAAAAACTTGGAGTGCCCACGCGGTATATCCAACACCGCAACCTCCTACAGGAAGGCAGCGAGTTCAGCTACGGCCAGATCGCGGAGCATGTGAACGCCGTTCCCACTTGGGAGCTGGCCGAACAGAAGTTCGACTTTGCCAAGCTGCAGTCTCAAAATAACGCCTTCAACGCGAAGAGCACGACGCACAAGAAGGGCATGGCGATCATGCCGATCTGCTTCGGCATCTCGTTCACCAACACACCGATGAACCACGCGCGCGCGCTCGTGCATGTGTACCAAGACGGCAGCGTGGGCGTGAGCACCGGCGGCGTGGAGATGGGCCAGGGACTCAACACCAAAATGGTGCAAGTGGCGGCGGCCGTGTTCTCCATCGACCCGTCGCGCGTGAAGATCGAGAGCACGAACACCACACGCGTGGCGAACACCAGCCCCAGCGCCGCCAGCGCCACCGCCGACCTGAACGGCAAGGCACTGGAGATCGGCTGCAACGCGATACTCGCGCGGTTGAAAGAGAAGGCATCACGCATGCTCAGTGCCGCGGCCGATGCGATCACCATTGTTGACGAGCGAGTGCAGAACAACGGCCAGCCCACCGAACTCGATTGGAAGAAGCTGATCCACGCCGCGCACTGGGACCGCGTGAACCTGAGCGAGAGCGGCCACTACGCCACGCCGAACATCCACTTCGACAAGACGAAGGAGAAGGGCCACCCCTTCGCCTACCACGTCTATGGCACCGCGGCGGTGATGGTCACGGTAGACTGCTTGCGCGGCACCTACGAGATCGATGCCGTGAAGCTGGTACACGACTTCGGCAAGCGCATGAACGATGCGGTGGACATCGGCCAGCTCGAAGGTGGGCTGGTGCAGGGCCTCGGCTGGATGACGATGGAGGAGATCGTGTACAACGAGAAGGGCAAGCTGCTGAGCAACGCACTGAGCACCTACAAGGTGCCCGACATCCACAGCGTACCGAAGGAGATCACGATCGAAGCGCTACCGACTGACGGACATCCGCTGGCCATCCGCCGCAGCAAGGCCGTTGGCGAGCCGCCGTTGATGTACGGTATCGGAGTCTACTTCGCGATCCAGAACGCGATAAAGGCTTTCCGCCCGGATGCGCGCATGGTCTTCGATGCGCCGTACACGCCAGAGAAGGTGTTGATGTCGCTGTATGCGTGATGGAACGCAGATGACGCGGATCAATATGATACACGCAGATACGCCTAGACGCTCGGGCCATCCTTTACCTTTGGACTACAACAGAGAGCCATGAGCCGCATCGAGATCAAACAGGCGAACATCGCCAAACAGGTGCTCAACACCAGCGATGAGGAAGTACTGGATCAGGTGAAGGCCGTGCTGGATCTCCAAAGCGGTGACTGGTGGAAGAACCTGCCTGCCAAAGTGCGCAAGGATGTTGAGCAGAGTTTGGCGCAGGCCGACAAGGGCGAGACCGTGAGCCATGCTGATGCCATGAAGCAGATCCGCGCATGGCGAAAGCGGTAAGGTGGACGCCCAAGGCGATCGCTACATACATCGACGTCCTGAGCTACCTGCGGGAGAAGTGGACCGCCCGCGAGGAGCAACGCTTCGTGGATGAGGTGGAGGACACCATCCGGTACATCGTGATGTTCCCCAAGGGATTTCGCAGCGCTGGCCACCTACGCCTTCGTGAGGCACAGATAAAGCCGTACAACGTCCTGCTCTACCGCATCGACCGCTCTGAGATCGTGATCATCGGCTTGTTCGACATGCGTAGGCATCCGAAGTACCTTAAGCAACTGAAAAGCGGATGGAAGAAAGCGTGACCTTCAGGCTGGATGCACGCTTGCGCGCCGAAGCGCTTCAGCGCGCGGAGGCGTGCATGGTCTTCGATGCGCCGTACACGCCAGAGAAGGTGTTGATGTCGCTCTATGCCTGAGCGAACACTTTATCTTTGAGCAGCAAGCACACGACCATGTCCTTCACCAACAAACCATCTATTTCCTTATCCCTCGACCAGGTCATGGAGATCGTGGACCAATTGTCTCCGGCGGACAAGCTGAAGGTCGCCAAACGCATGCGCGGGAAGGAGCCCGTTGATGAGATCGATGACCTCATCGCCATCTTCAGCAAAGTGAAAATGAGCGAGAAGGAGTTGACCGCCATTGTGGAGGAAGAACGCGCCAAGATCTATGCCCGCGAGAAAGCGCGTCACGCTCGTCGTTGACGTGAACGTGCTGATCAGCATGCTCATTCGCAGGGATGGCATGGGCCTTCGTGCATTATTCAACAAGCAGGTCTTTCACCTGGTCGTGTCTCCCTTGCTGATGGAAGAATTGGAGCGCGTGGTGATGCGAGTTGAGTTCAGGCGCTATTTCATCGAGGAGGAGGCCGCTCGTACAATTCAACGGGTCCGCACGCAGGCCCGAACGGTCAAGACACAATTTCAAGTGCGACCGATCTGCCGCGACCCGAAGGACGACTACCTGCTCGCCCTTGCCAAGGCCGCGAAAGCCGACCTCTTGATCACCGGTGATGATGATCTGCTGGTTCTGAAGAAGCACGGCAAGACCCGGATCTTGAAACCGGCGGCGTTCAAGAAGGAGTTCTTATGAGCGGTTTCCGGCCGGATGCGCGCAGGGTGTTCGATCCCGCTAAGGCGGGACAGGTTGCGCCGTACACGCCGGAGAAGGTGTTGGTGAGTCTGTATGCTTAGGATAATCGCCCGGGTGAGCCACTAGACTTACAATGAAACACACCTCGAATGGCTGAAAATGCAATAGGCTCTTATTCGGACGAGCGCGAGGGTGATCTCAAGGTTCTTGCAGCAATGCGTTCACATGGCTCAGACATGAGCAAGCCGGCGCATACGATCCACTTTTTCTACTTCAAGACAATGGATTCTGCGAACGCCGCAGCAAATGAGCTTCGTGTGGCCGGGTTCGAGAATCTGCGCGTTGAACGAGCACCGACTACCTCAATTTGGCAGAAACTCTTTGGCCCACGAGTATTCTCCTGTGTTGCCGAGACCCATGCTGTGCCTGAGCAGTCCGCGGTGTTCGCGACCACTGACCGAATGAATGGGCTTGCCGCAAAGCTTGGTGGCGAGTACGATGGCTGGGAAGCGAGCATCGAGAAGTGACGCTTGCGTGAGGGATAGAAGCGGAAAGCCCGGAGCCGTCTTCGGCGAGGACTTGTAGCGGATAGCCCGACGGCGCGCATTTGGCGCCGGCACGCCCAGATGACCTACTTCTTCCTTCTTCCTTCGAGGATCTTCAAGAACGACCGCGTCCTGATCTCCGCCAACGACAGCCCCGTGGCCAACGCTTCCTGCTCGCTGATAGCGCCGCAGTTGAGGCCGCGCAGGAAGTAGTTGAGCAGGCCCTGACCGGTCGCGGCATCGTCGAAGACATCGCTGGTGAGCGTGGCGCGGGCGGCGCGTTCCACGAAGGCTTTGAGGCGCGCGGCGGCATCGTCGTAGCTCTCCAGGAAGAAGCTGTAGACGGCGGCGTAGCGCATGGGGAATTGCGCGGGGTTGAGGTCCCAGCCCTGGTAGAGGCCTTTCCAGAGCGAGTGGCGCGTGTGGTCGTACGCCTTCTTCCAGTTGCGGTGTACCACGGCCTTGTTCTCCGCGCGCTGCTTCGGCGTGAGCTTCGCGCCGCGGTGCGGACCGATGGGCATCACGTTGGTGGCGCCATCGCTGAGCCAGATGCCGGTGGCGCCGAGCGAGACCTTCATCATCATGTGCGCGAAATCGCATACGGCGTGGCCCATGTCCTGGTACTTCGCGGTGATGTTGTTGGCGGCCGTGTAGTCGTAGGTGCCGAAGGCCGTGGCGATCATGCGGCCCTTGCTGGCGAGCACGTAGCGGCGCAGCGGATTGCTGCCGTCCGCACCGATCACGGACTGTGTGGTCTCCACCATCATCTCCATCTTCAGCGCGCCCTTGGCGAGCTTGGTATTGCTCTCGATCGCTTCGAAGAGTTGCACCAGCGCGGTGATCTGCTCGGGGATCGTCACCTTCGGCAGCATCACCACGAAGTTGTCGGGTAGTTTGCCATTGGTCTTGCTGGCAAGCGTAGTGAGGAAGATGTCCAGCGTGCGCGCGCCGCGTTCCTTCAGGTCCTCGGTGAAGGGCTTGATGCGGATGCCGATGAAGGGCGGCAGCGACTTCGCTTTCATGCCCTTGGCCACTTCCAGCGCGGCCTGCACGGCGGTGGCATCCTCCTCTTCCCAGCTGCGGTTGCCGAAGCCATCCTCGAAGTCGATGCGGAAATCCTCCAGCGCTTCGGTGCGCAGCTTGTGGATCACCTTGTTGTAGGTGGCGTAGGCGAGCCAGCCTGTTTCGTCCTTGCGCTTGGCGGGTGTCAGCTTGTCGAAACGCTTCACGAGCCTGGCGATGTCGGCCGGTTTCTTCGGCAGCTTTTCGTGGCCAGGCAGTTCCAGCGCACGGGCGAACTCGATGAAATCAGCGGCGTTCTCAAGCAGCGTCCTCAGCGCGGCGTTGGCCATCTTCTGTGCGGTGTCGGCGCGGAACAGGTCGGCGCCGCCGTAGACAGTGTGTACCGGTTGGCGCTCGGGACGGTCGCCGGGGTAGATGGCCTGGAAGGCTTTGTTGGCCTTGCCGAGGGTGTCGAGGATGCGTGACTTGTCCTTGGTGGGAACGCTGAAGTTCATGCGTTGAAGAGTGCGAGGGTGAAAGAGTGCGAGGGTGAAGATCGGAACTCCTTCCTGAACGCTCACATCACCGGTGCGTGTCACTCCGAACGGAGTCGAGGAGTGGGCGTGCCGGTGAGATCCCTTCGCTTCGCAAAGCCTCAGCTCGGGAGCACACCGTCGCGCTTTCCGCTGCAACTCCGCGCCCTGAAGACAGGGCTTGCGGGGTTTCCGCTTCAAACGCTCACACGAAATGCATTCAAGTGGAGTGCCTACATTGGGATTAATGTGAAACAATGGCCCACCTCAACTCCTACCGCCAAGGCTGGCAGTCAGAAAATCTGGCTCTGTACTTTATGTACCAGTTTTCATTTGTCGCTCGACCTTGGAACAGTGCAGATGACATCGGCGCAGACTACTACTGCACCCTATTCGAGGTTGTTGAATCCAGATACCTGCATCCGAAAGGCGCATTCGCAATGCAGATCAAGAGTGCAAGTGATGACATCGACATAAGCAACAAAGTCGACTACTTCTCAAATCTTCAGATGCCGTTCTTCATAGGCGTGGTTGACAAAAAGGCGGGTACTATGGACGTCTACTCTGGTGAGTACATACCCCTCTTCTTCTGTCTTGTGGGAAATCCATTGACCCCAAGCAATACGGAGAGATACCGCGGGGAAGATACCAAGGTGCTGTTTCGCTGCACTGTTGAACAACCGGATCCAGACAACTACTATCAGCTTGATGGGGCAAGCTACATCTTGCATTTTCCCTTTGTGGCTCGCGTCACTCTCGACCGAAAGGATGAAGGTGTTCGCGCTTTGTCAAATGCCATTCGAGACAGGTCTGTCTATGCACAGGCCAACATTGCGGCGCTCAAGATTGGCTCATATGTATTCTCCCACTTCGGTACTGAACAGAAGACAACAGTAGCCGGCTCAACTTCAATCAACACATTCCGAATCAACCTTCAGCACCGGTTGGCTGAGACCTTTCATAACTTAACATACCTCTTCAAAAAGGAGAAGGCAAAGTTCGATGTCGAAGAATTCCGACGCTATGAACGCGCCTTCAAAGCAGCACAATTCAACCCTATCGATCCGCTTCTTGAACGCACCTACAGTGAGGCAAAGGCACTCATCGATGCCCCCAAAGGCCCATCATTGGGGACCTCAGATCATTACGGTGACACCGCTCGAGGAGCAAGCGCGAGTAACGGCGTGTAGCAGATGGTTTAACTCGCAGCTATGCAGAGATTCCCTGCGACTCTTTGGTAACCGCAGGTCGTATCGCCCATAAGCCTCCCTCGACTCCCTAACTTAGACCCACCATGGAACAGATCGTCCTTCAACTCAAGAACACGCGCAAGCGCCGGTTGCTCATGGAGCTGCTGGGCGAGTTGGACTTCGTAAAAGTGACCAGCGTGATCCGCGACGGACGCAAGGTGGCCTTCGCCAACGAACTGGTGGAAGCGCTGCTGGAAGCCAAGGCCGACGAGCGCGGCGAGAAGAAGCTGCAACGCGCCCGCGACTTCCTGAAACATGGCTGAGGTCGTCGTTACGGCCTTCTTCAAACGCCGGTACAAGCAACTGGCCAAACGGCACCGCTCGCTGGAGCAGGATGTGCTGGACCTGATCACATCGCTGGAGGAACAATCCATCCAAGGCACACCGCTCGGCAAGGACTGCTACAAGATCCGCTTGGCCATCCATTCCAAAGGCGGCGGCAAGTCCGGCGGCTCGCGTGTGATCACCTACGTGCGAAAAGTCCGGAGCAAGGTTTACCTGCTCACCATCTACGACAAGTCCGACCAGGCAAGCCTGACCCAGAAGGAACTGATGGATCTGCTGGGCGGCATCGGAGAGTAGCACTGCCGAAACGCCGGTCCACACTGCGTTTGAACCCAAGGGTGGGGGCAAATCTCCCCCTCCCTTTCATTTCGATCAGCTCCCCCGATACGTCGAGAACCCCCACGGGCTCAACAGCAGCGGCACGTGGTAATGCCCATCGTTGCCCAGTTCGAACACCACTTCGATATAGGGGTAGAAGCTCTTCGTCTTGTGCTCGCTGAAGTAGGCCGAGACATCGAAGCGCATGCGGTAGGTGCCCTCGGTCAACGTCACATCCTTCGGCACAAAGTCCGGGATGCGGCCATCGGCGTTGGTGCTGCCCCTGGCAAGGTCATCCCAGCTATCGGGACCAGCGGAGCTTTGGAGGGTGACGCGAACCCCACGGGCGGGCATGCCGCGCGCGGTGTCGGGGACGTGGGTGGAGATCGTTGTCATCAGCTCAATTCTTTACCGCCAAGGCGCAAAGGACGCCAAGGTGTTCGCCACGAAATGCAAAAGAACGTGGCGCATTCTTGGCGTTCGTGGCGTCTTGGCGGTGGATGTTCATGCGAGCAGCTTCTTCAACCGGATCCGCGTGATCTTGTTCTGTTCCTCCGCAGCGACCATCACTTCGGTCTTGGGGTCATTGGGCATGCGTGCTTCGAGCAAGGCGAGCATCTCGGCCGCGCTCTTACCGGTGGCGCATACGATGAAGATGTGCCCGAACTTGGCCTCGTATTCGGCGTTGCCTTGGGCGAGGCGTTCGAGTACGTCACGGTCCGCGCCTTCCACCCCCTTCTGCTCGCCACCGGCCCAGCCTTTGGTGTTCGCGTACTTCTTCGCCAGGCTGTCCACATTGCCGATGCGCGGGTGGCCTTCGAAGGCCTCCATGTAGTCGTCCACGTCGCATTCCTCCCAGACCCGATCGCTGATCTCCAGCATCTCAGGCAGGCTCTCGAAGGGACGGCCGATCACCATGCGTTCCACCCAGCGCTCTGCGCCGCAGCATTGCTCGAACGCCGCTGCGGCATCCGCTTCGCTCAATCGGTTGAGTTGGTCGAGGGTCATTCCCAAGATCGTGATACGGAATGATAAGTGCGCGACTCTCCGAGCTCGCGCCCATACCAAACAATAAAGCTCGTGTCTGTTTCCCTTCGATAGTACACAGGCCCTTCCTCGACCTCCTTGAGCCCAAGCTGAGCAAGAGAATCCGGCAGATGCCCGTTGCTCGTGCGGAACGCCTCAACCTTATTGACCATCTCTTCCGCGTCCCGTTGTTGTGAGTTCTTGCATGACGATACGATGACTGCGACAAAAGCCAAGGACGTTATCAGTTTCAGGCGGGTCATGGGCGACCTATGCAGCGATGGTTCCCCATAGGCGCATGCGGCTCACGCCGCCATCGGGGAAGATGCTCAAACGTACATGCGTCACCGGATCGCTGCAATGCACCTCCTGCTCATAGTGGTGCTCATGGTCGGCCTGGAGCTTCGTGCGCTCGATGATCGTGCTCCACTTCACGTTCGACAAGTCATCGGTAGCACTGTTCGTGCCCTCGAGCGTGAAGGTGTCAGGGTAGTTGCCCTTGAAGTGGCAGGTGTCGATCAGTGCCTTCTTGATGATGCCCTTGTGTGCCAGCCGCACGATCACCCAATCGCGGTTGTTGGGCGTTCGGTTGCGTTTGGTCTCCCATCCGTCGCCCATGTGTACGCCGCGGCCGGGCATGATCAGGTTGTTCATGTGGCTGAAGAACATGTCGTTGCATTGAACGGCCAGTGCACCGTTCTGTGCTGCGGCCAGATCAACGACCTCATCGGACTTCACACGGGACCAATCGCGTTGCACTTCGCCATAGACGCGCAGGCGGGCCACACCGCCATCGGGATAGATGTGCAGTCTGACATGTGTCACGAGGCCGTGGCCGTGGGACTCAAAGAAATGCAGGCTGCCCGGGTCTAGTGCTGTCTTGGGCAGAACCTCCTTCCATTCGGCCCTTTCCCAATCACCATTTGGCGCAGAGCACGTCTCGATGGAGCATTGCGGGGGATGATTGCCAAGGAAGTGCGAAGTATCCACTTCAAAGCCCCTGATCACACCTGCTGCGCCAAGTTGGATCACCGCAGCATCGTGACCTGGATCACGCTTGCGGCGGCTCTCCCAGCCGTCCATCCACTTGCCGCGGTCGGTGTACTTGTCGGCGATGAAGATGGGCTTGCTTGGCTTGATCAGATTCTCCTTCTCGGCGAAGAAGTCATCGGTACACCACAGCACCTTGCCCCCGAAGCGCTCGGCGGCGAGGTCGATGAGGTGGGTGAAGGCGGGGGCGTTGTTCGTATCGCTCATTCTCGTCGCAAAGTTCAATGCCAATCATTAAGACAGAAACGACACTGGCGCGCTTGAGGAGTCCTCGCAGCCCTGCTACACCTCGGGCAACGATTGATCAAAAGCTCAGTCCCATGAGCCGCCCAGATCCTCGACACCACCATCCGCTTGAACTGACCAAATCCAACCTGTACCATTTGCAGTGCTTCCGGGTCATCGGTGGCATACCGTTCCATCCGCCGTTCTTTCTTCTCCTGTATCAGTTCCTCGATAGAGTCGAATTTCATTTCTCCATGAAGATGCCGTTGCGCAAGCCTCTCTTCCCTCGTGAAATAACTCTGATGGAAACTGAAAATGTAGTCGATGAGTTCAGGCTCTAATTTCGACTGTGTCAAGATCAGAGATCCAGGTATTCCATCGCTCTTATGCACTCTTCCGTTGAGAACCACTCGCTCCACTACTCCAGACCATGAGCGCCCAGCATAGGGCGTGAGCTTGTGTCGGTGCTGGATGTCCTCCTCCTTCACCACAGAGCTCGCCTCCGGATCCCAGATCACCAGGTCGGCATCGCAGCCGGTAGCAATGCTGCCTTTCTGCTTCAAGCCAAGGAATTGCGCCGGGTGTTCGCACAAAAAGCGCGCGACATCCTCCAAGGAGAAGCCCCGCTCCTTCGCACCCGTCCAGAACGCGGGCAAGAGGAACTGCAGGCCTGCAATGCCGCCCCAAGCTTTCATGAAGTCGCCACTCTGCTGTTCCTTGATGTTCGGCGGCGCGGGTGAATGATCCGTGGCCACGAAGTCGAGCGTGCCATCCTTCAAAGCCTCCCAGAGCCGTTCGTTGTTCGCCCGCTCGCGGATGGGTGGTGCGCACTTGTATTCGGTGGCGCCATCCGGGATCTCCTCCGCGCAGAACACGAGGTAGTGCGGACAGGTCTCGGCGGTGATGCGCAGGCCTCGCTTCTTCGCATCGCGGATCAGCGGCAGGGCTTCGGCAGCGGAAACATGTACGATGTGGACATGGACATCGAACTCCTCGCTGAGGCGGATCATGAGGGCGATGGCTTGGGTTTCCCAATGAGGTGGGCGGGAGGCCAAGTAGTGTTGGTAGGATCTTGGGGGGTTGGTGGAGTTGTCAGTTCGGAGTTCGGAGTTGTCAGGCTTCTTGGTGGTCACTTGCTGGCCTGACAACTGCGAACTGACAACTGGACCATCCAATTCACAATGCACCAAGAGTTTAGCGTTGTGGTGATTTAGGATCGGCAGCGCCTTCCGCAGATCCGCTTCCGTCACGTTCGGGAACTCGCCTATACCCGAATGCGTGAGGAAGGCTTTAATGCCGAAGACGCCGGCGTTCAGCAAACCATCCAAGTCGGCGATGTTGCTCGGGATCACACCGCCATAGAACCCGACGTTCACGTGCAGCTTTCCTTTCGCGGCTGCGAGCTTCAACTTCAGCGCTTCCACCGTGGTGGTCACCGGGCTCGCGTTCAGCGGCATCTCTATCATGGTGGTGATGCCTCCGGCAGCAGCGGCTTTCGTGGCGGTCTCAAAACCCTCCCACTCCGTACGTCCCGGCTCGTTGATGTGTACGTGCGCATCGATCACGCCCGGCATGATCACCTTGTCACCGACACTCTCGAAGGGGATGCCTTCGCGTTCCACGCAACCGGGCAGGACGTCTTGGATCTTGCCATCGGCGAGGATGAGCGTGGCGTCGATCACACCGGTGGGGGTGATGACGCGGGTGCTATGGATCGCTACGCTCTCCATGAATACGAATGCGAAAAACCGCAGAGTGCGCGGAGAGACGCAGAGAAGATCTGCATTCCTCTGCGCGTCTCTGCGCACTCTGCGGTTATATGTATTCCAGCGGTCATGGCGTCTTCGCTCCTTGCAGGATCCACCGTTTCAACACCGTCCGCTCCTCGTCCGTCATGCCTGTCTTGTTACCCTGCGGCATCGTCTTGGTTCGCACAGCGCGGGTCATGATCTTGTCCGCCATGGCCTTGATCTGTTCGGGCGTATCGTACATCACACCGTTGGGCGCTGCGGGCCATTGATCGTCAGTAGGGCTGGCACTGTGGCATTGCACGCAGCGGGCTTGTATCACGGCGTTCGCTTCCTCGAAAGTAGCGGGGATGGCTGCATCCAGCGAATCCTCGAAGGCAGGCGAGACGGCCACGCTCATAAACACCAACGCGAGGATACTGACCACCAACACCCATGTGCGCTTCACCCCGCGATCGAGCAGATTCCAGTAGTGCTTGATGCCCGCGCTGGCCACGACCATCACCATCAGGATCAACCAATTCCAGCTGTGGCCGAAGGTGCTGGGGAAGTGGTTACTGATCATGATGAAGACCACCGGCAGCGTGAGGTAGTTGTTGTGCAGGCTGCGCTGTCCGGCCTTTTTGCCGAGCGTTTCATCCAACGGTTGCCCGGTCTTCGCAGCGCGCACCAACGCTTTCTGGCTGGGGATGATGGTGAAGAACACGTTGCCCACCATGATCGTCCCGATGACGGCGCCGACATGGATGAAGGCCGCGCGACCGCTGAGCAAATGCGTGAGCGCATAAGTCATCACACCAAAGATCACCATGCCGACCAGCGCGAAGCGACCTTGGTTCAGGATCAGCTTCGAGCTGCACATCCGGTCGTAGATCACGTAGCCGAGGATCAACGAGCCGATCCCGATACCCACGGAAGCCGCCGGAGAAAGATCCGCGACCGTGGGATCGATCATGAACGACCGCGCATCGGCGTAGTACACGATGAACAGCAGCGCGAAACCGCTGAGCCACGTGAAGTAGGCCTCGTACTTGAACCAATGCAGGTGCGCAGGGATCACTTTCGGCGCCACCTTGTACTTCTCCACGTAGTAGAAGCCACCGCCGTGGATGGCCCAGAGGTTGCCGGCGAGTTCGTCGCGCAAGCCGTGCGTGCGATTGAGGTTGTTCTCCAGAAAGATGAAGTAGAATGAGGCACCGATCCACATGATGCCAGCGATCACGTGCGTCCACCGGACGGCGAGGTTGATACACTCCATCGTGTAGCCGTACATCGGTGTACCAACTACCGCGATGTAGGTGAGGAAGCCGATGAGGATTGCCCAGAAGAAGAACTTTGATGCCTGCCAGGACGCGATCGCTGTGGAGCGCGCTTCTGAAAGGTCGAAACGCGCGGATGCCGAAAGTCCTTCGCGATCAAGCTGACCTGTCAACGTACGGGCGAGTTGCCTGTACCAGAAAAACAGGAACAGCAGCAGTGCGCTCAATACCACCACGAAGGGCAACGCAGCACAGCCGAGCAGCTTAACGGAAAAGGAGGGAACGACTTCCACAGCGTGACGAAGATGCCGCTTTCGCTTCCTTCGCGCAGCGGGCGCAACCCAGCGCTCTATGAACAACGGACGTGAACAACCCGCATGACTTCTGGCACCAACTGCTCCATGCGGTGGAAGCGGGCGAACGCTGCATGCTGATGTGCGTGGTGGAAAGTCTCGGCAGCAGTCCGGGCCGGGCAGGATTCAAGATGTTCGTGACTTCCGGCGGGGCCATGCACGGCTCGATCGGTGGGGGCAGCATGGAGCACAAGCTGGTGGAGTTGGCGCGTTCGCTCATGTCCTCTTCGGCAGGGTCTCCTACGGATGACCCTGCGGGGACTTCGCCGGAACGTTTCCCCTTTCTGAAGAGGCAGATCCATCAGCCGGGCATCGGACAGGACAGATCCGGGATGATCTGTTCGGGTGAGCAGACGGTGGTGTTCTACCATGTCCACCCCGTCCACCAGCGCGCGCTGACGGAGATGGTGCAAAAGGACGCGATCGGAACTCCCCTGGATCTGCTCCTGCACTCTTCGGGATTCAGCTTTGTTGCCTCAGGGTCCCCTGGCCGCCTTCGCGAGGACGCTTCAGCGGCCGAGGCGGGTGACCCTGAGGAAGAGTTGGATTGGAGCTATCGCCTTCCTCTGAACGCACTTCATCGCATCGCCATCATCGGTGGCGGCCACGTGGGTACCGCGCTCTCGCGAACGATGAACCAGCTTGGCTTCCAGGTTCTGCAATTCGACCATCGCGATGGTCTTAAGACGATGACCGCCAATCCGTGGGCGCATGAAAAGCGCGTGGTCGACTTCGAGCGGATCGGGGAGCACCTTCCGGAAGATCCTGAACTGTTCATCGCCTTGGTTTCACACGGCTACCGCACGGACGATATCGTGTTGCGGCAACTGATCCGGAACAAGTACAGATACATCGGCATGCTGGGCAGTGCGGAGAAGGTGCGTGTGATGTTCGAATCGATGCGACGGGATGGCTTTACGGAAGAAGAACTGGCGCGTGTTCATGCGCCGATCGGTCTGCTGATCCACAGCCGGACGCCGGAGGAGATCGCGGTGAGCATCGCGGCGGAGATCATCCGTGTGAAGAACGGTTGATGTACTGTTGTCCAGTATCGTTGGGAGAGATATCCCCGTAGCCCATGGACAGTTACCTACATTGTATGCGATCCTTCCTGACGCTCGCCGCGCTTTCAGTGTTCGGGCCTTCATGGGCGCAATCACCCGTGGAAAAGTTGATCACGGACACCCGCGATGCGCTTTTGCGGCAACACTCCGTGAGCTATAAGGCCGAACTGCGCATGAAGTTCACCAACATGCCGGATACATTTTCATTCGTCGAGGACGTGAAATTGAAACGTGTAGAAGGCGACACGGTCATCGGAGGCAAGGTGCTGTTCACGGAGGGCGACTCCGCCTTTACCGCATACAACGGGAACGTGATCCTGGAGTGCGACATGAAAACCGATTCCTGCGTGCGTTACACAGCGGCCAAAGACCATACATGGCAGCTCCAGCACAACATGCGTACGATGATCATCTGGCGCGACTTCTTGGACCCTTCGAGCATGGACAAGATGTTGAAGCCCGACCGGCAAGGATCGCAGTTGCCGGATACCGTTCTGAGCGGACAGACGTGTTGGCATATACGCTCCAAACGGCCGGACGATGGAGAAGCCAAGGACGCGATGACCGACCTGTACATCAGCCAGCAGGACCATGCGGTGCTATTGGAAGTGTTCCGGATCGTGGTACAAGGTGACGTACAATACAGTTGGCGGAGGATCCTGGAGCATTCCTTCGGAACGCCCACAGAAATGGACTTCGAGCTGAGCGCGCTGTTGCCTCAAGCGATTGTGAGCCACCCGCAGGCGTACGTGCCTGAACCAATGCTATCGGTGGGCGATGCCGCACCTCCACTTCTGGGTGATCTTTATGGGACAACACTAGAACCGGACAGTTTGCCAACCGAAGGACACATCACCTTCGTGGACTTCTGGTACATGAGCTGCCCGCCATGCCGCACCTCCACACCGGTGGTCGATTCCTTGCACTCCGTCTACAAAGAACGCGGCGTCCGATTCGTGGGAGTGAACGCTGTTGATAAGGCGAACGAGCAATTGGGGCTGCTCCCTTCATTCCTGAAGAACCGGCCGATCCACTACGCACTACTGATCGCGGATATGGCGCTCGAAACAGCCTACCGTGTGAATGCCCATCCGGCATTTTACATCATAGACTGGGACGGTCGTATCGCGGCGACCTACGCTGGGTACGGGCCTGGAGCGGAAAAAAGGTGGGCCGCCGAACTGGACAGACTTCTATCCCGCAAATAATTCAACCACACCGATACCCGGAAGTTCGCCACCGATTTTACCGGTCCGCGCTTGCAGCGCCTACCGCACGCCACTTCCAGGGGGCATCGTTTCCGTGGGCTGCACGAAGCGCAATTTCCCTTCCGCATCCTCGGCCATCAGAACCATGCCCTGGCTTTCCACGCCACGCATCTTGCGCGGCTCCAAGTTGGCAACGAGCACCACTTGCTGACCGGTCACTTGCTCTGCCGTGAAGTGCTGCGCGATCCCGCTGATCACCGTGCGCGGAGATCCTTCGCCGATGTCGATGGAGAGCTTCAGGAGCTTGTCGGCCTTCTCGACCTTTTCCGCGGAAACGATGGTGCCCACGCGCAGATCGAGCTTGGAGAAATCGTCGAAGGTGATGTTGGGCCGTAAAGGTCCAACAGGCGACCCGCCTGTTGGCACCGGGCCGGACCCCGCAGGCTGTTCCACAGGTCGGTTCGCATGCAGACGCTCCACCTCAGCGGCGATCGCTGCGTCGTCGATCGGCTTGAAGAGGTGCTCCGGTTTTCCGAGCGCTGATCCGGGCTTGATCAGATCAGCACGCAGCGCATCATCCCACTTCAACTCACCCACACCGAGCATGGTCCGTAGCTTCTTCGCGGTGAAGGGCAAGAACGGATCCAGCAGAACGCTCAAGCCACCAACTATGCGCAGGCTGTTGAAAAGGATGGTGCGGACTCGCTCTGGATCGGACTTCTCCAACTTCCACGGCTCGCTGTCGGAGAGGTACTTGTTGCCCAAGCGAGCGACCTGCATCGCACTCGCCAGCGCATCACGGAAACGGAAACGGTCCACCTCGTCCGCGATCTTTCCGGGCAGAGAATTGAGTTCGGCCCAAAGAACCACGTCTTGATCGGTTCCACCGGCAGGCTGCGGCACGTTCCCTTCATAGTACTTGTGGCAAAGCACGAACACACGCTGCACGAAGTTCCCCAGTATAGCGACGAGCTCGTTGTTGTTCCTGTCCTGGAAATCCTTCCACGTGAATTCGCTGTCCTTGAATTCCGGGAGAATACTGGCGAGCGCATAGCGCAGTTCATCCTGCCGGTTCGGCCATCGCTCGATATACTCGTGCAACCAAACGGCCCAGTTGCGGCTGGTACTGAGCTTCTGTCCTTCGAGGTTGAGGAACTCGTTCGCCGGCACGTTCTGCGGAAGTTGATAGCCGCCGTGCATCTTCAGCAGGATCGGGAAGATGATGCAGTGGAACACGATGTTGTCCTTGCCGATGAAGTGGAGCAAGCGCGTGTCGTCGGCCTTCCACCACTTTTCCCAATCAGCGTTGTGGTCCTTGGCCCATTGCTTCGTCGCGGTGATGTACCCGATCGGCGCATCGAGCCACACGTAGAGCATCTTGCCCTCCGCACCGGGCAATGGAACGGGTACGCCCCAATCGAGGTCGCGCGTCATCGCGCGGGGGCGAAGGCCATCCTTCAACCAACTGTTGCACTGTCCGAGGACTTGCGGCTTCCACTCGCTTGCGTCATGCTGCTGCTGTCCATCGAGGACGCCGGTGTTGATCCATTCCTCCACCCATTGCTGGCTACGGTCCATGGGCAGGTACCAATGCTTGGTGGACCTCAGCACGGGCTTCGCACCGCTGAGCGTGCTCCGTGGATCGATCAGGTCCTTGGGGGAAAGCGCACTACCGCACTTCTCGCATTGATCGCCGTACGCGTTGGTATTGCCGCAGTTCGGGCAGGTACCGATAATGTACCGATCGGCGAGGAACTGCTTCGCTTCTTCATCATAGTACTGCTGCTCCTCCTGCTCGGTGAACGCGCCGTTCTCGTTCAGCTTCAGGAAAAACTCCTGGCTGGTCTCCTTGTGCAGCTCGCTGCTGGTGCGGTGGTAGATATCGAAATGGATCCCGAAGTCAGCGAAGGCCTTGCCCATCATCGCGTGGTACTTGTCCACGATGGCCTTGGGCGTAGTGCCGTCCTTCATCGCGCGGATGGTGATGGCCGCTCCGTGCTCATCGCTTCCGCAGACGAAGATCACCTCCTTGCTTCTCGCCCGGAGACAACGCACATAAAGGTCCGCCGGCAGGTAGGCTCCGGCGATATGCCCAATGTGCAACGGACCGTTCGCGTAGGGCAACGCGGCGGTAACGGTGGTGCGCTTGATCTCCTTCACGATGTCGAGAACTCGTGCGATGAACACGAAGGGCGCGCAAGATAGCGGCGCACTTTCGCACGATGCCGCAGCTCATTCGCCCACCCCATTTGCGACCCGGGGACACGATCGCCATCATACCCACGGCGCGCGCCATCGGTATTGATGAGTTGAAGGATGGCATCGCGCTGGCGGAAAGCTGGGGCTTGAGGGTGCGGCTGGGCGAGAACGTTGGCACGAAATGGTATCAACAGGCGGGCACCAGCGAAGAACGTGTCCATCACTTGTACACGGCGCTAAGGGACCCGGATGTAAGGGCGGTCTGGTGCGCACGGGGTGGTTATGGTACGATGCACGTGTTGGACTGGGACCTGTCCTTCATCCGGAACGACCCGAAGTGGATCATCGGTTTCAGCGACATCACTGCGCTGCACAATGCGATGCACGGCTTGGGCATCTGCTCGCTCCACGCGCAGATGCCCTTCGGCATCGACAAGAAGACCCCCGGCACCCAAGAGACATTGCGCCGATCCTTGTTCGGTGAGGGATACGCCATCACCTCAACCTTCGAACCCGAAGCGCACGCGGTCGAAGCGGCTCGGGTCGGCGCGCGCAACGGTGTGCTTTTACAGACCCCTGGCGAATGCGAAGGCGTGGTGATCGGAGGGAACCTCTCCCTGCTTTACGCGCTTCGCGGCACGCCCTACGATATCGACCCTGCGGGCAAGATCCTCTTTCTTGAGGACCTTGACGAGCTGCTCTACCACATGGACCGCATGACCATGAACCTGAAGTTGGCGGGGTGGTTCAGCGGCCTGGCGGGACTGATCGTCGGCGGCATGAGCGACATGCGGAACAAGGACGAGACAGACCCCTTCGGCAAGACCGCCGAGCAGATCATCGCCGGAGCAGCCATGTACCACACGTACCCGAAGTGCTTCCAGTTCCCGGCGGGCCACATCGCTGACAACCGCGCGCTGGTACTGGGCCAAAAGGCGAAGCTCAGCGTCACCGAGAGCGGTACGACGCTGAGCTTCGAAGGATCAGGAGCGGTCTGAACTGTGCTGGGCATTCCTCCTTCCCCCTCGGGGAAGGCCGGATGGGGCCGCGTTTCTCTTAGTTGCGCTCGAACTTGTTGAATCCGGCGGGGATCTCGAAGAGGGTCGGCTTCTGCACACCCTTCACCACCTTGGTCACTTGCAGTTTGCTCACCTCGGCCCCGTCGAGCTTCTGCTCCACGCCGAGCATGGGGAACACACCGATGGCGTCCGGAACCTCGAGGAAGAACACGGCTTGCTCGTCCTTGCGGTTCAGGGTTTCAAGCAAGGGGATGAAGAAGTCGAACTTGTCGGCGGCCACCCAATAGGTGATGCTGCGGTCCTCGGCGGGGCTCTTCACGATCCACTTCTCGCACTTGTAGCCGGCCATATCGCGCATCTCGCCGGTCTTCTTCACATCGGTCTTCACCTCTTTGGGCAAGCGCATGTTGGGCACGTCCATATAGAGCTTACGGTCCGGGCTGAGGGCGGTCACCGTTTTATCGCGGGTATCCACCAGCATGATGCCTTGGGCGTCGCCACGGGCACTGATCTCTTCGATCCGCACATGGTCGCCCTTGATGTAATACTTGTAGTTCGTGACCACCGGCCCTGTGGACTTGGTGAACTCGATGATCCCCTCAAAAGCTTGGGCTTTGGCGGAGATCCCTGCGCAGAGCGCGATGACGAGGGCGAAGAAAGAACGCTTGACGTTGTTCATGTCGTTGGTCGTTACCGATGAGTAGTCGGTTGAAAGATCCTCACATTTGCTCCGTTTCAACGGCGCTGTGCGGAACGGGTTACGCACAGGCCGACGTTTCTATCATGGCGGAACATCTGCTTACCGGGGCTGCCGGGGAACAACTGGCGTGCCAGTGGCTTGAAAGCCACGGGTTCAAGGTGCTTCACCGCAACTGGAGACATGGTCATGATGAGATCGACATTGTGGCCCGCGAAGGCCGCTTTCTGGTGGTGGTGGAGGTGAAAACCCTGAAAAGTTCCCGCTGGGGTGATCCCGAAGACGCTGTTGACCACCGCAAACAGAAGAAGTTGATGCGCGCCGCCGACGAGCTGATCGATCAGACCGATGAAGACCTGGAGCTGCGTTTCGACGTGATCGCCATCACCCACACGCCACTCGGCCCTGATATCCTGCATATTCCCGACGCTTTCTACCCCACGCTCGATGAACAAACGCACTGAACGCTCGCCGCGAGGCGACCGAAAGACAGGAGGCCCAAAGAAGTCCTCCTCCCGCAGTGGGGGGAAGTCCGCAGGCAGCCGCGGCCCGAAAAAGTCATTCGATGACCGACCGCCGCGTCGGGAAGAGGATCGACCACGAGATGGCGGCTCGCGCGGACCGAAAAAGTCGGCGGAAAGCCGTGGCCCGAGAAAGTCGTTTGATGACCGACCGCCGCGTCGGGAAGAGGATCGACCACGGGATGGCGGCTCGCGTGGAGCGAAGAGCTCCAGTGCAGGCCGTGGTCCAAAGAAGTTTTCCGATGATCGCCCACCACGCCGGGAAGAAGACCGACCCAAGGATGGCGGCTCGCGAGGAGCAAAGAGCTCCAGTGCAGGCCGTGGTCCAAAGAGGTCGTCCGATGATCGCCCACCACGCCGGGAGGATGACCGCCCAAGGGCCAGCGGATCACGCGGTCCAAAAAAGAGCTATGGTGATCGGGAGCCTCGTCGCGAGGGGGATCGGCCGGAAAGACCCTTCAACAGCGAAAGCCGAAGCGACCGTCCGTCCACGTCCTACAAAGGCAAGGCCACCGGAAAGCCGCGCGCCGAAAAGCCGTGGAAGCGCCAGAGCCAGGACGAACGCACGTTCAAGGAGGGTGATCCGCTGACGCGCCGACCCTATCGCAAGGGCGAGCGTAGCAATCGGTTCAGCCTGCCGAACCCCGCGAACGAAGGATTGATCCGACTGAACCGCTACCTGGCCCAGGCCGGTGTCGGCAGCCGGCGGGAAGCGGATGAACTGATCACTACCGGGGTGGTAACGGTGAATGGGAAGGTGGTGACCGAACTAGGCACCAAGGTGATGCCAACGGATATCATTCACTTCGGTGGCCAGAAGCTCAGTGCCGAGCAGAAGCGCTACATCGTGATCAACAAGCCCAAGGACACGATCACCACCACGGACGATCCGCGCGAGCGGCACACGGTGATGGACCTGATCGCGAAGGCCTGTACGGAGCGCCTGTATCCGGTTGGCCGTTTGGATCGCAACACCACGGGTGTTCTATTGCTCACCAATGATGGCGACCTGGCGAAGAAGCTAACCCACCCCAGCCATGGTGCGGAGAAGATGTACCACGTGACCTTGGACAAGAGTGTGCAGGTCGGCCACTTGCAAGAGCTGGTCGCTGGCGTTCACCTCGAAGACGGCATCGCACAAGCCGACGAGGCCAGCTACGTGGCCACAGCGGAAAGTCGGCGTGAAGTCGGCGTGAAACTCCACATGGGCCGCAACCGCATCGTACGGCGCATGTTCGAAGCCTTGGGCTATGCGGTCGTGAAGCTGGACCGGGTGATGTTCGCCGGCCTCACCAAGAAAGACCTGCAACGCGGCCACTGGCGGCACCTGAGCGAAAAGGAAGTGACCTTGCTGGGCCGCATGCCGGACGCCCCGAAAGGCAACAAGAACGAACGGGGCGGCAAACGCCTGCGCGTGAACTACGGTAGCGAGTAGGTCTAGAGCACTGTAAAGGTGAGGCGGCGCGTGGTGCGGTCACCATCCGGTTCTTCCACGGTAAAAATCACCTGTTCGTTGCCGGGCTGTAGGCGCGTTACATGCACGGTCCCATAGGTGAACGGTGTCTCGTTCACCGCGGTGGTGTCCTGCCCCATTTCAGGCCCGCCATCCAGTTTGATGGCCAGGTAGAATCGCTCAAGATCATCAGCCCCCGGTATGATCACCACGCCGATGCGGAGCGAATCCCCTTGTGCCACCGTGTCGCCAAGGAACGTGTAGCCGCTATCGGTCCTGAAGGTGATGTTCACACCTGACGTGGCCAGGGTACCTTCATCTTTCTGGCATCCGGAGGCGCCCAGCAATAAGCCGATGATCAACAGGAACAGTGGAGCGCGTGAGTAGTACATCCGTGTGCGGAGAAAAGGCGAAACTATCTCCTTGAAGACGCCGGATGCACTGCGCGCGCCGCCCGGCACGTTGTTGGGTAAGCAACATGGCCCTGTGGACGAAGCGGCTCTCCGCGTCCATCGGGCCTTGAAGAAGCCAGGTACTTTTCGTCCTTGCCCATGATCCGCCTGCTCCGCCGCATCTTGTTGTTCTCCGCGGCGCTCATTGTGCTCAGCCTGACGACGCTGGCGGTTCTCGCGTACGTGTACCAGGATGAAGTGAAGGCCAAGCTGATCGCCGAGCTGAATGCCCATTTGAAAGCCCCCGTTCATCAGAGCGGCATCGAACTCACGCTGATCGCACGCTTTCCGCAGGCTTCCTTGCTGATCACAGATGTATTTGTGGAAGAAGTACGCACCGACAGTGTTGCGGCGGACACCCTGCTCACGGCGCACAAGCTGTACCTGGAATTCAGCTTGCTCTCCATGCTGCGCGGCGACTACACCGTGAGCGAATTGCACGGCGAAGACGTCCGGCTCTACCCAGCGCTCGACGGCCATGGCGTGGAGAACTGGCTGATCTGGCGCACGGACAGCACCTCTTCCGGCGGAACGGATCTCAAGTTGAAGAAGGTCACCTTCGACGGGCTCATCAGCCGTTTCCGGGACCACCGCAATGGATCGGATATCGCGACGGAAAGCGGGAATCTCGCGTTGCGCGGTCGCTTCCGTGATGAAGGTTCCGTGCTCACTATCGACGGCGACCTGCGTTTGGATCATTGGAACAACGCGAAGGGTGTTGTGCTGGCTGACCGGAAGGCGGACATCAAACTGAAGTTGGCCTTTGGCGCGGCTGACGGGGCTTTCCGGATCCAGAAGGGAAGCGACGTGCTGATGGCCGATAGCAAAGGCAAGGCAGGTGATACGCCGATCTCGCTCACGCTCGCGGTAGAGCAAGGCGCGAAGGGGCAAACCATCGATCTGCGCGCGAACGGCTTCAATATGGATCTGGCCGGTGTAGCGGCCTTGTTGCCAGAAGGATTGCATCGCCATGTGCGGCATTATGATGTGGGTGGTGAAGCGGATGTGGCGAT
>JANOPI010000017.1:0-4078 GCA_031421755.1 Flavobacteriales bacterium | reverse complement strand
CTGGCCTAACTCCCGCGCCAAGAGTTTGGAAGACTCGCGCCAGAAGGGGGTCAACTCAATTCAATGTTACTGCGCTCGCGCGAGCGCCATCGGCGCTCGGCCTCTTCAGACGAGATACCGGCTGCTATTGCTTCGAGTGCTTCGCGCTGACTCTTGAGTTCCTTTTGCATCAGAGGGTGCCTGCAAATTCGTTCTTCCAAATCCAAGGCACCTGGAGGCATTCCTTCAATCTCTTGAACGTACATGTCAACTGTGTCCCTTGCATAGCTTGCCACCTCAACTACCCTCTCAATATCAGAGCGTATAATGAGATCCGCGACAATCGATGCAGAGTTGGCGGCATCTATTGCAGGCGACACGTAGAGGGACGAGAAATCTTCAGCATCCGGCGCTTGTTCGGAACAACCTTCTTTAAGTTTAATAGCGATTCGCTTGTCCACTGGCTTCAATGAGACCATGTCCCAGCCAAGATCAAGTGCCATACGTAACATTGTGTCGTTGCCCCACCCATGCTCTCGAATAAATCGACGATAGTTCGGCAACATTCGTTCCGCACAGGAGAGAGCGAATAGGACTTTTCCGATTGTGCTCAACTCGTTCAGGCGATTCCGCAAAATCGATTCGCTAAAGGCATCCTCCATGGGCGTATTCGGCACTTTCACTTTCGAGGTGAAAGAAGCTGTATTGAAAGTTCCTCTAGCGAAGAAGCACACCCTGCGCAGATTGGCCTACTGGCTGCTACACCTGTTGGAGTGAGTCCCATGGACTTAGCGGCATTCACACCTGTAATTTCTGCATGACCAGCACCAATCCCCTCGACCTCGCCAGGCCCTAATACCGCGCGTTGCGCAGGCCTCAATCTCAGTTCGCTTGAGCTAACGACTCTGATGCCCTCTTCTGTAGTAACTACGGCTGTAGTCATGCGCGAAGCGGCTGCGGGTTTTAGTGTATTGTGGATTTGAGTAGCTCTCTCTGGCGCAGAGACTTTCTGGAGTGGCATTTTAGTCAGGGGTGCCAAGACCTTCGCAGTGCCAAACGATATCCCCGCCGATAAGAAATTCTCAATGTCGTCGGTTTGCGGGTCCAAGATGCCGTCAACGGTTTCAGATACGGCATCAGATACCGCGTCATCAAGTTGATACTGCCAAACTCCTGGAGTCATTTTGACATCACCGGTCCAGAGTCCTGCTGCAAGGTTCCATGCGCCGATGCCTGTATTGATGGTTTTGCGAATCGCGTTATGTCCAATGACACCAACTTTTGTCATGTCACCTGGCGTGCGATGGTTTATCAGCTCCATGTAATCCAAGTACTCAGAACCCTCAAAATCAACACCATCAATAATCCTATTCTCGCTGAAAGCATATGGTGAATTGTGCGGGTACTTGGCTGCCAGCGGATCGATGCTCAAGAACCTGCCGACCCTAGCATCATGCATCCGATACTCGAACGCATAGCTCGTTCCCGTGGCCCCGTGTATCTCATCATCCTTTTCTTGTCCTTGGAACCCGAACCGATAAACCGCATCACGGTCTCTGATCGCCACCACCTTGCCCAACTGCGTATTGAACAGCGCATTGCCCACCCACCGCAACGTGTCGTTCTCAAAGATCTCGGGGTAGGCTCCTTGCGTCAGCGTAACGGTGCCTATCGGGCGCATGTCATCCGGCTTGGCTTGTGCGGCAGCCTCTATCGACAAAGCCGCAAGCGCAAGCATGGTCAAGCCTGATCGGATCCGCAGCGCTACAAGGGCTTGTAATCCGAACATTTGAAGGAGCCTTATGGGTTGATCGAATGTAAGTGTCATGCACTAGAACGCACTCCGAGTTTTCAACCATGGCTGCTATCACCGGCCCCATTGAAATGCATCCGGTGCGGAGGGGCCAGGCACAACCACCGAACCGATTTTAGATATACGCAGGCAAACACATCAATACACCCTGTCCCGCGCTCCACTGTCTGTTGTAACATAGGAGTCCGGCGCTTTGCCGAAAGCGGGTGTTTCCCGCGTGCAACATGCCCTGCCGCCACATCGATAGATCGGAACGATGACATTGGACGTCAGGTTCACCCATCTTCGACATCTTCAACGGACTCTACGGATGGTGGCCGCTCCATGCGTAGTGCTGTGGCAAGGTCACCGATCACTGAGTCCTTCGTTCTTTTCACCACAAAAGCCTGTGGACAAGCCGCTTGACACTGTTAACAGAGCGTTACGGGGTCCTGAATTACTTTCGCCCGGCGCAAACCACCCACCTGTGGCAAGGATCGTTAAAGCAAGCACCCCCCTCGGCGAGAAGCTGACCTCTGAGCAGAAGTCGTTCTTCAAGAAGAACGGCATCATCCATTTCCCGGGCTTTTTGACGCGCGATACCGTTGCGGCCATTTGGAAGGCGTGTGAAACGGTACAGGACCAGTGGATCGCGGAAGGCAAGGAATTGGTGAACGGGGTACCGGTGAAGTGGGGGAACGATGTGGACGGCAAGCGGATCGTGCAGCGGTTCGCCTTCGCCAACCAGCACAGCCCGGTACTGGCCGAACTGCTTCAGGACCCGCGCTTCAGCACGCTGTTGGATCTGGTGGGTCCGGGTGCGCGGTTGGGCATCAATGAGAAGGATGGGCTGGTGGTGAACCATTATGTGAACACGGACGCCAGCAAGTTCACCCAGATGGGTTGGCACACGGACAGCATCAGGGACGTGTTCTTGGGCAAGCGCATCCTTCCCATGTTGAACGTGGGGATCCATTTGGACGACCAAGACCCTCGCAACGGTGGTTTGCGTCTGCTGCCCGGCACTCACGATCAGAGTTTGTTGAGCATGGTGTTCAAGAAGAAGTACTTCCTGAACAACGACCCCGACCGCCGCGAGGTGGCCTTTGAGATCAAAGCCGGTGACCTCACCGTGCATGACGGCCGCTGCTGGCATCGTGTTGAGCGCAGCCGTTTGGTGGGCGAAGAGAGCCGCCGCCGGGTGATGTACATCCCCATCATCGCCGGGAAGTACGATCCAAAGTCGGCGAACAGCCCTACGCCGTTCTACCACAAGTTCAGCCACCTGGTGAAGTGATTGGGGGTTCGGTTGTCGGTTGTTCTGCGAAAACACCCGATGGTTGTCGGCTGCCCGGCTGAGCGGATCTGTACTTCGTCGATGATCGCCCAGCCCAATTACTTGAAGTTCGTACCGTATTAGTGGCAACGCGATCACGGTTCGCCGGAAACGAGATCCGTCGAACTCCTTTGTCGGCAGCCTGACAACGGACAACTGAGCAACCGACAACTGATAACTGACAACCGAACACCCCATGTTAACCCCGCAACACGGATACGCCCTCATCACCGGAGGGAGCCAAGGCATCGGGGCGGCGATCGCCTTGGAACTGGCGCGCAACGGATTCGGGGTGGTGGTGACCGCGCGGAATGCGCCTCAGTTGCAGGACATCTGCGCGAAAGCGGCTGCGCTCAATGGTGGGCACGCTCATGCGCTGGCGGTGGACCTGCTCCTGGATGGTGGTGTGGATCGGGTGGTCGCCTACGTGAAAGAGAAGAACCTGCCCCTCACCTGCCTGGTGAACAATGCCGGCCATGCGCATTGGGGGATGTTCGGCGATGAGCCGCTGGAGCAGCACCGCAAGCTCATGCGGTTGAACATGGATGTGCCGGTGGCCCTCACCTACGCGCTGCTGCCTGACCTGAAGCGCGCCAAGCGGGCCTGGATCCTGAACACGAGCAGCATGACGGCCTTCCACGCGTTGGCCAGCATGGCACTGTACGCGGCGAGCAAGGCCTTCATCCTGCGGTGGAGCCGGGGCCTGCGCCTGGAACTGAAAGATACTGGAGTTTCGGTTACGGCCGTATGCCCCGGCGCGGTGATCACGAGCTTCACGGAGCGTGCGGGCATGCAGGCGATGGACGACCTGGCCCGGAAATTCGGAACTCCGCCGGAGCCCGTGGCGAAGAGCGCGGTGTCCGCCATGCTCGCCGGCAAGCCGGAGGTGGTGCCCGGCATCCTGAACAAGATCACGCGTGTGTTCCAAGGCATCATGCCGATGAGGGTGAACGAGGGCGCGGCCAGCGCCG
>JANOPI010000016.1:0-12981 GCA_031421755.1 Flavobacteriales bacterium | reverse complement strand
ATTGTGAATCGTCCTTCTCCCGCTTGATCGCCTCGCGCTCGATCTCCAGTTGCATGATGCGGCGCTCCACCTCGTCCAGTTCTTCCGGCTTGCTGTTGATCTCCATACGCAACTTGCTTGCGGCCTCATCGATCAGGTCGATGGCCTTGTCCGGCAGGAAGCGGTTGGTGATGTAGCGCGTGCTGAGCTCCACCGCGGCGATGATCGCGGCGTCCTTGATGAGCACCTTGTGGTGGCTCTCGTATTTTTCCTTCAATCCGCGCAGGATGCTGATCGCGTCCTCACGGTTGGGCTCATCAATGTTCACCTGCTGGAAGCGGCGTTCCAGCGCTTTGTCCTTCTCGAAGTACTTCTGGTATTCGTTGAGCGTGGTCGCACCGATGGCGCGCAGTTCGCCGCGCGCGAGGGCGGGCTTCAAGATGTTCGCCGCGTCCATGGCACCATCGCCACCGCCTGCGCCAACGAGCGTGTGGATCTCGTCGATGAAGAGGATGATGTTCCCTTCCGCGGAGATCACCTCCTTCACTACCGCCTTCAATCGCTCTTCGAATTCTCCCTTGTACTTCGCACCGGCCAACAGCGCGCCCATGTCCAGGCTGAACACCTGCTTGCTGCGCAGATCGTCAGGCACGTCGCCGGTCTCTATGCGTTGTGCGATGCCCTCCGCGATGGCGGTCTTGCCCACGCCCGGCTCACCGATGAGGATCGGGTTGTTCTTCGTGCGTCGGCTGAGGATCTGCAGCACGCGCCGGATCTCCTCATCGCGGCCGATCACCGGATCCAGCTTGTTCTCCTTGGCCAACTGGTTCAGGTTCTTCGCGTACTTGTTCAGCGCATTGTAGGTCTCCTCTTGGCTTTGGCTCGTCACCTTGGAACCCTTGCGCAGTTCCTTGATCGCCGAGATCAGGTCCTTCTTCGTTGCGCCACTGTCTTTCATCAATTGCGCGGTGCTGTCACCGGTGTCGATGAGGCCCAGCAGCAAATGCTCCACACTGGCGAACTCATCACCGAATTCCTTCGTGTTGGCGAGCGCCTTGGTGAGCGCGTCAGCAGCGTGCCGCGAGAGCGTACCGTTCTGCCCGCCTTGCACTTTGGGGTAACCGCCAACGATGCGGTCCAGTGCAGCCGTGAGCGTGGCGATATTCACGTTCAGCTTCTTCAATAGGAATGGCGAAACGTCCGCGTCCTCGATCAGCAGGCCCTTCAGCAGGTGACCGGTCTCGATCGCTTGCTGCCCGTTGCCGGTTGCGAGCGTTTGGGCTTGCGTGATCGCCGCTTGGGCGCGTACGGTGAATTTGTTCAGGTCCATCAGGAACGCGGATATGGTCCGGGCATGATCAAAGTTCGCTCCATGGAGTTTCGCGCCGACAGGAACGGAAGATGTGTCACGCGCAGCCGTTCGCAGGTGACGGATCAGCAGACATCAAGGATGGCTTGGTGCGTTGCTGTGATGATCACAGCCATTCGGCTCCACCACATGGACCCGTTGAAGAGCAGCTACCGCCTTGACCAAGGCCTGGGTGGTGCCAGCGCGCGTTCTTGGCGGCTGCGGGCCTACTTGCAATCCTGTGTGTGCAGGTGTACGCGGATGTGCAGGTGGTCCGGATCCGGAGGACTCGCATCACTGTGCAGGTCCAGGGTCACATACGTCGCTACGGTGATCGTATCCAGCACCGCATCCCAATGGTTGGTCTCCATGGGCATGTCGCCGAAATACCACCGCGCGAAGTACCAGGGCGATGGGGTGTTCCCGGCCACCAGATCCACCGTATCACATGCGCAATAGGTGAAGTGCTGATCGGGTATCGCGTTCCACCAAGTACCGTGTTCCTGGATCAGGCTGTCCACGTTCAAGGTGATGGTTTTCATTCCGCAGGCATGGGAGACATCCGTGCTTACCACGGTGAGCTCATCCTTTTTGCACCCGGCCGCGACGAAAAGCAGGGTACAGAGGGTGATGGTGAAGATGCGCGTGCTTCGGGTCATCGATCAGCGGAATTGGTAGCTCAGACCTGTAACGAGGCTGAACGTATGGATACGAGGATTGAATGGCAAACGACTGAAAGATGGATGTTTAACGACAGGAGAAAGGGTGTGCTCGTAACACGGTTCAACGAACAGGCTGAACCGATCGCCAACCCGGAGGTTCACCCCGATACCGAGATCCACTGCGGTGCCCATGGAGCCTCCGGCCAATGCCAGCGTGCTTCTCTGTTTCAGTTGCTCATCGTGCATCACCACCTTGTTCCCAACATCCTGCCGGTTGAACTGGAGCGTGAGCCCAGCGCGGGCGTACGTCTCCAGTCCGCCGAGGGGATGGATGAACTTGAATGCCATCGGAACTTCGATGTACTTGCCGCTCAGGTGGTATTCCGTGCGCACTTCGGACGAGGAGTTGATCCATCCGCGCAGGGTGCCTTTTTGTGAAACCCCGATACCCGTGAAGAAGGCCAAGGTCCGATCCAGCGCATATTGAACGCGCACCCCTGTGTTGGCAGGCATACCGCTGTGGTTGAGCCCTTCGGGTACGCCCGATCCATTGTCCGGGTCGGTGACCTTCGCCATGCCTACCGAGATCCAAGGAGCAATGGACCAATGGTGGAACGGAATGCGGGGGTCAACGGTACCGGCAGTTGCGGCTTCGGGCTGATACGGCAGCGTAGAGGCTACCAGGGAAATAAGGCCCAAGCGGCCCAAGCGCGCGCGGATGTCGGCAGTTGTACCCTCCAATAGCGGAGGTGCCGAACCATCAGGCGGGGTGATACGGTCCACACCGAGCGCCGGACTCCTGGTCCCATCAGCGACACTGGTGCCGGCATCATCGATCGGATCGGTCACTGGAAATATGCGATCGTGGATCCCTCCCTCGTTCTCACCCGCAGCGCTGATCCTCCGTCCCATACGGTCAGTTGGGCCCTCGGACCGTGCGGCAATCACGCTGGAAGCACTGGGGCTGACCTTGGTGTTGGGCGCTTGTGGCGTTCGCTCTATATTGGGTCTGCTGGTCAACGACCTGTCCTTGTCGACGATCGCAGTTCGGGTATAATAAACCTCCAGCGTTGCACCTGAGACCAGCGCAGGGATAGAGGAAATCGGGATCCCGGTGGTGTCGGCGTCGATCGCTGGTTCCTGCACTTGATCGCTTTGCACGAGGTAGATGACGGTGCCAACAGCCAGCGCCATAGCTCCGCCAAGGATCTTCGCCCAACGTGAAGCCGCTGATCCCGACCTTCCTTTTCCCGCGAGTACCGCGTTCGTGCGGGCCGCACGCGCCATGGCCGCCCAATCCTGTGTGGGCGGTGGCGGCAGTCCTGCCTCGGGAAGGCCTTCGCGAAAGATCCCGTCGATCCGGTTCTCGGTCTTCATGTGGCGGTGTGTTGTGTGCGGTATTCCACGCCCCGGGCGATCAATTGTTCCATCAGTTTGGCACGTGCCCGTGACAAGTTCGATTTCGAAGTACCGATGCTGATGCCCAATTCCCGAGCGATCTCCTCATGCGTCCATTCGTCCATCACCCGCAGGTTGAAGACCATCCGGTAAGCAGGAGGCAGGGTTTGCACGAGCCCCAACAACTCATCGGCACCCAAGCGGGCCATGGCCAGGTCGCCGTTCGGGTCGATGGTGACCGGCGAATGTTGCGCCAGATCACCAATGCGGACCGTGGAGCGCTGTTCTGCGTTCGCGTGGTAGTGGTTGATCGCCGTGTTCAGCGTAACGCGCTTGAGCCAGCCGATGAACGCGCCTTTGCCCGCGTATCCGTGAAGCCCGCTGAAGGCGCGGGTAAAGCTGTCCTGCAGAATGTCTTTCGCTTCCTCCATATCGATCGCGTACCGCAGACAAATGGGCATCACGTTCCGATAGTATTTATGGTAGAGGGCAGAGCACGCCGCGGCTTCGCCTTTCAAACACCGGCCGATCAGCGCCAGATCGGCCGCATGACCAGCAGCAACTGGAACGGCTCCATCGAATACGCGCTCGGCTCGCTCCGTGAACACGTCCAACGCTCCTTCATGGAGTGTGATATGTCCTGATGTGGATGACACGTGGATCCTTAAGCGCTACGCGTCCCGATGGTTCAGTCCACGAGCTGGATCCGGATGTTCTTCCGGTCCGCCTTGTGCAACAACTGTTCGATGAGGGGTGCGGTGTAAAGATCGGGTCTCGAACGCACCCAGCCCGTGAATTCCTCCCGGCTCCAGGTCTCCGGCACAGGGGCCGCGGAGGATGGTCGCTCAGGCGTGCCGTTGCATTCCAAAGAAAAGACGTTGAAACCCTCCTGCGTAACGTGCAGAGCGAGTTGAGCGATGAAAACCCGCCCATTTCCATGGACGCAGACGTGCATGCTTTTCTGCGGGTTGGAAAATCGGCTCTCAACGAACGCTTGTTCGATCGCCGTTTCCAGATCGGATCGGCGAATGCGCAAGGGAGACTTTGTGGTAGGCGCCATGTATTGAGCAGTACGCTGATCGGTGGAGGGCTTCGTGAGCATGAGCGGTAGCGTTTCCGGGATATCAAGCAATAAGGACAAGAGATCGCGACGGGGGGTTGCGTAGCGCATTGGACCGTCCCAGGTTCTTCGACGGGTCAGCCGTTCGCTCCGTCAGGATCATGTCAAGAGGGCATGAACTGCCCCATCATCTTTCAGGGTGATGCTGGTTAACGGATCATCCACCGGGCTACTTTGGGACCATGCGCCGCTACTGGCCGATCCTGATCCTCGCCCCGATGCTATGCCTGGCACAACCGGGCCCATGGTGGGCGTACGGTTTTGGGGGACCAGCGGATGACCGCTTCACCGCCGTGGCCAAAGGTCCGGGTGATACGCTTTACGCTTGCGGCACCTTCAGCGGGTTGATGTCCATGTTCGGCGAGCAGTACTTCGCCGTGGGGGTCACGGATGTCTTCCTCGTGAAGCTCGATACCGCAGGAACGGTTTATTGGGTGGCCACTGCAGGTGGGCCCGGTGTGGATCGCGCCACGGATCTCGCCGTAGACGCCAGCGGCAACATCGTGGTGGTGGGCCAATTCAGCGGCAGCTTTACCGCGGGTGCGCAAACACTAGCGAGCAACGGCCCTTCCCAGGACATCTTCATCAGCAAATGGGCACCGACCGGTGAAGTGCTCTGGGCGCGGGCAGCGGGCAGCGCGGGAAACACCGACCTCGCAGAGCAGGTCGCTTTGGACGAGCCAGGGAACATTTACGTGGCCGGACAGTTCAGTGGGGCCGCGCTATTCGGGGGCCTTTCCATCACAAGCACCTTCGACCCGCAAACGAGCACTCTCGGTGATGACGTGTTCTTGGCCAAGTATACCGCGGCCGGGGATGCCTCCTGGGTGAAGAAGGGGGCGGCCATCCACCAGGACCAAGCGCTGGGCTTGGCCGTGGACGCCGTCGGCAACAGCTGGTTGGCCGGTCAGTTCAGTGATGTGATGACTTTCGACCAGCCCCATCCGAACGCGATCAGCAATGCAGGTTTCGTGGCGGCCTTCGATCCTTCGGGTGCAGAACAGTGGTTCCGGCGCATCGGCGGGGGAGGGAGTGTGGTAGTGGGAGATCTGGCGTTCGATGCCGGCATGCTCTGGCTGGGCGGATCACAATCGGGCAACAACATCGTCTTCGGCAACACGAACACTGCGATCGCTTCAGCTTTTCCTTTCAGCGCATTCGCCCTTGCCTTCAACGCCCAGGGGGAAGTGGCCGCGCAGCGCACTGTGGGCAGCGATCACCCCATCGAGGCCCGCGGCATCGATGCGCGCGCAGGCGAGGTGGTGCTCGTCGGAAATTTCGAATGCCAGGCCCTGGAGCTCTCCCTGATCTCCGGCGGAGATGGCCTGCTGCTCTCTTGGGGCCCGGAAAACGGTTGGATCTGCACGCTCGACCAGCTTGATGGTCTGAGTATCACCTATGCGCAAGTACTTGTGGACCATGATGCCATGGACCTCCGAGCGGTACTTTTCGGTGAGGAGAATATTCTGGTCGCTGCGGGGGAGTTCTCCAATGAGCTGTCGATACCCGGCATTGAAGGGCGGCTGCGCGCGCTTCCTGGCGATTCTCTGGTGATGATCGGGCCCGGGAGTTCCACGGCGGCCTGTGGCGATACCACCTACTACGATGTGGCGGTCCTGAGGGCGCGTGGGGTCGTGGACGGTTTCATCATGAAAGGCTTCATCCGGGACCGCCGCCCCTTGGACATCTTCGCCCGGCCCGAATGTGAGTTCGGCCTCCATACGGTGTTCGATGCTGCCGCTGGGGTATCCACCTGCGAGGTACCGGGATATGAAGCATCTTTCTGTGGTGATGCCTCCGCTTCGGCATCCTTCGACTACGACTACGGTCCCACCCCATTTTTCCTATGGAATACGGGTGAAACCACCTCAGGCATCACGGTGAGCACCCCGGGTACGTACAGCGCTACGGGGCACGTGGGGCCGGGCTGTTTCAGCGGAACGGACCAGGTGAGCATCGGCCTATGCGATCCGGTGAACATGGCGGGGATCTCGGATGACCAAGGGGTGAACTTCCAGGACACGCTGCCCGAAACGGTCGTGGTCTGCGATCCACAGCAAGTAACCCTTACCGCCGGACCGGTACCGGGCATCTCCTTCTCCTGGTACAGCCCTGAGCAGGGCACATCCACGGACAGCACCGTGACCGCTGAAGGCGATGGGGCCTGGTACCTGACCACCACCAACGCGGACGGCTGTGCGGCCATCACTACCATCCAACTTACCTACCTGCCCAGCGATACGCTCGTGGATGTACAGATGCAGCAGTCGCTCGCCTTCCCGCAGGACACGGACGGGAATGACACCATCACCATCTGCGCGGCCGATGGTGTGATCGCCCAACTGTCCGTTGAACTTTGGCTGAATGGGCTCCAGGTGGGCTCGCCCGGTACATTCATCATGAGCGATACGGTGTTCGTGAACGGCACCCCCGCCGATCTGGGGCCCTTCAATATGGCGGGCCAACCCAAGCTGATCAGTACGGTCTATAGCGGCGATGGATGGTATGTATACAACTCACTCATGCACATCACCGATGGGCCGTGCAACGATCATTTCGCCAACGACCTGTGGAGTGACAGCATCTACGTGGTGGGCTTGGGGGGCGGTATCAGCCAAGTGGATATCCTCGGCTCGATCTTCCTCTGCTCCGGCCAGAGCGTCACCCTTACAGCGGTTGCCAACATCCCCGGAAGCTTCGAGTGGGCGGCGGAGAATGGCGGGATCATCGGCCCGGTAGATGGCACCACCCTCACCTTGGTGGTGGAAGGGCCGGTGCAGGTGATCTTTACACCGGAGGACACCAGCGCCTGCACACAGGGCGATGTGGACACGCATTCCACCTCCTTGGTCCAAGCACCCACCATCACCATGGACCCCGTGGATGGCCTGGTATGCCCCGGTGATCCGGTGGAGCTTACCGTGGGCGGGGTGAACGCCACCTACGAATGGTTCGGCCCCGGTGGGCCCATCGCGCAATCAGGTGCCACCGCTTTCGTACTGGATCCGGGTACTTATTTCTGCGTAGCCAACACCGTGGAAGGATGTGCCTATGCTACCGCGCTCCAGACCGTTTCGCTCTACAACACCCCATATCTGGAGATCGCGCCTCAGCCCGTGCTATGCGCTGGCGGAAGCGTGGTGGTAAGCGTGCAACCCGGGCAAGGCGGCGAATACGCGTGGTCACCACCACTCTCGGGCAATACCTCCACGCAGGTGATCACCGCACCGGGCACCTACTCGGTGTCCGTTACGCGGTGCGGCATCGTTACGCCCTTGTCGTTCACCATCACGCAGAGTGATCCCACCGCGTCCATCGTGGATGAAGGGCCCTTCGCGATCTGCCCCCAGGACAGCGTAATGCTGCAAGCCGCGCCGGGGCTGATCGCCTACGTGTGGCAACCCGGCAACCTTACTGGCCAGCAGGTTTACGCTACCGCCGAAGGCAACTACACGCTGATCGGGTTCGATGTCTACGGCTGTGCCGATACGGCTTGGTCCGCAGTGGTGGAGGTCTACGATTTCCTGGAACCCCTCATCGCGGCCGCGGATACCGCCTGCGCTGATGAGGCGACCATCGCTACTGCCACCGGCTCCGGGACCTTCACCTGGTTCGCCGATGCGGGGCTGCAGCAACCGATCGGTACTGGATCGCCGGTAACACTTGGACCGTTCCCGGAAACCACCACAGTTTACGTGACACAGACCGATGCGACCTGCACCAGCTGGCCCATCCCCGTGGAAGCCGCGGTGGTGCCCGTCGGTATCCCGGTGTCCATTTCGGGCGATACCATTGTCTGCATAGGCACGGACCTGATCCTCCATGCGGCGCCCGTGCTCGATCTGGTCTGGGACACGCCCCTCGGTGCATTCACCGGAACCACGGTGACCGTGCCGGATGTGGGCACCGATGCCAGTGGGCTCTGGACGGTGACCGCCAGCTTGAGCGATTGCGCCGTGGGCAGCTGGGCCGTGCAGGTGCTCGTGCCCGATCCGCAGGTCGCCATACTCGATCCCGGTCCGTTCGAGATCTGCCCCGAGGATAGTGTCGCTTTGCAGGCCACACCCGGACTCGCTTCTTACCTGTGGAGCCCCGGCCAGCTACAAGGACAGATCGCCTACGCTCAGGACACCGGCCATTTCAGTGTGGTCGGAACAGATGTGTACGGATGCACCGATACCGCAGGAACCGTAGTGGTGAACGGATTCTTCTACACCCTGGCACTTTCGGCAACGGCCGATGCGGTCTGCGCAGGCGATACCGCCATCGCCATCGCCACCGGATCGGGTACCATCACCTGGTACGCGGATCCAGGGACGACCCAGGTCCTGGGGCAGGGAAGTGAATGGCATTTGCCTGGTATCGCCGGACCGGTCACCCTGTATGTGACCCAAGCGGAAGCCCAATGCACCAGCAACCCGCTGGCCGTGCCGGTGGTGGTGATCCCGCTGCCTCCCTTGCCACAGATCCTGGGCGATAACACCCTTTGCAATGGCGAGCCCTTGCAACTCATCGTTTCTCCGCTGTACGCGCCACAATGGTCCACGCCGGATGGTACGATCATCGGTTCCCTGGTGAGTGTGGACTATGCCACCTCCGCGCTTAACGGGATCTATTCCGTGTTCTACACCATCGATGGCTGTCCGGGGCCTGTGGCCAGCACGACCGTGAGTGTGGTCCCGCTTCCCCTCGTGGATCTTGGCCTACCGGTGACCCTCTGCATCGGCGAAACCACCACCGTGGACGCTGGCCCCGCGCTTACATGGCTCTGGAGTACCGGCAACACTTCACAGACCATCACCACCGGTGTTCCCGGGACCTATTGGGTCACCATCCTGGAGGCCGGTGGATGCACGGACACCGATAGCCTGCTGATCACCCAGGACGATTGTGAGGTAGACATCCCCAACTTCATCACCCCCAACGGCGATGGCGTGAATGAGGTGCTCACCCTGAGCAGCCCGAGTACCGAACCGCTCACACTGGAGATCTTCAACCGATGGGGGCAATTGCTCTATTCGCGCTCCGCACTTGTGGTGCAGTGGGACGGACGGAACGCCTTCAGCGGCGAAGAGGTTCCTGAAGGCGTGTACTATTACGTGCTCACCGCGCGGCTGGTGAATGGAGAACCGCTGGTCCGTACTGGCTATCTGCACGTGATCCGGTGAACGGTTTCGACCGGCAGGGGAGGCCTGGCGAGGCTTCCAAGGGCAAGCACTCCTGTTTCACCGCACAACGTATGGCTTGTCCCCGGTGAATTCCGCGCGTGGTCGGATGCGCACGGTGTTCTCATTCCCCGAATGTTTCATTGTGAAGGTGCCGTAACGCGTGCGCTCCCCACTCGTCGTTGCGAAGACAAAGACACGCTGCGCCATGTGCGGCATCTGCGGCGGAGAAGTGCCGTTCCTTCCATAGGTCCACGTGAGTGCGCGTACCTCTCCGTCCATGAAGACATAACGCGGGATCTCTGGATCATTCCGGACAGCTCCGAATTGCGCGGGAATGGTTTCGCCGGATGCGAAGCCACACACATCGCGCCCACCCATCGGCTGCAAGCGGCCCAGAAGCTGCGTGCCCGGCAAGGTGCGCACCACCACATGGCAAGTGCCCAAGCTCACGGGTTTGTCACACGTGCTGATACCTCCCATGCCGATCACGACCAGATCAGCGATGCCATCACCGGAGACATCCACGCTGTCGGGTTTTGGGAAATCGCAGGAATAGAACGGGAAACGAGGCGGATCGATCGGTTGCCCCAACGCGAACTGCGCAACGAACGAACAACCGAGAAGTAGGTTCAATTTCAACATGGTCAACGTATCAGGAGCGGTTCGCCTTCCAACACCACAGGCCCACCGCGCACGTCGATGAGGCCATCGGGTTCGAGGTAGGTCACGGTCATCACCACGAGGTAGGTGGCTTCGGGTCTGGTCAAGCGCACGATAGACCGCTCCCACGTACGCGGTTCCACCAAGTGCCAGCCCTTGCCGTCATGTTGTCCGCCGTAGCCTTGGTAGCAGATCCGCAATGTGCTTTTACCCCAGCGGAAGCGCCCCGATGCGAGGCCCGCTGCGAGTGAATCAGGATGCAGGACATCGTCTGCCTTCGGTTCATGCACCAGGTGATAGCCTTGGTGGTCCCGTTCCAGCAGGAAGTCGGCGTGTTCATACAGGTTCACTTGGCGAATACAATTGCCGGAACTGCTGGGCACATCATCAGTGCCCTGGCCCAGGGTCATCACCTGCACATCAAAGCGGCGCGTGTCCTGTAGCGCAACGCCATAGTGCCCTATGCCGAAGGGCTCACGAAAAAGCATATACGGACCGGGTTGGGCGAGCGCCGCGAACGGCAGCAAGCCAAGTACGAACAGGTTCTTCATCGCTGGTCCAAAATGATGTCAACAGAGCGAAAGGGCGGTCGATCGTGCATGGGCGGATAGACTTCCTCATCGAACACACCGCACAAAGGGTACAGGTCGTCCGCTGTGATCGCCACCACCACCTGTTTGTATCGCACCGGCCACTGGTCCCGGTGCTTGTTCAGCGGATCGGCATCGCGTTCGTCCTGCACAAGCACCTTCATCTTCGCCGTGCGGAAGCTGTTGGGCACTACCAGGATGTAGTTATCCTTGGCGAAGGGGAAGTAGTCGGGCGCATTTTTAGCGCCGTTCCTCCGTGGCCTGAGATGCTGTTCAATGTTGCGGTTGAAGAGATGGCACGGGGTGCCGTAGTGGACCACAGGCAGGTTGTTGCTATCCAACAAGGTGATCCGCAGGCCAGCTATCACGAGGCTAACACCCGTGGCATGCGGCCGCACCGCGATGATGGAGGCAAAGTCGTAGCCGCAATGCTGGGCACGAACGAATAGGCTCAGCAGGACGAACGTGAAGAGTAGGGTCCCGCGCACACTTGCCGGTAAACGCGAAAGGGCAAAAGGTTCACAGTGCGAGCGAGATACTTCTGAACTCGCGTATGAGCCGGGTGCCGTGGCAATGTGGTACCTTCATGCGGACCTTCACTTCCCGAAAGCAGTTACGCCTATCGACCCACCGTGAAAGCGCCGACCCTCCTCATCTGTCTCCTTGTGCAACTCGCTTGTGTTGCCCAGATCAACGACAGACCAACAACCCGAAGCAACATGCCGGAAACCACTGTCACTGTGAATACCTTGGAGCAGGTCCTCGACGCCTTCAACCGGCACGACCTCGACGCCATCATGGCCTTCTTCTCAGACGACTGCGCCTTCGACTTCCCCCGGGGACCTGAACCATGGGGTAAGCGCTTCGTCGGCAAGGAGCACGTGCGCGAAGCGCTCGCCGGACGCTTTAAAGGCATACCCGATGTTCATTATGGAGAAGATCGCCATTTCGTGGCCGGCGACCGCGGCGTTTCAGAATGGACCCTCACCGGCGTAACCGTAGCGGGCGTCATGGTTCATGTTCGCGGGTGCGACCTCTGGGAGTTCCGCAATGGGAAGATCATCAAGAAAGATTCGTATTGGAAGATCGTGGAGCGGTAGTAGCGTTGCCGACATGACCTGCTCGAACGAGCGGAGCAACAAGCCACGCACAGCTCGCGTGTATTCCCCTGGAAGCCGTTGATCTGATGGAGCAGATCCGCCGTACGGCGGGCCAAGGATGCCGACCTTCCCACCCTTCCCACCCTTCCCGCCGAGCACCGCGAAGCCCTGGCCGAGGAGATGGCTGACCTGCCTGCGGCAGGCAGGCATTGCCATCCTGCTCACCTACCTCGCCCACGACCTGCGCGCCTGCCTGCCGAAGGCAGGTGGTCCTCGAAAACGCCGCCTGCCTCCGGCAGGTAAATGCGCCAGAAGCTGTTGAACAACGCCGCCAAGTACCCGCTGCGCTCGTGGAAAAGGCGAAGGGCGTGGCGACGAAGTTGGATCGGTTGTAGACTACTTCGTCGCAAACCGTACACTCAGGAATTCAGCGGACGGCTCCGGTGAACCTCTGAAGAACACATGATGCTTCGGTTCATCGGCGAACCAGATGAAGGTGTTCACAGCTTGGTCGTCCATCTGCTCCCCATAGTTCTTGCGTGAAGCAAAGACCGACACATAGACCCGGCGGCATGTAACTGAGCTCGACCGCTGCTTGAGTTCTGCAAGGCGTGAGCTCTGGATAGGACCAATGTCGATGAAGAACAGTGCGCTGTTTGCCGTTGAGTAGGCGACCAAGTCCGGCAGCCTTATCGGAGCCTCGGTGGGCAAGCCAAGCGTGCCAGTGCCGCACCGGAAAGAACTTCCGCATCTGGAACCTGTTTTGGAAGGATCCCATTCCGTAGTGCCTCTACCAAGGCTTCTCGCGTTGATGCTCTGCTCATGGCTTGATCCTATCTTGGTGCATTCACTTTCCTCATGCAAACTTCAGCATTCAAGGCGTGGCTGCAAACCAGCTACCTGCAAAAGACCGGTCAGGCGCTGGCGGCGGGCACGCAGATCTCGCGCATCGCCAA
>JANOPI010000015.1:0-2064 GCA_031421755.1 Flavobacteriales bacterium | reverse complement strand
CCAAGAAGCGCAGCATCAAGACGCTCAAAGGACTGGTCGCCCGGCCCGGAGCGACGGTGGATGTCAAGGCCGCGATCTCTAAGGAGGCGGCAAGGCGCAACCGCGCAGGGGCCAAGACTTGATTGGCATCGATACAAATATTCTCGTACGGTACATTCTGGACGACGATCCGGTGTGGTCCCCGTCGGCGCAAAGATTCATCGATGACGATTGCACAATAGACCGTCCTGGCTATGTTAACCTTGTCGTGCTGGTTGAACTCGCCTGGGTGCTGAACCAGACGCCTGGATGGGGCAAAAAGGAGATCTGCACGGTTATTGGCGAATTTCTGCTCGCGGATAATCTCGTGCTCGAGCAGCCGCTGCTGGTCTCCGCCGCGTTAAAATCGTAAAAGACTGGCAGCGCGGATTTCGCGGATTTCATTATTGCCGAAATGAACCATTCGGCGCACGCCAGTCCAACAGTCACGATTGACAAGGATGCGTCCAAGCAGCCGGGTTTTGTGAGACTGCCAAGGAAACCACACCATGGATAACTGTGTTCCGCGCGCGGGCTATTGCCCATGAAATTCGATCAGTATGACGTTGTCATTGTCGGCGCGGGTGCGGCCGGGATGATCGCTGCCGCCGAGGCGGGAAAGCGCGGACGGCGGGTACTGCTGATTGACCACGCGCAAACAGCGGGCGAGAAAATTCGCATTTCCGGCGGCGGGCGCTGCAATTTCACCAATGTGAACACGGGCCCCAAACAGTTTCTGTCCGATAATCCGCATTTTTGCATTTCGGCGCTGAAGCGGTTTTCGGCTTTGGATTTCATCAAGCGGGTGCAGGCGCGCAACATTGCTTATCACGAGAAGACGCTGGGCCAATTGTTCTGTGACGGCTCCTCGCAACAGATTATCGATATGCTGCTGGACGATTTGCAAGCCGCCAATGTCCGGCTGCGGCTGGAAACCAGCGTCGACGAAATCAGCAAATCCGAGAACGGCTTTCATCTCCGCCTCTCGACCGGGCCAGTGGAATGCGCCTCGTTTGTGATTGCCACCGGCGGCAAGTCGATCCCGAAAATGGGGGCGACGGCCTTTGGTTACCGCGTGGCGGAACAGTTCGGCTTGAAGGTCACCGAAACGCGACCAGCCTTGGTGCCACTCACGTTTGAGCCGATGATGCTGGAGCGCTTGAAGGGGCTTTCCGGTGTGAGCGTTGAGGCTCTCGTCAGTCATGGCAAGGTGAAGTTTCGCGAAGCCCTGCTCTTCACGCATCGCGGTCTTAGCGGTCCGGCCATCCTGCAAATCTCAAGCTTCTGGCGTGAAGGTGACGAGATGGCTATCAATCTTGCGCCCGATGTGAACGCCTTCGACAAATTGCGCGAAGCCCGCCAGACCAGCGGCAAGCAGGAGCCGCAAACCATCTTGGCGCAATTCCTGCCGAAAGCCTTGGCGCAGTTCATCGCCGCCAGTTCCGGCGTCACCGGTCATCTGGCCGATTGCTCGGACAAGAAGCTGATGGCTATCGGCGATGCTGTCAACAGTTGGCGTATCAAACCGTCCGGCTCCGAAGGTTATCGCACGGCGGAAGTCACACTTGGCGGTGTATCGACGGAGGCGCTGGATCAAAAGACGATGCAGGCCAAGACGGTGCCGGGGCTGTATTTTATCGGCGAAGTCGTTGATGTCACCGGCTGGCTCGGCGGCTACAATTTTCAATGGGCATGGTCGAGCGGATGGGTTGCCGGTCAGGTTGTCTGACATCCAACGAGCATGTAAGTCTTCGCCTGCGGCATAGTGCGATAAAGGAATTTTCGCAGCGCTGTTTGAACGCGCAGGCCTGCAACCCTACATGCCCTAGATACACACCAGCAGAGATGAGCAGCCATGAAATCGGTCAAAGGAAGTGCGGTAGGCAGGCAAACGCCTGCGGCCCATGACGGCATGGAGCGGCGCACAGTTCTGTTAGTGTCAAACCCCCGAAGCCGCCGTGGCAGCGCCGTTGTCGAACCGGCAATCGCTGCGCTTGCAGCGGCTGGTATTGACGTCATACCAATCATTGTCACTTCCGCTGATGC
>JANOPI010000014.1:0-3311 GCA_031421755.1 Flavobacteriales bacterium | reverse complement strand
CGGTTCTTTGCGAAGACCGTTCCAGCGCGAAGCGGATAACAAGTGTTCACACCGCAAGTGGCAATGGTGTATCAGGTCGTAAAAAGGTGAAGGGCCCTGGCCATAACGCCAAGGCCCTCCCTGAAGTACCTGCGCACCTGTAAGCCGGGTTCTGTGATCCCCTTGCGGAGAACCTCCATCATTTATCTGGGATGCCCCTCACGGAGCACCTCGATCGACCTACCCGCCGGCTTGGAGCGGGCCGCTCTTCCACGCTGCCCCTCGCGGAACACGTGGGCCGGCCTATTTGGTCTTTCAGCCCGTGGGGTTTACCATGCCGCGGACATCACTGCCCGCGCGGTGGTCTCTTACACCACCATTTCACCCTTACCTCCTCCTTGCGGCGATCGGCGGTGTTTTCTCTGTTGCACTTTCCGTGGCCCGGCCGTCGCCAGCCGAACCCCTTCCCGTTAGGAAGCACGGTGCCCTATGCTGCCCGGACTTTCCTCCCACCCTTCTGCAAAGAGTGAGCGATGGAGCGGTGCGCAGGATGTCAATGAACGCCGGACCCGAGAATGTCGGGGTTCAATGGTGTACGATATCGATGGCCGTTGCTCCATAGCCATAGCGGCGTGGATCAGCGTCGTCGAATCGGCAACCCTCATAGTATTGGAGCACCTTCCGGACTTCTTCGCGCAACACGCCCTCGCCCACCCCATGGATCACCACCAGCTTGCGCTTCCGCAACCGGATGGCCGTGTTCAGCATTCGCTCGAAGTAGTCCAACTGGAAACTCAATTTCTCTCCGTCGGTCAGCCGTTGCTCGTTCTCTACCAGCTTTTCCAGGTGCAGATCGATCTCCATTACGTTCGGATCCTCCACTTTGGCAGGGGCCCGGCCACCATTGCGTACCGAGGCTCCTTTCCCCTTGTCCTTGTCTATCCGCTCCGCCATCCGATCGTTCGCCGCCACCAGTTTGGCGTGATGATCGCTCACCGCGTAACTGGCCGATCGTTCACGCTTCACCACCATATTCACCGGGTATTCCAGCTCGAAGCCGTCCCACGTACGCACGACCACCCGATCACGCGACCCCATGCGCAACACCGTACCACCTCCCACCTCATCCAGGAAGCTGACCTCGTCGCCCACGACCAATGCTCCGCTGGTTGTCACGCCGCGAAGGTACAAGCGCTTGACAAGCACGCTCCCTTTCCTGGCCTTCATTCTCGGGTTGGCTCCTGCCGGCGCACAGAGCTTTCAGCCACCCGCACCATTGGGTGGCGACCAGGCCGTGAAGTGGCTGGTGGAGCAGGAGTTCGTGATGGCACCACAAGAGATCGAACGCGGCACCGAAGGAGAGGTCGAACTCACCTTTACTGTCCAGTCGGACGGCCGATCTAAGGACATGCGCATATCAGGTACCGCGGGCGAGGCCAATGACAAGGAAGCCTTGCGCGTGGGCAAGCTCATCCGCTGGCATCCGGCCTCGGTCGGTGGAAGTGCCCTCGACACGGAGCGAACGTTGAAGATCCCCATAAGCGCCAAGCGATATAAGAAGGCACATTCCAAGGACGGTTCTCCGCCGCAACTCAGTTCCTTGCCAGCGGACCCCTCGGGCGAATTGTACCAGGACCGAGGAATTGATTCCATTGCTGTGCCGCTCATCGCCAAAGGAATGCGCGGCCTGCCCACCTACCTGTCCGAGAATCTTCGCTACCCTGAAGATGCCAGACGCCGAGATATACAGGGAAAGGTGGGTGTGGAATTCGTGGTGGAGACCAGCGGGAACGTCAGCAATTTGCGCGCGCTGGAGGCCCTCGGTGCCGGCTGCGACGATGAGGCCATGCGACTGATCAGGTCCATGAAATGGCGCCCCGCGCTGAAGGGCGGTCAACGGGTACGAAGCATCGTCAAGATGGACATCCACTTCCGCTTGAACGCGAATCAACGACCCTAGACGCCATCTTCGCCGCGATGCACAAACGAGGCCCCTGGACCACGATCAAGGAAGAAGTCCGCTATGAAACTCCCTGGATCCGTATCTCCCACCACGACATTCTGGACCCCAGTGGCCGCCAAGGGATCTACGGCACCGTACACTTCAAAAACCTCGCGATCGGCGTGGTTGCCTTGGACCAAGACCTCAACACATGGATCGTCGGCCAGTACCGATACCCCATCGAAGCATACAGTTGGGAGATCCCTGAGGGCGGCGGCAAGCGGGACATCCCGCCCCTGGACAGCGCAAAACGCGAACTGCGTGAAGAGGCTGGCATCATTGCGGAGCACTGGCAGGAGATCCTGCGCATGGACCTGAGCAACAGCGCCAGCGACGAACACGCCGTCCTCTACGTCGCACAGGGATTGACCTTCCACCCGCCACAACCAGATCACGATGAGGAACTGGAATTAAGAAAGGTGTCCTTTGACGAACTCTACGAAATGGTCCAACGGGGCGAGATCCGCGACAGCCTTACAGTGGCTGCAGTGCTGAAGGTGAAGCTGATGCTGCTTGAGGGCTCGCTTCAGAAATAAAGCGCGTACGCCTTCACCTTCCCGTTGCCATTGAACTCGATGGCTGGCATGGGCACCTTGATGCAGTTCAAGGTGTAGAATACCGTGCGCAAGAACTTGCTGTTGGTCCGGATACGCGTGAGATCCATATCCGGGGAGATGTAGAATTGCCGCCGTTCACCCTCCGTTCCCTTGGCGTAGAGCATGCCCTGCGCGCCATAGCCCGCAGCCAGGTTCAGCCAGCTGGGCAAACCCTTCCACCCGAACGCCCCAGGGTTCATACTCAGCCAGAACGTACAGCCGTTGTAGTCTTTCAGGATGCGCTCGCTGAACCCTTCACCAAGCACCGATGGACGCTGCAGAGCATATCCGGTCAGGTGCGCGGAGTACTTCAGGTGGATCCGTTGCTCGTTCCAACTGAGTTGCTGTCCGATGAACAGGCCTGTGCCCGCCACGTTGGCGGCCATGTCCCACCCACTGAACCCCCATTCCGCACTTTTTCCATCCATCAACTCCACAGCCGTGAGGTAGGCCAGGCCTACGCTGCCGCCGATCCAGGTCGAGGTCCGTTCCGAATAGCCGGACCAGCGCATCAGCCCATGGCCCCAAGTTCCGATCATGTACGTGGCGAACCCATGGCCCGCCTTGTCCATCTGCAGCCATTCCTCCCCGTCATCGAAGAAGTGGAAGGCCCCGCGCTCATACTGGCTATACCAAACTCTGTCGAGTGAAACAAGGCTTCCAGCGACAATCGCCGCCCCACCTAGACCGGTGAACAACCTTCGAGGCCCGAACGGCGGTGAAACGCTATCAGG
>JANOPI010000013.1:0-3902 GCA_031421755.1 Flavobacteriales bacterium | reverse complement strand
CTTCGCACGATCGGGGCGCATGAGCGGAGGTGCCGTATTCACCCTTGTTGAAAAAACGGCCGTTCCGCTCCGCCTACTTTCGCCCCTGCCCGCCCCAGGTGCGGGTTGAAACGCCCCCACATGAAATTCTTCATCGACACCGCGAGCCTCAGCCAGATCAAGGAAGCCCAGGACCTGGGCGTGCTTGATGGCGTAACCACGAACCCGAGCCTGATGGCCAAGGAGGGCATCAGCGGCGATGAGCGGGTGATCCAGCATTACTTGGACATCTGCCACATCGTGGACGGGGACGTGAGCGCCGAAGTGATCAGCACGGACTACGCGGGCATTGTGCGCGAGGGCGAGAAACTGGCGGCGCTGCACCCGAACATCGTGGTGAAGGTGCCGATGATACGCGACGGGGTGAAGGCCATCAAGTACTTCAGCTCGAAGGGCATCAAGACGAACTGCACGCTGGTGTTCAGCGCGGGGCAAGCGCTACTGTGCGCGAAGGCGGGCGCCACCTATGTCAGCCCTTTCATCGGCCGTTTGGATGATGTGAGCACGGACGGCGTGGCGCTGATCTCGCAGATCCGTCGCATCTATGACAACTACGGCTACGCCACGCAGGTGTTGGCGGCGAGCATCCGGCACCCGATGCACATCATCCAGTGCGCGGAAGTGGGAGCTGATGTGGCCACCTGCCCGCTGAGCGCGATCGTGGCCTTGTTCGATCACCCGCTCACCACCATCGGTCTGGAGAAATTCCTGGCCGACCATAAGAAGGCGGCACAACAGACGGCGAAGGCCTGAGGATGCTGCTGGCGATACATCCGAAGAACCCGGAACCGAGAAAGCTCCAGCAGATCATCGATCTGTTGAACGATGGTTGGGTGGTGGTGTGCCCCACGGACACGGTGTACGCCTTCATCTGCAGCGCGGACCAGGCGCGGGCCATTGAAGAGGTTACGCGGCTGAAGGGTGTGAAACCCCAGAAGGCGGACCTTTCGCTGATCTGCGAGGACCTGAGCCAGTTGAGCACCTATGCGCGGGCGATCCCTACATCGGCGTTCCGCATCATGAAGGCGGCCTTGCCGGGCCCGTACACCTTCATCGTGCCGGCGAGCAACGAGATCCCGCGGATCTTCAAGAACAACAAACGCACGGTGGGCATCCGCGTGCCGGCCCACCCAGTGCCGATCGCGCTGGTGCGCGGGCTGGGGCACGCCTTGGTGTGTACCAGCGTACACGGATCTGACATGCTCCTGGAGCACGCACCGGACCCGGAGTCCATCCACGACCAGTTCGGTCATCAGGTGGCGGCGGTGATCGACAGCGGTGCGGGCGGGCTTGAAGGCAGCACGGTGATCGACCTCAGCGGGAACGAGCCGCAGGTGCTGCGCGAGGGGAAGGGATCGATCGAAGATCTTTTTTAGCTAGAAGCGCGGATCCTCTTCCACGCCAGGGGCAAATGGGCGATGAGGTCACTGGGCCTCATTCCATCCATGCCGAGTTCATCGGCCGCAAGGTCACCGGCCAGACCGTGCGCATGAACACCGAGCACAGCTGCGGAAACGGGCTCCAGTCCTTGCGCCAGCAAGCCGGTGATGATGCCGGTGAGGGCATCGCCTGAGCCGCCTTTGGCCATGCCGGGGTTGCCTGTGGAATTGAAGAGGACGGTACCGTCCGGGGAGCAGGTGGCGGTGTGCGCGCCCTTCAGCACCAGCACACAACGGAAGCGCACGGCGAAGGCGCGGGCCTTCGCCAACCGTTCATACCCGGTAACGGACCGGTCGGTAAGCCGGTCGAATTCTTTGGGGTGTGGGGTGAGGATGGTGCCTTTGGGCAGGAAGGCGAGCCATGTGCGGTTTTCGCTGAGGATGTTGAGGGCATCGGCGTCGAGTAACAAGGGAGCGGGCGCCTCTTGCAGCAGGCGCTTCAAGGTACGCGCGGCATCATCACCGGTACCGGTACCGGGGCCGATGCCGATCGCAGAATAATGCGAGGGGCCCTCGGTGGTGGCGCGCTTGCTGAACAGGTCCACCACCGTCATCGCTTCCGGCAATGCCACGTGGATCGTGGGCTGAAGATCAAGGGGTAATTGGGCGGTGATCAACCCGGCACCTGAACGGGCGCAGGCCCGGGCCGCGAGGATGGCGGCCCCCACTTTCCCCTGGCTTCCTGCCACCAGAAGCGCATGGCCGAATGTGCCCTTGTGCCCAGTGCGTGGGCGATCGGGCATCAGTTCGTGCGCATCGGAAACTTCCACCAGCAGGTCCTTGGCACCGAGGCCGTGGATGAAGGCCGGGTCCAAGCCGATGGGCAGGCGGTGCCATTGGCCTACGAAAGGTCCGTTCTCCGGAAGCAGCAAAGCGAGCTTGGGCACCTCCAAGGTGAGCACATGCTCCGCGAGGATGATGGCCTTGAAGTCGTTCGTTGAATTGTCCTCCGCGAACAGTCCACTCGGCAGATCGATGGACACAACAGTATTGGGCCATTGGTTCACCTGCATCACCAGGTCCTTTAACCAGCCGGTGATCGGTCGATCCAAGCCCGTTCCCAAGAGGGCATCGATCACTACCTCATTTTCAGGCGGTGTCACCAGTGCGGATCCGAGTTCTACCATCAGTACGGGAACGGACATGGAACCAGCACGGGTCAGGTTCAACTCCGCGTCCGTGCTCAGTGCTGGTTTGTAGCGGCAGAGGGCCACGCGGGCTTGGGCGCCAGCGGTTGCCAAGAGTCGGGCGATGGCCATGCCATCCGCGCCGTTGTTGCCGCAGCCCGCGAGCACGAGGTAGCGTCGTTGGGTGCCGAAGTGTTCCATCAACCAGGCGGCGCAGGCCTGGGCGGCGCGTTCCATCAGGTCGATGGAAGCGATGGGAGTGTGCGCGATGGTGTAGGCGTCCGCTTGCCGGATCTGTTGCGCCGTGAGAACGGGGATCATCGAGCCGAAGGTATCTCGGCTCTCGGCTATGGCTTCGGCGGGGATCCCGGAGGAGGCTGCGGGGAATAGCCTGAAAAGCAGAAGCCCCCCGACCAGGTCGGGGGGCTTCTTTGAAGACCTTACTTCCGCTTATTGGAAGTAGAAGTTCACGTTGATCGAAGCACCGCTGATACCGGTATCGATGGTGAAGCTGCTTTGCTTGTCAGCTGGATCGAGGCCGTCAGGACCGATCACATCGTTACCCTCAACCGTTTGGCTCACGATACCATTCGCGGTAACGTCGAAACGCTCGCTGGTGGTTTCAGCGATGCCTTGGCTGCTGAGGCCAACGCCCCAGGAGACTTCACCACCGATAGAGAGCTTAGGGGCAGCGAACCACTCCACACCAGCGAAGCCAAAGAGGGCCAAGCCGAAGGAAGAGCCGAACTTCTGCTCCGTTGTGCGGGAGCCGGAGTTCTGTGCGCTGAGGGCGTCACCGTATTCGAACGCGCGCTTGCTGTTGCCGATGGAGAAATCGAGTTCACCACCGTAGATACCCACAACGCGGGTGCTGCCGACACGCTTCTCAAGGCCACCACCGAGGGTGATCCCCAGGTAGCTGTCTTTGGTCACGTTGTCCACTTGGACCGGCGTAGCTGGAGCTGGGGTAGGCTGCACCACAGCATTCACTTGCTCCGTGCTCTTCTGGCTACCAAAGCCGATGCGAACGCGACCACGGTAAGCCGTGTTGGCGTCAACGAGCTTCTTGCCACCGATCACGATACCACGATCGGCACCGCCGAAGGTGTTACCTGGACCCCAGAGGGAATTCAACTGCACGGTCGTGTTGGAGTTCGTGCCGTTGTTGAACAGGTTGCCCACATAGTTCAAGAGTGGCTGGGCGCTGAAAGTCAGTCCCCAATCTCCATCTTGTGACAGCCAGTTCTCACCTTTCGCGCTGGTGATCTCACCCGTCTGGGCGGACGCAGCTGATACG
>JANOPI010000012.1:0-2535 GCA_031421755.1 Flavobacteriales bacterium | reverse complement strand
TTCCGAAGGTATTTACCACGTCCACCTTGCTGATGAGCGGTTGTGGTTGGCGGGTGCGAAATTCATGGTGGAGCACTGAAACCTCAGGGTCCCGACTATCATGAACGCACAGCACCGAGCGGAGACCCTGAGGGAGTATAGGCGGTGGTTGGCGGGCAGCAAGCTCATCCTGCAATGAGACCATGGAAGGCACGAGACACCCGTCTGCCCGCCTTGATCGCGGTCAGCCGGAAGTCTCGCGCCAGCGTGGGGCGCGAGCGTAGTCGATAGCGTCTTTTTGGTGTCCCCGCGCAAGAAGGGAAGGTCCTCAGTGCTGCTGCTCACCCGCCATCCGGCCGTAGACCAGGCGCGAGATGGAGGCAATGGCTTCGGCCAAGGGCTCCACGTGTTCCCCGCGCGTCATCACGGTGATCAGGTAGGGGTGGCCATCGGCGTAGACCAGGCCGCTTTCGTGCAATTCCTTTTCCGTCACGTTCCCGGCCTCACCGAACTTGTGCGCCACCTCCACATCGGGCGGCAGGCCCGCTACCAGGCCGGAGCGGAAGGTGGAGCGGGTCATGTACCCCAGCGCTCGCTCTGACCCCATCGGGCTCAGCGTGGCCGACGTGTACAGGGCTTTCAGAAACACCGAATAGTCCTTCGTGGTCATCAAGTAGTTCGCGGCATCGCGGTCAGGTCGGGGGAGGCCCAGATCCACGAACAGCTGCGTGTACCGCTCCAAGGATGCGTGCCGGAAAAGCATCATCGTGGCCCGGTTGTCCGAATGAACGATCGCCAGTTCCAATACCTGTTCCACGGAATATGAAGTGTTCAGCCGGGCCTGCTCCGCTGGATAGGCCGTGTGCTGCGGTACCTGTGCATCCACTTTTTCGCAGGTCCAGGTCTCCTTCAACAGCGTGGGGTCCGCATCGGCCATGGCGAGGAACATCATGAGCAGCGGCACCTTCAGCAACGATCCGGGTGCGTAGGTTTCTGCGCCGTTGTAGCTCATCCAATCGTCCTGCACGAGGTCACGCACGTACACTGAAACGGAGTGTACCTGGCGCGTCGCCTTCAGCTCGTTGACCAATGAACCGATGGAGGAGCGCAAGTCGGAAAGTCTTGGCGACTCGCACGCTGACCCCGTTGAGAGCAGCGGCCGCACATGGGAAAAGCCCGAAACCCGCTGGATGTCGTAGGCACATGCCGGTGTGGCCGGTGCGGGCGGAGATACGGCCGCGGGGGCAGAGGCGCGAGCGCTCACCACGCCGTGCTCCATCAGCAGGTACGCGAGGAAACTGCCGCCCACGGCCGCGCCGATGATGGGGATCAGGGATGCGCCGCGGATCTTCATGTTCTATTCGTGACCGTGTTCGCGGATCGTTCAGGCTGGGCGCATATGCGTGAACACCAGTTGGGAGATGGACGCGATGGCTTCAGCCAAGCTGTCCACCTGGTCACCGCGGGTCATCACGGTGATCAGGTAGGGATACCCTTCCATGTACACCAGTCCCGTTTCATGCAGCTGCTTTTCCGCGGGGTTGCCGGCCTCCCCGAACTTGTGGGCCACGTCCGTACCTGCGGGCAGACCGGCCACCAGCCCGTTCTTGAACTCGGCCCGCGTCATCAACTCCAACGCATACTCTGAACGCGTGGGGCTGAGGTAGGAGGAATTGTACAGCGCCTTCATGAACACGGAATAGTCGCGTACGTTCATGCGGTAGTCCGTGGTGCTCCGATCGGGTACGGGCAGCCCGAGATCCTGGAACGTGCGGAAGAATCGCTCCGGCGCCATGTGGTGGGTGAGGATGGAAGTGGCGCGGTTGTCTGAGTGGACGATCATCAACTCCAGCAGTTGGTGTACGGTGTAGGATCGGCCTGCATCCGCCTGGGCTGAAGGGAAGGCGGTGTTCTGATCCACGGCCGCTTCCTTCGGCGAGCAGACCCAACTCCGTTGCAGAAGCGAAGGCTCCGCGTCGATCATGGCCAGCCATGTGAGGAGGATGGGGAGCTTCAACATGGATCCAGGGTCGTACCGTTCGTCGCCGTTGTACCAGGTCCATTCCGCCTTGTTGAAATCGCGCACGTATACCGAGGCGCCGCCCAAGCGCCCTTCTGTCCGCATCCGCCGCACCAGCGTGTCGATCGCGTTGCGCATGCCAAGGAACCGCGGCGATTCGCACATGGGCTCGGCATACAGCATGGGTTGTACCCAATGGAAACCACGCACACGCGCTGTGATGTACCCGCACGGCGCATTGGTGGACGCTTGTTTCACGGCCTCGGGTACGGTGATCTCAGGAGCGGTCCGCGCGGATCGCCCAACCAACAAGAAGGTCAGGCCCGCGCCCAGGAGCGCAGCTACCATCATCCAGATCCAAGCGGGTATTTTTTTCATCACGATCTTACCGGGCGCTCACCATTTCAGTCTTGTGATCGGGAAGGAACCGCACTCTTCGCTCCGGGGCGCCGCCCTTTTTGACCGACCAATACATCGCTTCGACGGATAACCCGCCAGAGGTCACAGGTATTCGCATGGCCGCCGCCCGTGCGGGC
>JANOPI010000011.1:0-14059 GCA_031421755.1 Flavobacteriales bacterium | reverse complement strand
TCAATGCGGAAACAGAAGGTGCGCAACACGTACGCGCATCATGGACCACGGCATCGGAGAGCAACAATGCCTTCTTCACCGTGGAGCGCTCTGCCGGTGCTGCTGACTTTACCCCCGTAGGCACAATTGACGGCGCAGGGAACAGTCAGCAGTTGATCCGTTACACATGGCTGGATACCGAGCCGCTCCCGGGACTTTCCTACTACCGCCTTCGCCAGACCGACTTCGACGGTACTTCTACGATCTCAGCGGTGGATGCGGTGCAACGCGGCACCGGCCCGGTGGCCATCCTTGGCAATCCTGTGTACGACGTGCTTGCGATCGCCCTTCCCGGAACCATGCGCGTTGAGGTGATGGACGAAGCGGGTCGTGTGGTCTTCAGCGCTCTACTTTCAGAAGGAACGCAGCGTATTCCGGCGCAAACCTGGGATGCGGGCGTGTACCACGTGATCACGTCTTCCGGTTCCGCAGTGAGCAGCCTGAAGGTGGTAGTGGTGCGGTGACCGTTAGGCCACCGCTCTCACCGGCAAACTGAAACTGAATTCAGCGCCTTCGTTCACACGACTTGTCGCGCGCACGGTGCTTCCGTGCAGTTCAACAATGCGCTTCACGATGGCGAGGCCGAGGCCCGATCCATCGGCGGCGGCGGAACGTTGGCCCATGAAGTAGCGATCGAAGATGTGGGGCAGTTCGGCTGGCGGGATGCCTACGCCGGTGTCGGTTATGCGTACGTCCACTGCGCCGGGCTTGCCACCATCGAGGGTGATCGTGATGCGATCGCCAGCGCGACAGAACTTGATGGCGTTGTGGACCAGGTTCTGGATCACGCGGTCGATCTTCTTGATGTCCACTTCCACGATCGGCAGGTCCTTGGCCATGATGATATTGATGCTGACGTTCTTCGCGTTGGCCAGCAGGCGCAGCTTGTTCGCCACGTCATGCACGAGCTCGCCGAGCGACAGCGCTTCCAGATCCAGCTTCACCTGCCCGGCTTCCAGCGTGCTCAACGTGAACAGGTCGTCCACGAGCAGCTTCAAGCGTTCGGCACTCTTGATGATCACGCAGATGTGCTCGCGTTTCTCCGTTTCGCTGATGGTGCTGTTCTTCATCAGCAGCGTTTCCGCATAGCCCTGGATGGCGGCGATGGGTGTGCGCAGATCGTGGCTCACATTGCCGATCAGTTCCTTACGCAGCTTGTCAATGCCCTTCAGGTCCACGATGTTCTTCTCAATGGTCGCGGCCATATCGTTGAAGGTGCTCGCGACCTCGGTGAGCTCTCCACCGCCGCTCATGGGGATGCGTGCGCCCAGATCACCTTCCTTGAAACGACGGATCACCGCAACAAGAGATCCGAGGTTGCGCGTGATGAACCAGATCGCCAACAATCCCACCACCAAGGTGAGCAACAAGGCCAGCAACGCTGAGCGTGTGCCCAGCCGCAAGAAGTAGCTGCCGAAAAGCGTGTCCGTCGCACCTGCGTATTCCTGGCCGGCAAGGATGATGTAGACGTAGCCGCGCGTTACATCACCTTCCACAACCGGCGCTGCGCTGAAGATCTTCTGCGCGCCGGGCGCGCGCGGATCATCGCCGACGATCAAGCCATCCGCTTTGCTTGAGGCGATGAACTGCCGGATCGGGGTAAGCGAAACGTGGTCGGCTTTCACTTCCCCTTCCAAGGCCACATACTTCAGGATCCGGCCTGTGGTATCCAGCACATACACCTCGATGCTCGGGTTCACGGCCATCATGCTGTGCATCAATGTGCCGATCGCTTCCTCCGGGATCTCGCCGTTCAAGAAGGGCTTAATCTCGCCCGCAGTGTGCGCCGCCAGATCGTGGTACATGCGCTGCGCCACTTCCAACGCGTAGTTGCGCGACGCATCGATGTTCGTCTTCAATGTGATGCCAGCGAAGACCAGCAGCACCACCAGGAAGATGGCCGAGACTTTCCAGAACAGGCTGGAGAACCAGCGCGTGGGTTTGTTCATTGATTCAGGAAGGGTTCACCACAGAGAAATGCGCCCTCACCCCCGGCCCCTTTCCCAAGGAGAGGGGAGAAATACAGCTCTGTGCTCTCAGTGCCTCTGTGGTGAAGTGCATTCGTTCACGCATCAATAAACCGATAACCTACGCCCCACGTGGTAAGGATGAATTCCGGCGTGGCGATGTTCTTCTCCACCTTGTTGCGCAAGCGGTTGATGTGGCTGTTCACCGTGTGCTCGTAGCCGCTGAACTCGTAGCCCCACACCTTGCTCAACAATTCTTCCCGCGTGAAGGTGACACCCGGATGCGAAGCGAGGTGCAATAGCAGGTCGTACTCCTTGGGCGTCAGTTCCACACGCGCATCGTGTACGTCCACGGCGCGCTTCTGTGTGTTGATGTGCAAGCCGGAGATGCGGATATCGCCGTTGCTTTCGGCCGGTGCAGGCGCATTCTCCATCCGCCGCAAAAGCGCCTTCACACGCGCAACGAGCTCGCGCACGCTGAAGGGCTTGGTCATGTAATCATCGGCACCGGTCTCCAGCCCAAGCACCTTGTCGATCTCTTCGGCCTTGCTGGTGAGCATAAGGATCGGCGTGCTTACCTTTTCGGCCCGCAGCCGCTGGCAAATGGTTATGCCGTCCATGCCGGGCAGCATCAGGTCAAGCACGATCAGGCAGTGCTGCTTCTCCATGGCGCGCAGCAACCCTTCCTTGCCATCGAAGATCTGTTCCACCTCGAACTGCAGATCCGTAAGGTGTATGCGCACCAGGTTGCTGATGTCGCGGTCGTCTTCGATGAGGAGGATCTTGCGCATTCGCCGTAAAGCAACGGCGGGATGTTCACGGAACTATCACGGGAGAGCCAACACGGCCTTGAAGACTCGAACTGGGGTCGTGCGACGCTCAGAACCCGAACCGCACCCCCACGTTCAGAACCATACTCCGCGTTAGCCCATCCGGCCGCACTTCGCGCACCACCAAGGGTGAACCGAAGGCCGCTTCGAGGGCCCACCGATCGTTCAAGGGGTAACGCGCGTCCACGGTCAGGTTCAGTGTTAGACCAGCAGACCTATCGATGGAGATGTGCTGCGTGGGTTCGCCGCCAACGCCACGGGTGTCTTCTGCCAAGTGAACGATCCCGAGCAGGCCCGGCTGAACGGTGAGCTTGCCGATGGGGAACGCATACTGCGCGCGCACCACCGCATCGTTCGCACGTTCCAATTGGTACGACTCGAAGTAGCTGGAAGCAGCTGTGCTGTCCCTGTCCATTGCCCATACGCTGTGCAGAAATCCGTTCGCGTTGCTCTGCGAAAGCACATGCTGGTAGGCGATGGCCGCGCTGATCCGCTTCCACGTGTAGTTGAGGCCGAGCAGCAGATCGGTAGTGCCGAGACTGGTCTGATAGGGCATGGGTAACGGCAGTCCAATGGCCTTTGCGTTCGCATCGCCGGAATTGATCTTCACGCCAAGCAGACCATCGAGCCGTTGCCTGCCTTTCTTGATGAACGCGTACGAACCGGTGAACACCGGATCACCCAGCCCGCTGTTGCTACCGAGGTTTCCGCTCACGCTCATGTAAGGCACCTTCACTTGGAAGGACAAACGATCCGTTACGCCGATGCTCACTTCGGGGACGACCTGCACGATCGAGGTGCTTTGCTCCCCGGCAGCAAGGCTGAAGGTGAGGCGCGCAAAATGGCGCAACTCTTTGGCAGCGCTGTCGTGGACCAACTGCAATTCACCGATGGGGCCCGCTGTGCAGACACCCGCATCGCTGCATCCTTGGCTGCGTGCCTCGATGCAAAGGCTGATCAGCGCTAGTGCCGCGCAGGTGGTTCGGAGTTGGAGCATGCTTTGTGGTCGGGTTGGTCGGGCGAACCGTAGGGGTCGCTTCGAGCGAACACAAAGCAACGGCGGGATGTTCACGGAACTATCACGAATACCGCACAAGCACTTCGTTCAACGGCTTGCGCACCAGGTCCGGCACTTCGCAATTCTGCGCTGGGTAACCCATCGGGATCAGTAGAAAGGCCCGCTCATTTTCCGGCCGTTGCAGCAGTTTGGCCAGAAAGTTCATGGGGCTGGGCGTGTGCGTCAGCGTGACCAGTCCGGCGTGGCGCGCGGCGGCCAAAAGGAACCCGCAAGCGATGCCGACGCTTTCTTCCACGTAGTAGTTTTTTCGTTTGGTCCCATCAGGCCGTGGCTCGTACGCCCGCTTGAAGACCACGATCAAGCAGGGCGCGATCGCCAGGAATTCCTTGCGCCAATCGGTACCAAGCGGCTCAAGGTCTTCGAGCCACTCCGGCGGCATGCGGCCGTTGTAGTTCTCCTTCTCTTCCTCTTCCGCAGCTGCGCGAATGGCCGACTTCATGGCAGGGTCCATCACTACGCAGAAGGTCCACGGCTGCTTGTGCGCCCCGCTCGGTGCCGTGCAGGCGGCGTGGATCAGGTTGTCGATCACTTCATCGGCAACAGGTTCCGGACTGAAGTGGCGCACGCTGCGCCTTCCGTCGAGCAAGGTGAAAAAGTGCGCGGCTAACTGCGCTGTTTCCTCTTCGCTGTACCGTTGCGGCTGATATGGAACGTATCCGGATGTTGGCGCTTTCGACATGCCCGAAAGTTCGGCATGATCACGATCCCGGCGCGCACGCGTTGGGGAGACCGTCTTCATCGTGCCACTACGAAGCGCTGCGACCGGTCGGCTGCCGAAAGGATGTAAATGCCATTGGCCAAGGTGCTCACGTCGATGGCCGTGGTGCCGCTCTTCACGTTGGTGAACTGTGCCACCGAACGCCCGGACAGATCGCGCACTTCCATGCTGGTGAACCCGTTTGCCGCATCGATCACAACGTGGAGCACATCACTGGCCGGTTGCGGAAAGACCAGCGGCTTTTCGTCAGCAACTAGATCGCTCACACCCGTCGAAAAGTTGTTGGCTCCGACTTCCACGGCATTGTGGATCTCACTCTGGTATTCGCCCACGAAGGCCACCACATGGCAGTTGTCGATGTCCCAGCTCAGCGGCACGTTGAAGGTGTAGGTGCGTTGCTCCAGTGTGCCTTGGGTGCTGTTCAATAGCACATCGCCCCAGAGGGGTGAAAGGAAGGAGCGCAGCACATGCTGGTGCGAATAGTTCGCGCCACCCGATGCCTGGTAGCCGATGATGTTGCTCTCGGTGAGCAGCACGCTGAGGTGGTCATTGCCGCCCGATCCAGCGGCCGTGTAGTATGCTTCCACATTCACGGTAAGGTCACGCGTGCCCTGATCGAACTGCGTTGCCGCGCCGATGTTCACGGGCGAGGCGACGGCCAAGTTGGCGCTTAGTGCGTTGGGCCAGTTGGTGCGTCCGATCACCAGTTGCCCGTTGTAGGTCGTGCGGTTCAGAATGCCCAGTGGCTGCGCGTTCACCCCGAAATGCGACCACAGCGAATTGCCCGGTGTGGTGCGGAAATCTGGCTGGTTCCCGGATGGCACGGAGAGACTCCCGCCATGCACACCCACGACAATGAAGTCGCTGGGGTTGGCCGCGACCATGTTCGCCGCGACAACATGCCCTTGCGGACAGATGGGGCAATTCACGGCCGTGAATTCCTCCAGAATGCCCGTGCGGTTCTGGGGAGCGGTCGAGACCAGTGTCTGGGCAGCGAGTGTGGTCGGTAACAGGAAGGCGAGCAGGACAATGCGCATGTGTTTCATCTGTTTCATCCCGATCCATCGGGACCAACTTCTCGGGGCGTTCCGGTTGTTGTGTGATGCAAACGTATCGGCGAGGTATCACGGGAAGATCACGGCAGGTCGCATCCCAACGCAACTGGCGTCGGACTGGGGAAACGCATTCACCCCAGATCCATCACCTGCCGGAAGTCGCGGTTGCCGAGGATCTCTTCCAGCACGCGCTCTGCTTTGAGCGACTTTTTGAAAGGATGTTCGCGGAAGAGGTTCACGTAGATGGCGTCGCGCGCATCGAGGGCATCGTCGAGTCGATTGCGGCTGAGTTCGTGGATGCTGCTGATGCGGTCTGCGTGCCACTTGCCGCCCTTGGGATCCACGTAGCCGAGGTTGACGAAGGCCTTGGTCTTCTTCGCGCAGCGGCAGGGGTTCGCGGTGTTCACCAGGCCGCAGCGTTTGTGCATCCAGCTGTGCAGATCCTTGCGTGCGCGGCTCAACTTCTGCCGGAAGTTCTCCGGTGATACGTTGAAGATCTCGCCCGCCACGTTGTGGTCGATCTCGAACACATCGCCCACGATGTAGATGAGGCGTTGCGCACGGTCCAGGCACATGAGCATGCCGGCCATGCACGCCACCTTGCCCTCCTCGATGGCCAGCTTCAACTCTTGCTCTTCATCATCGCTCAGCAGTTCCGCAGGTGCCGCGTCGGCGATGTGGTCGTTTGTGCATTCATGTTGTTTGAAAGAATGGTTGCAGTAGTGAGTAGAGCAATTATGGGATCTTAACTTCGGTTCATGGTCAAGGGCTGGCTGTTGCCATTGATACTGGGGCCATCACCATGTGTGACAGACAAAGTTGAGAACGGCCGCCTCGCTCGCTGTTCGACTTGAGAAAAGGATACGAGTGTCGAGCGACCATCGGTCACAGACCACTGAGCTTAACGCCAGGTTGCATCGACCGTCAGGCATTCCGAACAACGATGCACGAGCAACGAACCAACGGGGGGCCAAGTAAAAATCCCCCTGCCAAGTGGAAGGGGGCTTTCGCATACGTGGTCGAACGATCTTCTCTTAGAGCATCGTGAGGCGCGTGAGTGAAGTGCGGTCATTGATGGTGATGAAGATGCGCGCCATGGTGATGGTAAGCTATGACGAACCGCCCCGCTATCTTCGACCTTGTTGTCGCTGATCAAGCTTTTGCGACCAACGCATGGCCACCAAGACCCAGAAGCAAGTCATCTCCTGGCCCCTCGCCCCAGCCCCCGAAAGCCAGGACCACTGCCAGTGCGCGGTATATTTCAGCAACGACTGAAGAACGGGCAATGCGCCGTCAATGCCTCGCCGCACGGTGAACCACGTATACCGTCTCAGCTATCGTGAATGCATCCCCCTTCGTGCTCATCATCCACGGCGATTCGACGATCTCCTCCCGATCGGGGCCATACACCTGCCACCACCAGCGCTTGCGATCCATCTGCTCCACTCTTAGCAGGTAGCCATCTTCGGTCTCCGCAACGAAATCATCGTCTTGTGGCGTGGTCTCAGCGGAGCCGCTGGTGGTAAGCCAGATCACGGGAGCAAAGGGGTTCGGGCGGATGCTCATAGCGGAACATCCTTCAACAATTCCTTCAATCGCTTTCCCGTGAGTGTGTCCTGTTCGCTCTTGTCGTAGATGGACAGCAAGTACACCTCTTCGCGCACAGCCACTACACATGTGATCACGCGCGCGCCACCGGACTTGCCACCACCCTTCGCCTTAATGGCGATCCGGACCTTGTAGCAGGACGAACCGATCGGTGTCCCTTGTTCCGGGTGTTCTTTGAGCGCAGCGGATAACACGCGCAACTCGTCTTCGAGCGAACGGAACTTCTTCAGCAACGGCTTTGCCTCGCGCTTGAAGTTGGCGTGAAGGATGACCCTAAAGCTCATTCAGGAACTCATCGAGCGTCTGCAACTTCTTCTTGCCCGCGATGTGGTCCTTCATATCCTGCGCCGCACGTTTCAGGCCCGTGACGAACTTCTTTTCGCTTGCGGTCAAGGGCTTCTTGGGCTTCGCCCGTTTTACAGGAGTAGAACTCATCTTTCTCGGCAGGGCAAGCTTGCGCTTCGCAGGGTCACGCTCCACCTCAATGCCCTTCACCCCGTCAAGCAGTTCCGCGACCACCTTCTCTTGTTTCGGGTCGTTGATGTGGATGATGAGCCGTGTCATGGTGAGGCTAAGTTAATGACGAACGCTCGGCTATCTTTGAAACCATGGCAAAGAAGACCATCTCCTGGCCCCTCTTCCCAGCCCCCGTAAGCAAGGACCACGTCCGCTTGAAGCAGCAGGCGAGCTCTATCGACGGCAAGTGAAGTAAGATGGCGCATCCGCTCTTTCACGAGATCGACAAGTTCGAGACATGGGCTAGGACAATGCTCCGAGAGCCCTCGAAAATCAGCGCGGAATGGGAGACGGATTATCCGGATTGGGCTGCCATTGATCAGCATTTCAAGGATTTCATTCTTTCCGTTCCATCATCAACTTGGAGCACGGAAGTGCTGAGCCGACTGTCATACATCATTGCGCGGGACATTGAAGATGGACAGCTCATACAGGCGCTACCCGATGATGCTTTGGCGCTTCTCGCCGAGCATGCGCTGATCCACGGCGAGAAGAATACCAAGTGGCAGATGGCTCTCGAACTGCCACGAATGGCCGATAAGAAGAGGGCCATTGAACTGATCGAGCGCTACACTGAAGATCCGGATGGAGAGGTAAAGAAAGTGGCCCTATGTGCGCTTGCCGCAGCGCGCGCGGGCCGAGTGGTAAGCTATGATGACCTCATTCGACAGGACTTCTCCTCCTAACTTCGCTCACTATGGCAAAGAAGATATCGTGGCCTCTGTCGCCCGCCCCCGAAAGCAAGGACCACTTCACCCTTAAGTCCGAGTACGACCTCTTCATTGGAGGCAAGTGGGTGAAGCCCAAATCGGGCAACTACTTCGACACCATCAACCCCGCCAACGAGCAGAAGATCGCGCGCATCGCCGAAGCGAACGCAGCCGATGTGGACGCCGCCGTGAAAGCCGCGCGTAAGGCCTACGACAACGTATGGTCGAAGATGCCCGCCGCCGAACGCGCCAAGTACATCTACCGCATCGCGCGCTTGCTGCAGGAGAAAGCCCGCCAGTTCGCCGTGGTCGAAAGCATGGACGGTGGCAAGGCCATCCGTGAAAGTCGCGACGTGGACATCCCGCTCGCCGCCGCGCACTTCTTCTACTACGCCGGTTGGGCCGACAAGCTCGGCTACGCGTTTCCCGGAAAAACGCCGAGCGCGCTCGGCGTCGCCGGGCAGATCATCCCGTGGAACTTCCCGCTGCTCATGGCCGCGTGGAAGATCGCGCCCGCGCTGGCCTGCGGCAACACCGTGGTGCTGAAACCCGCCGAGACCACACCGCTCACCTCATTGCTGCTCGCCGAGCTCATCCAGGAAGCCGAACTACCCGATGGCGTCGTCAACATCATCACCGGTGCGGGTGCCACGGGCGCGGCGCTCGTCAACCATCCGGGCATCGACAAGATCGCCTTCACCGGCAGCACCGGCGTGGGCAAGCTCATCCAGAAGAGCATCGCCGGCACCGGCAAGAAGGCCACGCTCGAGCTCGGCGGCAAGGCGGCCAACATCATCTTCGCCGATGCCACCATCGACCAGGCCGTCGAAGGCATCATCAACGGCATCTACTTCAACCAGGGCCACGTGTGCTGCGCCGGCAGCCGCCTCTTCGTGGAGGAAGGCGTGCACGACGAAGTGATCCGCAAGCTCAAGCACCGCATGCGCTCGCTCGTCGTGGGCGATCCGCTCGACAAGAACACCGACATCGGCGCCATCAACAGCAAGGAACAGCTCGGCACCATCAACAAGTATCTGAAGGTCGGCCAGGCCGACGGCGCGGAGATGTACCAGCCCGCGTGCGAGCTGCCCAGCAAAGGCTTCTGGTGCCGCCCCACGCTCTTCCTCCACGTGGCGCAAAGCGCGCGCATCGCGCAGGAGGAGATCTTCGGTCCCGTGCTCGCCGTGCAGACCTTCCGCACCGTGGACGAGGTGATCCAGAAAGCCAACAACACGCCCTACGGCCTCAGCGCCGGCGTGTGGACGGACAAGGGCAGTCGAATTTTTAACATGACCAGCAAATTGCGCGCAGGCGTCATCTGGGCCAACACCTACAACAAGTTCGACCCCACCTCACCCTTCGGCGGTTACAAGGAAAGCGGCTACGGCCGAGAAGGCGGCTTGCACGGGTTGAGCGCGTACTTGAATTTGAATTGAGTGGGAACGCCTGTCACCCTGAGCCTGTCGAAGGGTAGGGCGTGCCCCTCACAAAAGCCTCGGGTCGCGCTTTCCGCTGCAACTCCGCGCCCGGATTACCGGGCTTGCGGGGTTTCCGCTTCAATCGCTCACGCGAGCCTCACGCCTTGAAGGTTGAACTAGCTTAAACCACCACGCGTCGTATCCATCCGAAGACTCGAACCGAATGAACTACAAGAATGTGTCATTGGATATTGAGAAGCAAGTTGACACCTTGTTCAAGGACTTACGATCCGGAATTGCGGCAAGAGAGGATAGCCGTGCTTTCGGAGCGATGATCGAGCGGCGCATAGGGGATAGTTGGGAAACGATGTGCCGGAAGCTCGGTCATGTCCCAGAGGTGCTTCCTGGAAGGCGGACCATTTTCGACTTTGCCTGTAGGGTCGATAAGGTTCTATGGGGATTCGACGTCAAGACCAAAGACTTGGATTCGACGCGCTATTCGGATGGAGGGGTTTGTGCTGTCGGGAATCTCCTGAAGTTCCTTGCCAACGACAAAGGCGTATTCGCGATCATGGAATTTGGCCACAACAAGGCCACAGAGGGAAAGGACCTCAGAGACCTCGAGTATATCCGGGTGGCCCCATTCCATTGCCTGCCCAAGGATGCGTATCGGATCGAGAATCTTGGTACTGGACAAGTACGACTGAACTATACCGTGAACCAAGTGTGGGACGAGATCGATTGGGATAGGTCATATTCGGAGTTCTTCGATCTGTTCTGCGAACTCGCCATAGCGCATTACAAGAGGGTCAAGGCGGATGCCGATTCAAGGATCCGCTCGATCGAGTCGTGTAAATCCAATGGGTATTCGACTTTAAGATTAGCCCGATAAGGCGCTTGAGGTCGGGATGGTCTTCACCCCGAAGGTGTGGGCCGACTTTGCGATCCAGCGCTTCGGTCTTTTCGATCAATGGATGAAAGGGGCGACGGCCATGGATCCCACAATGGGAGAGGGTGCTCTGCTATCCGCTCTTGTGTCGTACGGATTGGAGAAAGGGTATCGTATCGAAGAGCTTCCGATCCATGCCTTGTTCGGTATGGAATTGAATGAGATGGTCTTCTCGAGGGCGATGCAGAACCTCAGACGGCTTTGTGGCGCGACGTTGAAGGAGGAGAACTTTGTGCGAGGTGATATTCTGTTTTCGACATCGCGACAGTACGACATACTATTCGGCAACCCGCCGTGGTCGAACTTTTCCGATCTGCCGCATGGGTACAAGGAGAAACTCAAAAGCGAGTTCGTTCGGCATGACCTTGTGAAGAGCGGCAAGGATGTTCTACTAGGCAGGTCACGAGTGGATATCGCTGCGTTGATCATCAAGAAGACGCTGGCCATTGACCTTCGGGAAGGTGGCGAGGCGGTGTTCTTCGCGCCTCTGTCGTTGCTCTTCAACGAAGGTGCGAGTGAGTCATTCCGCAATTACCGGGTGAATGACGTCGAGTTCTGTGTTGAGGAAGTCGTGGACCTGACGAATACCGGAGCGTTTTCCGAGGTGAGTACGCGCTACGGCTTGCTGCGTATCCGCCGTGATCGACCACAGGCCTTTCCTGTCAATGTGCATGGCTGGGACGGCATCAGTTGGAACACGTCCAAAGGAGAACCTGTTCACGACAAGTCAGCGCCTTTGAGTGTAACGGACGAGAGTTCCAATGGCCCGTTCCGTATACCCGAGAGGATCCATATCGGGCAGAGTGCCACACCCCGCCAAGGGATCAACACGTGCGGTGCGAATTCAGTGTTCTTCTTTGATAGTTGTGAAGAACGCCCAGCGGGGCTTTGTGCAGTGGTGCGCGATGGTGAGGAAGTCCTGTTGCCTCGTTCGTTCGTGCATCCGTTGCTGTGCAAGGAGAACTTCCGAAACGAAGATCACAGGCCTCGAAAATGGGCGTTGTTGCCATACAATCGCTCAGGGCGGCCATTGGAATGGACCGAGATCGATCAGCTACCCGAGTTGAAAGGGTATTTGCTGGCAAATGCGGATGCGCTTCGCTCTCGGAAGGGCACCATGTTGAGTGCATGGATGAAGAGGGGTTACTGGTGGGCTCTTTTAGGTGTCGGACCTTATTGTTTCGCTCCTTTCAAGGTTGTTTGGGAGGCATACGGACGCAGCAACTATATACCGTTGTTGTTCAATGGGGCTTGGCAGGTCAACCAGTCGCTTCAGGCATACATGCCTTTTCAAGATGAGATAGAAGCGATGCGGGTAACGGACCTGTTGCGGAACCCGGACGTCGAGGCGTACTTGCATTCGACGGGCACCACTGGCACAATGGGTTGGGCGCAGCCGGGAAAGATCAAGCGCCTTCTTGAAGTACATCGTGAAGAGGTGGATTTGTTCTCTCAGATGAATGGGTGAGGTGCCGCTTTCGAGCAGTCAACTTTGATGCGCAACAATCCCGGATCATGCCCCACCTCATCGTCCACGGCCGTGATCTCGCTCGCATCCCCCGGGCATAGGACCAGACCCTTGCGCTGCTATCTTGTCGATAGCCCGTTGACGGACTTTCCGTCAGCCGGGCAAGGCCATGACGAAGACCACCAGAAGCAGCATCGAAGTCCAGGGCGCAACGATCACTGTCGTGCCGCATGAAGGCCACGACTTCATCAGCCTCACGGACATCGCCAAGTACAAGAACCCGGACCATCCGGACGATGTGGTGCGCAACTGGCTACGCAACCGGAGCACCGTGGAATTCCTGGGTATCTGGGAGCGGCTGAACAATCCCGATTTCAACCCCGTCGAATTCGACGGGATTAGAATGCAGACCGGCATCAACAGCTTCGTGCTCACCCCCAAGCAATGGGTGGAGAAGACCGGTGCCGTGGGCATTCGGTCCAGCGCGGGCCGCTATGGTGGCACCTACGCCCACAAGGACATCGCATTCGAATTCACGTCGTGGGTCTCCGTCGAGTTCCGGCTATACCTGATCAAGGAGTTCCAGCGCTTGAAGGAGGACGAGAGCCAGCGCCTCTCCCTCGCTTGGAACCTGAACCGCGAGCTCTCCAAGATCAACTACCGCATCCACACCGATGCGATCAAAGAGCACTTGGTCCCGCCGGAAGTAACGCCCACGCAAGCCGCTATCACCTATGCCAGCGAAGCTGATCTATTGAACGTGGCTTTGTTCGGCCTCACCGCAAAACAATGGCGAGACGCCAATGCAGCCCTCGATGGCAATATGCGCGACCACGCCACCATCGAACAACTGCTGGTGCTGGCCAACATGGAAAGCCTCAACGCTGAGTTCATCCATATGGGCCTGTCGCAAGGCGAGCGGTTGATGAAGCTCAATGCGATCGCCATCCGGCAGATGCGGACGCTTGCTGCGAACGCGTCACGTTTGCTGGGGCCCGGCAAGGGGAAGTGATGACCGTGGCTACTTTGGCAACTCATCTTTGTTCCTCATGGGCTTCTACTGTACTGTGACCTTGCCAGTGCGATGCCCCTTCTGTGGAACGCAGGCGGAGCGTGAGTGCCAGACGAAGGACCTTCAGGACATCTTTCTTATGGAAGAATGGCGAGTGGGCGACAATATCCTGGCCGAGATACCGCACGAGCTTCGATGCATCGCCGGTTGTGGTCAGCCTTCTTGCGGTACGATGGAGACATTCAATGGTAAGTCCTATGTGCAGGAGCGTCACTTCACCGTAGTGGTGAAACTCGACAAAGGGTGCATCACTGGGGAGTATGAGGTTATTGAGAGCGACCCGGTGTGATTGCTATCTGAACAAGATCATGAGGAAGTGATGCCCGATCCACAACAGGCGCTCTGTGCGCACTTCGATCGCTACCTAGCCTTGGACGAGGCCGAGCGAACGGCCTTGAGCGCGCGCAGCCGCGTGCGACCGCTGAAACGGCGCGGCTTCCTTTTGCAGGAGGGCGAGGTATGCCGGTCCTACACCTATGTGGTGGAAGGGTGCATGCGCATGTACGAGGTGGACGAGAAAGGGGTGGAGCACAACCTGCAGTTCGCCCAAGAGAACGAGTGGATCGTGGACATCGGCAGCTTCCATACGGAGAAGCCGAGCAGCCTCTTCATCGAGGCACTGGAGGCATGC
>JANOPI010000010.1:0-2220 GCA_031421755.1 Flavobacteriales bacterium | reverse complement strand
GGCGCATGGCAACAGCAGAAAGAGTCTGGTATTGAAGTACTGGTATCCCTTGCAAATCAAGCGATGAAATCCATGCGGTGCAATACCCGATGATATGTAGGACCCAAGGCAGTTTGCACGGGTAGATCCTGGGTGAAAGTTCCGTACATCATGTGATCGCTGAACTCAGGTTACGGTATTGTTAATTTGATGGTCACACCAATTGGTCCGTGTGCCTATGCTACCCATGTGGACGTTCAAGGTGCGCGTCTTGCAGGACTCGCCGCGCGTATACGGCAGCCGCTGCAGCCTCACATTGTTCGATGGGGTGCTCCCTGTTTCAACATATCACACCGCCCCCCAGACAACACGGGAGGATGTAGCGCTCTGCCGGGGAGACTGGAGCACAGTTATTATGGCAGTTGTTGGATCCTGATGTTGTTGGGAGTGGTACTCCCCACATTCACCAGGTTCGGATCGCGATCATTGCCGCTGCCCGTGTACTTCACCTGCCCGTCCATGTTCAGGTCACGGGTGCTGCAGGTGTTCAGGATCGTGTTGTTCGGGGTGGTGCTGCCTATGGTGGTGAGCATCGGGTCGCGATCGTGTCCCGGTCCGCTGTGTTGTTCATCCCACCACATTGCTCAGCGCTGGCAGTTCGTGTTGCTCCCGCTTCACGGGTAGCACCCCCAAAAGCGGAGCCCCCGCCTTTCGGCAGGGGCTCCACTCTTGAAGAAATTATACTCAGCGCTGGATCATCAGGCGCTCGGTGTAGCGTTGTTCACCGGCCTGGATGTTCACCAGGTAGAGGCCCGGGGCCAGCTGCCCTTCGAAGGCCAGTGTGGTGTTCAGGTAGCCGTCCTGCACCGCAAGGGTGCGGGTGGCTACGAGCTTGCCGTACATGTCCGTAACGTCCACGCCCAAGGTGGTCAACTCCTGATCGAAGCCGGTGAAGGAAAGGTTCACGAGCGCGCCGTCGTTCGGGTTCGGCCACAGGCTGAGGCGGCTTTCGGTGGCGGTCTCTTCCTGCTCTTCAAGCGACATGCCTGGAGGAGGTGAGCAGAGTGCCGTGCCGATGGTGATGCTGCAGTACTGGCCGAACGGACAGTAGGTCTGGCCGTTGTCCAGGGAGATGCGGATGCGCACCTGGTAGCAGTTGTTGTTCTGCAGCGGGTTGGTAACGAAGCTCAAGGCCACTTGGCGCACCGCGGTAGTGATGCGGCGCAAGTAACCGGGCCTGCTGAACTCGAACTGGTAGTTGGTAGCTCCCGGTACGGTGGCCGCATAGATCGTGCTGGCCAGGGTAAGACCCGTAGCACCGCAGGATACCACTGGATCGGCTACTGTGGTGAGCAAGGTGGTGCTGCACTGCGGATCCATCCGGAAACGGCATGCGGGGCCGAACTCGCTGTATACACCCGCCACTTGTGTGCGCACGCGCACGTTGAGGTTGGTGTAGAAGGGGATCGGTTGGGTGATGATCGAACTCAGGCGGAGGTAGCTCGCACGGATGTTCGCTGGGGGACCCGATACCGGCCCGGGGGCGGCGTGGGTCTGCAGCAAGCGGCGGCTGTTACCACCGTCCGGGTTGAAGAACCATAACTGGTAGCCGCTGTTGGAGTTGCTTAAGCCTAACTGCGCGGTCACCGCCGGGTTCGTCTGGGCCTGGATCACATCGTTCGATACCCAATCCATCTTGTCGCAGTGGGCGGCCAGTACGGCGTCGTTGCCCACAGGCACGCAGAAGCCGAGGTTGTTGGCCACTTGGCTCACGCTGGTGAAGAGGCCGTCACCACTATTGTCCACGATGCGTTTGCTGCCCGTGTTCTGGGTAAGGACGTAGCCGCCCGTGGTGCCATTGGCCATGCCGTCGCCGGCACTGTCCAGTACGCGCAGTTCGTAGCAGCCGTTAGGCAGGCAGCAGTTGTACCCGAAGGTGCTGCCGTTGGAAAGGCCCACTCCGCTGCATAGCGGTGTACCGCCGCCGATCGGGATGATCTCCCAGCTGGTCTCTGACGCGCTGTTGTCGGTGGTTACCGTGAGCACAGTAGCGTTGTCATTGCAAGGCGGAACGGTTCCGGCGCATACGCACAGGCCATCCACCAGGTCACCAACGGTGTTCGGGTTACCATCATCACAGGCGGTCCCGATCTGGCCGGGTGTTGTGGGGCAGTTGTCCAGGCAATCCACCAGGCCATCGCTGTCGGTATCCAACAGGTCATCGAAGCCGGGGCAGATGTC
>JANOPI010000009.1:0-1994 GCA_031421755.1 Flavobacteriales bacterium | reverse complement strand
ATTTTGTACAAATTCACCGGCCGGTCGACGGTTTTTCCATTCGTCTCGATGCCTAATGTTGGCTAACCCAACGCCGCGATCGAAGCCCTCAACGGCAAAGACGTGGACGGACGCCCCCTGACCGTCAACCAAGCCCGCCCTCGTGAAGAGCGCCCCTACGCCGGTGGCGGCGGTGGTGGTGGTGGCGGCGGTGGCGGCTACGGTGGTGGCGGCGGTGGTGGTGGTTACGGCGGCCAGCCCCGTAGCGGCGGTGGCGGCGGCGGCGGTGCCCGTGGCGGCTACGGCGGCGGTGGTGGCGGCGGCGGAAGCCGTGGCGGCTACGGCGGCGGCGGTGGTGGCGGCGGTGGCCGTGACCGCGGCGACCGTGGTGGTGACCGCGGCGGACGCTACTAAGCTCCCCCCGGCAGCCTGACTGCCCACAACAAAAATCAAAGCAAAGGCCGGAGGGGAAACCCTCCGGCCTCCTTCATGCCCACGCGCCTCCTGAAAGGTTGCTTTTTAAACATCCCTGAATGCATAAAGACCCTACAGGGCTGCCTGACCCAGCGGCCTTGAGCCAGCTTTCGCTCCATCCGGCTGCCCCCCGTCACGACCTGCCGGTTCGCCTCAAATCACCCGCCCACCATCGCCCGGCCCCCTAGCATCACCCCCTTGGTAAAATGCCGCACCCGCCGGGTCCAAAAGCTCAGTCGCAGAAAGCCGCTCCTTCGGCGTCGTTAGCCGCGCCCTCGCCTTTTCCGATCGTCCACGCCGCGCCATTGTCCCATCCCCGCGCCCTCGTTCCGCCCCCCCTGCCCGCCCAGAATTGCCCGGTAGACCCCACAGGCCCGGGTTTCCGTGCTCTTTGAGAACGTTTCCCGCGGCCAAGCCATTTGCCCGATTTCCCTAACTAGTCCGTGCCTTGCCCGGGCCTTCCCTGACATCGCTTCCGCATCCCCACTCCACCGGTAATCCGCTGGCTCGGATACCATCCCCGTCCGCACCGGATTCTGATCAATAAACGCGCCTATCATCCGTAGCGCCCGTTTCGCCTCCTCCTTCACGATCACCGAAACATAACGACTCTCCCACCGCACTCGAATGCGACCGGCCTCCTGATTCATCTGAATCTGGCCCGGCATATTTTACGGCAGTGAGCCGCTAACGCCGCCTCCATCACCGGGACGTTCCAATAAAATCCGGGTTTATATCAAAATGATGATTGGGCTGAGTCCCGCAGAATGCGGCGGCCTGCCCCGCGGAAGTGAGGCATTCTGCGGCCCGGACTGAGCCATTTCCGGAGCGCCTTCTGGGGAAATGGCGCGGCATCTAACCTGCAGAGAGTGTATTGCCCGCTGCTGTCAGGACGCGAAATCGTTTGGAGGCCGCCACCATCTGCCAATCCGGGAACGGAGCTCTTTCGCCCGGGGTGCCCCATAACCGATCGTCAACCATGCAAGACCTGCGCCGCATTCTAAACGCCGCCGTGACGCAACGGGACCACCCCTGGTGTCTGGCGACCTTGGTGCGCACCCAGGGTTCCAGTTATCGGCAGCCTGGAGCACGCCTGCTGGTGCACCCGGATGGGCGCAGCACGATCGGGTTTCTCAGCGCCGGTTGTCTGGAAGACGAGATCGCGAGACAGGGCGGCGAAGTGATCTGGCTGGGCGTTCCCCGGCAGTTATCCTTCGATACCCGGCGGCTGTATGGCTGTGATGGCAACCTGACGGTTTATCTGGAGAAAATCCCTGCCGCCGCCCAGGGTGAAAACTTCCTGACACAACTCGCAGGCTGCGTCGCACGACGGGAATCCTGCCAGATCATCGTGCCCTATGGTGCCTGCGGAGCATCCGCTATCCTGGAGGAAAGTCTGGATGGTTATCAGGAGGAAACGGTCAGGACAAGGATGCCGCGTGCCCCGTTTGCGGATGAGGAAATTTTTACTCAAGCGCTGCCGCCACCCCGCCGTCTGCTTGTGATAGGAGATGGGCCCGAAGTGGCTCCGCTGCGCAGCT
>JANOPI010000008.1:0-16377 GCA_031421755.1 Flavobacteriales bacterium | reverse complement strand
CGCCGACCAGAACATCCAACAAGGGACGTAGACTTTCCACACAAGTACTGTCCGCTACCGACGTGCGGAAAACAAGGACGGACCGGTCCGTCGGCAGGTGGTCATCGAAGGAGCTCGAACCGATCAACGAAGATGCGAAAGCGAGGTCGAGTGTCGGTACCGGTTCCATGGTGGTTGGGCGGGTGCGGTATTGGTGGAGGAGAGAGCTGTCGGTGGTCGAAAACTCAGCTGCACATGGGAGGCCCGCAGCGCTTGCTCCATTCGTTCTTGAGCTTGGCGCGCTCCTCCTCACTGAGGCCTTCCCAGTTCTTGTGATCTCGCATGCCCTGCACCAAGCGGTGCTTCATGGAGTGGCCACATCCGCGGTGGAAGCCACCGAAGAGGATCTTGCACAGCACCAACAGGCCGATCGCGTGCGGATAGTCGAGCATCGCCCAGCCGGTGAGCCCGGGGATGATCGCGTTCCACAGTAGCATTACCACGCCGCCAAAAGCCAGCACAGCGAGTATGATGAACACCGGGATCAGGTAGGGTTTCTTCCAGGGGGTCATGATCGTACCAATTCGTTGTAGGTCGTTTCCAAGCGTTCGCGCAAGCGGAGTACCGCGTAGCGTTTCCGGCTGATGATGGTCTTGAGGTTCTGCCCTTGTTCGTCGGCGATCTGCTGGAGCGTTTTGTCCTGCAGTTCATTCTGCTCGAAGACCAGTCGCTGTTCTGGCGGCAAGGCTTCCAATCCTTCGCGCAGTTCTGTCCAGAAAATGTCCCGCAGCATGCGTGTGTCCGGATCCTCGTCGCTGGCGATCAGGATGCGGCGGAAATCGATGCTCCCCTCTTCGTCCTCGTAAACGAAATCCTCCAGCGCGGCGGTCTTCTTCTTCCGGTATCGGTCGGTGATGCGGTTCCGCGCCACGCGGTAGAGCCAAGCCCCCACTTGTTCGATGGCCTGCACCTCGGGCTGCGAGGCGAGCTGGGTGAACACGTCCTGCAGCACGTCCTCCGCATCGGCATCGGTCGGTACCCGCCCCCGGATGAACCGGAGCAGGCCGCCGCGATGCTCTTTTACAGCGGTAGTAACGACGGCGCGGTCTTCAGCCATGGTGAGCACGAACGGGAGGACGGCCGAAGCAGGGAAATACTTCGATCGCCCCTAACGAGCGATGACGAGGGGCAGCACACGCTGACCAGCGGCACCGCGCACCACCATGCGATAAGCACCGGTGGGAAGGCTGGAAAGCCCCAATTCCATGCGGTCGGTGGCTGCCATCCGGGCGGGAAGCACCACCCTTCCGACAGCGTCCATCAGCAAGACGGCAACACCCGGGGGGAGGCCGGTCAACAGAACCTCGTCCATAGCCACGGTTGGCGAAGCTCCGATGCCAACGCCGAACCCCTCGTGTACGCCTGAGGCGCAGGGGCTGTTCTGGCAGAAAGTGATGCCGCTCTCCACGGTGCCCGTGTTCAGATCGATGAATGGGGGCATATTCACGGTAGGGGTCCAGTCGCAGATATCGATGGTCCCGGAGATCGTGCCCTGGTTGTCCGTCTGATCCGTCACGCACACCGCGCCTTCCCCTTGCAGCAGGTCCTGGTTGATGAAGTCGCCTTCGATCTGCATGACGGCACCCGCATCACTTATGATACTGCCGCTGTTGACAACCGTGCCGATGAACTCGGTGAAGCCCGCATTGTTGAACAGCCCCTGGTTCAGGATATCGCCCATGACCAGCACATGGCCCTCGTTGATCAGTACCGTATTGAAGGAGATGGTCTCCGGAAAGGACATGGTGATCTCGCCTACGGAGGTCACTTGTACCTGTTGATGACCGAGCAGCAAGGCGGAGTTTATCTCCACCGAGTGCATGATCACCACGCTCTGGGAGAAATCAGGGACGCAGGCACAATCCCATGTGGAAGGCGAAAACCATGGACCATTCTGCGCGGAAACGACCGATTGCGCGTAGTTGGCTGAAGTGATGGCGAGAAAGCAAGCGGCAAGAACGGAGCGCATGGATGGATCGGTCAGGTTGATGGGTAGACGATGGGTTGACGACGGCCGTTGTCCTTAGCCACGTAAAGCTGCACCTATCTCCTTCTCCAGCGCTTGGCGGATGCGCCCCATGGCCTTCTCCACCTGATCGTCCGTGAGCGTCTTCTCCTCATCCTGCAGGATGAAGCTGAGGGCGTAGCTCTTCTTGCCTTCGGGAAGTTTGTCGCCCTCGTACACGTCGAAGAGTCCGACCTCGCGCAGGAGCTTGCGTTCGCTCTGGCGTGCCACACGTTCGAGATCTGCAAAGGTCACGGCGTTGTCGAGCAAGAGGCTCAGGTCGCGCCGCACGGAAGGAAAACGCGGCACCGGTGCGAAGACTGTTCGGCGCTCGGCGAGCAGGTTCTTGCATGCGGAGATATCCACTTCAGCGTAGAACACCGTCTGGTTGACGTCAAACGCCTTCAGGACATCGGGGAGAACCTCACCACAGAAAGCGATGACAGACTTTCCGCTCATCCGCTTCGCAGCGTTGCGCAGCAGCGGATGGTCCGTTGGCCTGGCTGCCCCATCATTCATACCGAGACGTTCTGTAAGCGCCTCGACCTCTGCGGCGACATCCATCGCGTCCGCTGCTCCCGCCTTCACCCGCCAGGATTCCGAACCGTTCTGCCCGGTGATGATGAAGGCCATGCGCTCTTGCTCTACGGACTTCCCGTCAGTCACGCCATAGATCCGTCCGGATTCGAAGAGGCACAGGTCCCTCATTTGTCGGGCGATGTTGTGCGCGGCGCTTTGCAGCAGACCGAAGAGCATGGTCGGGCGCATTACGTCCAGTTCGGCGCTCAACGGGTTCTTCAGTCGCACAAGAGCGGCTTCCGTGCCGGTGTTCAGCTTCACGGTACGGTCACCGTTCACCAAGGAAGGCGTCATCACCTCGTGGAAACCACGCGCTGCCATGTGCGCGTTGAGTTGCCGTTGCAGACCTTCGAGCGTCACCTCCTCGCGCACCACGGCCGGCATCATCAACCGCACCGGCAAGGGCACACGATCGAATCCGACGATACGAACGACCTCTTCGATCAGATCAGCTTCACGCGAAACGTCCACGCGGTACGGCGGCACTTCCACGGTGATCACGCCATCATCCTCCTTGACGATGCGGCAATCCAGCGCTTCGAGCACACGGCGTATTTCCTTGCGATCGATACGTACGCCAAGCATGGAGGCCAACCGATCATGGTGGAGCGCAACAGTGGTCCACAACGCCGGGGAGGATACGTTGTCCGTGAAGCCCGAACAGGCGTCCGCGCCTGCGACTTCCTGCAAAAGCAAGGCGGCACGCTTCAGCGCGTACACCGTGATCTCCGGATCCACGCCCCGTTCGAAACGGAACGAGGCATCCGTATTCAAGCCGTGGCGGCGCGCAGTACGACGGAGTGTGGTGGCCTCGAAGCAGGCACTTTCCAAGAAGATCGACGTGGTGGCTTCTGAAACACCGCTGTTCAAGCCACCGGACACACCGGCGATGCAAGCGGGCTTCTCTCCATCCGCGATCACAAGGTCGCTCGCGGAGAGCTTACGTTCTTTTCCGTCCAGCGTGGTGAAGGGTTCGCCCTCCGTAGCCATCCGCACGACGATGCGTCCACCCGTGAGCTTTTCGGCATCGAACGCGTGCAGAGGTTGCCCCAATTCGTGCTGCACGTAGTTCGTCACGTCCACAACGTTGTTGATCGGCTTCAGGCCGATGCTTTTCAAGCGCTCTTGGAGCCATGCGGGGGAAGCAGCGACCTTCACGTTGCTCAGGGAGATGCCGGCATAACGCGGGCACGCTTGCGGGGCGCGTACCTCAACACTTACCGCATCCGGACCATTGCCGATCGCGAAACCGTCGACATCGGGCCATTTCAACTTCACGTCCGTGTTGTTGCGCACGTTCAAGGCGGCCACGAGGTCGCGGGCCACACCGATGTGGCTCATGGCATCAGCGCGGTTCGGCGTGAGGCCGATCTCCAACGCGAGATCGGCATTCAATCCAAGCTGCTGGGCGGCGGAGGTTCCTACTTGCGCAGAAGGATCGAGCACGAGGATGCCCGCGTGGCTTTCACCAAGGCCGAGTTCATCCTCCGCGCAGATCATGCCCTGGCTCTCCACGCCGCGGATCTTCGACTTCTTGATCGCGAGCGGCTCGCCGGAAAGCGGATGGAGCGTAGTGCCGACGGTTGCCACGAGCACTTTCTGACCAGTGGCCACGTTCGGCGCACCGCAGACGATGCCGAGCGGTTCACCCTCACCAACGCTCACACGGCACACGCTCAAACGGTCCGCATCGGGGTGCTTGGCGCATTCAAGCACCTCGCCCACCACCACGCCAACGAGCATACCCTTCATGGGTTCGATCGCCTCCAAGCTCTCCACTTCGAGGCCGGTGCTGGTGAGCACGTCTGCCGCTTCATGCGGGGTAATGTCAAGATCGACCAATGATCGGAGCCAGTTCCAGGAGATGCGCATGAGGGTTGAAAGGGCCGCGAAAGTACCGACCACGGTCCAAGCCGACCGCACAGTGCCGGCACCATTCCACTTAGGCACTTCTCCACCCTTCCCCCCGATCGATAGCTTCGGCCTGCCGTGGAGTATATCATCCTATCCATCCCGCTGTTCTTCCTGCTCATGGGTGTGGAGCTGGGGTGGAGCGCCTGGTCGCACCGGAAAGTCTACCGCTTCAATGACTTCATCGCGAACTTGGGCTGTGGCATCGGATCGCAGGTGATCGGCGCGTTCACCAAAGCGCTCGTCTTCGGCGTGTATTTGTGGACGTATGACCATGCCCGGTTGTTCACCTTACCCACCAACACGCTCACGTGGGTGGTGGCCTTCCTGCTGGTGGACATACTGTACTACTGGTTCCACCGCCTGAGCCACGAGGTGAACTTCCTGTGGGCGGCGCACATCGTGCATCATCAGAGCGAGGAGTACAACTTGAGCGTGGCGCTGCGCCAGAGCTGGTGGCAGGGCGTGTTCAGCTTCTGGTTCTACGCACCGGTCGCGCTTCTGGGCGTCCATCCATTGATGATCCTTGGCGTTGGTGCGTTCGTCACACTCTATCAGTTCTGGATCCATACGAAGGCCATCGATCGCATGGGGTGGCTGGAATACATTTTCAATACACCAAGCCATCACCGCGTGCATCACGGCAGCGATCCGAAGTATCTGGACCGCAACCACGCCGGCACGCTCATCATCTGGGACAAGCTTTTCGGTACGTTCCAGCGTGAGGAAGAGGAGCCGGTTTACGGGATCACAACACCGTTGCGGAGTTGGGACCCGGTGCGCGCGAACTTCCACTATTGGGGCGAGCTGATCCGCTTAGCGAAGCGCTGCACACGTTGGCGGGACAAGGTGCTCGTCTTCTTGAAGCCACCGGGCTGGGGCCCAGCGCATCTCGGTGGGCCTTTGATCCCGCAGGAGCATGATCGCGCCGCGTACGTGAAGTTCGAAACGCGGACCACGCTCACCGCCCGGCGCTATGTAGGTGTGCAGTTCACGATCCTGCTGGCGGTAACCACGCTCTTCCTGTTCAAGCAGGCGTCCTTCCAGCCCTGGTGCCAATGGGCCTTGGCCACGCTCATCGTGCTCTGGGTGATGAATATGGGACTGCTGCTGCAAGGCGGCCGCACCGGGGTCACGTTGGAAAGCTCTCGCATTGTTCTGTTCGTGCTGGTCGGCATCGCGCTCTGCTTCAGCCTGTGGCAATGGACATGGTTCCCGGCGGTCATATTCCTGGGCACCGCCAGTATGATCCATCTCGTCGTTCTTTCCACCGACGAACCCGACATCGCATGATCACGCTCCCGATCCCGTCATTGGAGAACCTGAAGACCGAGCGGTTGTCATTCCGTCATCTCACGTTGGAAGACGTCGACTGGTGGATGGGCTACATCAACGATGCGACGGCCATCCGCTTCATGCCGTTCACCCGCGGCAGCCGTGCCGATTGCGAGTTCATGATCAAACGCGCGATGGACCGTTACACGCAGGACGGCAGTGGGCTGAACGCATTGCTGTTGCGCGATGGGACGCCGGTAGGCCAATGCGGCCTTCTCCTGCAGGAGGTAGGCGGCCAGCCAGAACTGGAGATCGGCTACCACCTGCTTCCGGAGCATTGGGGCAAGGGTTACGCGAGCGAAGCGGCCAACGCGAGCAAGCTGTTCGTGTTCAAGCATCGGATCGCGTCATCGGTCATCTCACTCATCGATCCGGGGAACGCGCTCAGCCAAGCCGTGGCGAGGAAGAACGGGATGACGTGCGGTGAACTCACCATGCACCGCGGCATCCCCGCGCACGTCTGGCGTGTGTGGCCGGATGCGGAGCACAACTAAATTCGCCGCACATAACGCGCGATGGGGATCACAAAGGATCATCGGTTGAATATCGGGCTGTACGCATTGGCGACCATAGGCTGCGCGGTTGCCGTGTCTACGGACCGGCACATGTTGGAGTACATGTGCAAACCAGCGATGATGATCGTGCTTTCCTCGTGGTTCTTCTTCAACAGCCGGCGGTATGGGGATCGCTTCACGATCTTCATCCAGGCCGGGTTGTTCTTCTCGCTCGCAGGTGATGTGGCACTGATGTTCCAGCACTGGGACGAATTCTTCTTCCTGATCGGCCTTGGGGCTTTTCTGGTCGCGCATCTGTGCTATTGCATCGCGTTCATCAACAACATCTCGGAGGTGGGCGAAGGGGAAGGCTGGATGCTCAGTTCGGGCGTAGCGATAGGCATCGCGCTCTTCGCCGTGCTGTTCTCCTGGAAGCTGGTGGAGAAACTTGACGGGGACCTGATGATACCTGTGATCGCGTACGTGGTGGTGATCGCCTTCATGGCCATGCTCGCTGCGTTCCGGTGGATGCGGACGTTCCCGCGCAGCTTCTGGATGGTGATGGTCGGGGCGCTGTTCTTCATGGTATCGGACAGCCTTTTGGCCGCCAATCGCTTCATCAAGCCGCTGGACTGGTCACCGGCAGTGATCATCCTCACTTACGCGATCGCACAATTCCTTATTGCCGGCGGGGCATTGCAGCATGTGCTGGACCCTGATAGCATCCGCCGCAAACAGGCGATCGAAGCTTAGCTGATCCTGCCCCAAACGGGTTTGTCCCTCATACGCTCAGCGAGCGCTGCGGCCACATTCGCGTGGCTGGGCGATCGCAGGTCCGGATCCTCATCCAACACGCGCTGCGCCACGGCCCTGGCGGACTGCAGGATCTCCACGTCATGGATCAGGTCGGCGATATGCAATTCAGGTATCCCGCTCTGCATGGTGCCCATCAGGTCGCCGGGTCCGCGCAAACGAAGATCCACTTCACTGATCTCGAAACCATCATTCGTGCGCACCATGGTGCTGATGCGCGTGCGGCTGTCGTTGCCCAACTTGTCGCCGGTCATCAGGATGCAAAAGCTCTGATCGGCACCGCGCCCCACGCGCCCACGCAACTGGTGCAATTGCGAAAGTCCGAAACGCTCGGCGTTCTCGATCACCATCACACTCGCGTTCGGTACGTCCACGCCTACTTCGATCACCGTAGTTGAAACAAGTACGTTCGTTTCGCCCTTCTTGAAGCGGGCCATCTCGAAGTCTTTCGTCGCAGGATCCATGCGGCCATGCACCATTCCCACGGCATAGTTCGGCAAGGGGAAACGACGCGAAAGACTCTCGAAGCCGTCCATCAGATCCTTCAGGTCCTTGGCGGGATTGCTGGCCGCATCACCTTTCTTGCTCTCTTCGATCAGCGGGTACACCACATACACCTGCCTGCCGTTGGTGATCTCCTCATCCAGGAACGAGAACACCGCGTTGCGCGACGAGTCGAAGCGGTGCACGGTTTTTACGGGCTTGCGGCCGGGTGGCAATTCATCGATCACGCTCACGTCCAGGTCACCGTACAACGTCATCGCGAGCGTGCGCGGGATCGGTGTGGCGGTCATCACCAGCACATGCGGTGGAACTTCAGCCTTCGCCCACAGTCGAGCTCTTTGCGCCACACCGAATCGGTGCTGTTCATCGATCACAACCAGGCCGAGCTTGGCGAAAACCACGGGATCCTCCAGCAGCGCATGCGTACCGATGAGGATGTGGATACGCCCTGTGGCGAGTGCCATCAATAAGCCCCTGCGCTCAGCGGTCTTCGTACTGCCGGTGAGCAGGCGCACTTCCAGCGGCATATCCTTCAGCATGCGCGAAAGCGTGGCATAGTGCTGTTGCGCGAGGATCTCCGTCGGGGCCATCAGCGCGCACTGGTAGCCGTTGTCCAGCGCGATGAGCATACTGAGCAGTGCGACAAGTGTTTTGCCGCTGCCCACATCCCCTTGCACCAGGCGGTTCATCTGCTTCCCGCTGCCCATGTCCTTGCGGATCTCCTTCACCACGCGCTTTTGTGCCCCGGTGGGTTCGAACGGCAAGTGCTTCGTGTAAAAATCGTTCAACAGTTCGCCCACCTTCGTGAAGCGCACGCCATGCACACTGCGCGCCATCAGGACCTTCTGCTTCAGCAGTTGGAGTTGGATGAAGAACAACTCCTCGAATTTCAGACGGCGAATGGCCACATCCAACGTTTGCTGATCACGCGGCGCATGTGCATGGCGGTACGCGTCCATGCGCGACATAGCACCGAGTTGCACAACGATATCCGGATCCAGTGTTTCAGCGAGCGCGAAGTCAGGGCGTTGGATCAGTGCTTCCACGAGCTTCTGGATACCCCGGCTGTTCAAGCTTTTTGCAGATGCCTTCTCCGTGGTGCTGTACACGGGTTGCAGCGAGCTGTCCAGGCCGTGGTCCCATTGCGCGGCGGGTTCCAGCTCGGGATGCGCCATGTTCAAGCGCCCATTGAACTCGGTGACCTTTCCGAATATGATGAACTCCGCCCCTTCCTTCAACACCGGCTGCAACCACCGGATGCCTTTGAACCAGACCAGATCGATGCTGCCCGTCGTGTCGGTGAGCTTGGCCGTGAGGCGCCGGGCCATCTTCTCGCCCAGTGTCTTCACCTGCGAAACGGTGCCGCGCAATTGCACGTTCTCGGCTTCACCTTGCAACTCACTCACCGTGTGGAAGCGGCTGCGGTCCACATAGCGGAATGGGAAGTGCTGCAACAGGTCGCCGAACGTGGCGATGCGCAGTTCCACGCGCAGCAGCTCGGCCCGCTGTGGACCGACGCCCTTGAGGTACTCGATGGGGGTTTCCGCGAAGCCCTGCACGGCGGGAAATTACGTCACGGAATGGATCAATTTTTATACCCCATGGTATAATACCCCAAGGTATAATAGCTTTACAGCATGGAAGAGCGGACCACGCCGTTCGATTTCGGCAGCACGGTGAGCCGCGGCACCTTCAACAACCGCCGCAAGGAACTCGCTCGGCTGAAGGGCAACATGGCGGGTGGTATCAACACCATCCTCATCAGCCCACGCCGCTGGGGCAAGAGTTCACTGGTGGAGCAGGCGGCCCTCGAACTGCGGACCGAACGCAAGAACGCGCGTATCGCCATCCTCGACATGTTCACCTGCGGCACCTTCGAGGAGTTTTTGGAGAACCTGACCAAGGCCGTGCTGGAAGCCACGAGCAACGGGTGGGAGGAGCAGGTGCGCAACGCCAAGACCTTCTTCAAGGCCGTTATGCCCAAGATCTCCATCGGTACAGAGCTGGAGGGAGAGGTTTCCTTCGGTTTCGACTGGAAAGAAGCGCGCAAGCACGCAGGCGACATCCTGGACATGGCCGAACGCGTAGCCAAAGCGAAGAAGCTGCGGTTGGTGGTCTGCATCGATGAGTTCCAGAACATGAAGGGCTGGCATGATGACCTGCGTATGCAGAAGCTCATGCGCGCGCACTGGCAGCGCCACAAGCACGTGACCTACGTGCTCTATGGCAGCAAGCGCCACATGATGGCCGATCTGTTCGACAGCAGCGGCATGCCTTTTTACCGCTTCGGCGACCTGCTATGGCTAGAGCGCATCGGCATTGAACACTGGACGACGTTTATCCAAGAGCGCTTCAAGAGCACGGGCAAGTCGATCAGCCCGGAACTGGCCACCGCATTGGCCAATACGATGAAATGCCATAGCTGGTACGTGCAGCAGATGGCGCATTTCACCTGGGACCGCACACGCAAAAAGGTGGAACGCACCGGCCTGGACACCGCACTTGAACTCGTGCTGGACGCCAACACGCCTTTCTACCAGCTCAATTGCGAGCGCATCAGCCTCACGGGCATCAACCTGCTGAAAGCCATCGCCAGCGGCGAAACGAAACTCACCAGCATGGACGTGATGCACGGCTACCGCCTGGGCACACCGCGCAACGTGCAAAAGGCGCGGGAGATCCTGGAGGCCAACGACGTGATCGAACGGGTGAAGACCGGCTGGGGATTTTTGGATCCCGGTTTCGAGCTGTGGTTCCGCAGGGAATTCATGGATCAGCCGGCGGTGGTCGGTGATTGAGCCTTTCCTTATACCCCATGGTATTATACCCCATGGTATAAGAACAGTTCACCACACACCGGGCAGCAGGCGGGCCACCCTGCGCATACGCTCCGGATAGTCCGGGTGCCGTGCGGTGAGCAGGGCTTCCTCATGGCGCACCTTCAACACCAGCACAACGACGCATACGCCCAAGGCGATCCATCGCGCAAGGCTCGGCGCGCCGAACGATACCGCCACGCCGCAGAGCAGCACCGCCGTATACATCGGGTGGCGCAGGAAGCGATAGATGCCGCGTTGCGAAAGCGTATTGCCTTGGCGTGGATCGGGCAGGATGGTGAAGTTGTTCCCGCCGAGCGAAGCACTGGCCCAAATGAAGAGCCCCAGACCCGTGGCGAAGACCAACCACGCCCACCAGGGAAGGAGCCAACCGCCGCCGAAGAGCAGAACGGCGATGGAACCGAATTGACCGAATACGAGCAACGAGGATCGCATACGCGATCAGATCGCCCCCACCCCCAACATCAACGCAGGCTCTTCCAGCATCTGCTTGAAGGTGTTCAGGAAAGTCGCGCCGGTGGCACCGTCAACCACGCGGTGGTCGCAGCTCAGGGTCACCTTCATCGTGTGGCCAGCAACGACCTGGCCGTTCTTCACCACGGGCTTCTCCATAATGCCGCCGATGGCGAGGATGCACGCATCGGGCGGGTTGATGATGGCGGTAAACTCCTCGATGCCGAACATGCCGAGGTTGGAGATGGTGAAGGTGTTGCCTTCCCATTCCGAGGGCTGCAGCTTCTTCCCCTTGGCCTTCGCCGCGAGTTCGCGCACTTCACCACCGATGCTGCGCAGTGACTTGCCGTCAGCGAAACGGACGACGGGCACGAGCAATCCATCTTCCACCGCCACGGCCACACCGATGTGTACGTGCTCATTGTAGCGAATGCGATCGCCGAGCCAAGAGCTGTTCACTTTCGGGTTCTGCTTCAGTGCAACGGCCACGGCTTTGATCACCATGTCGTTGAAGGAGATCTTGTCCGGAGCGATGCTCGCGTTGATGGCCTCTCGGACTTGCATCGCCCGCGACATGTCGAGCTCGATGGTGAGGTAGAAGTGCGGCGCGGTGAACTTGCTTTCGGCGAGGCGCTTGGCGATCGTCTTGCGCATCTGACTTACCGCTACTTCGGTAAACCGTTCTTCCTGCGGAACGAACTGCGCCATACTCGCGCTTGTGAATTCCTCGATGTCGTGTTTCGTCACGCGGCCATCGGGGCCACTGCCGCGCACACGGCTGATGTCGATACCCTTTTCTTCTGCGAGGTTCTTCGCGAGCGGGCTGGCTTTTACGCGACCGTTCGTTTGCGCAGGAGCCATTGCTGGTGCCGAAGCGCGCACGAAAGCTGGCGCAGTCGTTGCCGCAGGCTTCGCGGCCTCCTTGGGTGCTTCCTGCGTCAGTTCTTCAGCCTTCGGTTCTTCGGTTCTCGGCGCAGCGGCCGCCTCTGCTTTCGGTGCCGCCGCAGCCGACTCGGCCAAGAGCTTGCTGATGTCTTCACCGGGGGTTCCGAAGATCGCGAGCACCGAATCCACCGGCGCGGCCTGACCTTGTTGTACACCGATGTGCAGGAGCGTACCATCGAGGTAGCTCTCGAATTCCATCGTGGCCTTGTCCGTCTCGATCTCGGCGAGGATGTCGCCGCTCTTCACAGCGTCGCCCACATTCTTGTTCCACTTCGCCACGACCCCTTCGGTCATGGTGTCGCTCAGCTTGGGCATTTTCACGATCTCGGCCATGTCTTCTTCTTGTTTAACCGTCACGACGTGAAAGACGCCAAGGTTTCGCCCTCAACGATCGCTGTGCGAAAAGTCGGAACATAGCGTTGCGCATTCTTGGCGCTCTTTGCGTTTTGGCGGTGGAAACTCAGTCTTTGATGAACGGATAATCCTTCTGCTTGTACACGTCCAGGTACAATTCATCCACGGGCGGCAGCGGGCTTTCCTCTGCGAACTTCACGGCGTCCTCCACTTCCTTCTTCACGGCGGCGTCCCACTGCTCCAGTTCGGCTTCGGAACTCCACGCGTTCTCCAGGATCACCTTGCGCACGCCCTCGATCGGGTCCTGCTGTTTGTATTGCTCCACCTCTTCCTTGGTCCGGTACTTCTGCGGATCGCTCATGGAGTGCCCACGGTAGCGGTATGTTTTGATCTCCAACAGGTACGGTCCGTTCCCTGCACGGCAGTGCGCAGCGGCTTTGGAGATGGCATTGTGTACGTCCTCGCAGCGCATGCCGTTCACAGGCTCGCCGGGCATGTCGTAGCTCTCGCCCAGCGTATACAGATCATGCACATTGCTGGTGCGCTCAACACTGGTGCCCATAGCGTACTCGTTGTTCTCGATGATGAAGATCACAGGGAGCTTCCACGTCATGGCCATGTTGAACGTCTCGTGAAGGATCCCTTGGCGCACCGCGCCATCACCCATGGAACAGAGCGTCACATGATCCTCACCGCGGTACTTGTCAGCGAAGGCGATGCCCGCGCCGAGGCCGATCTGCCCACCGACGATGCCGTGGCCACCGAAGAGGTTGCGGCGTTTGTCGAAATAGTGCATGCTTCCACCCTTGCCCTTGCTCGTGCCCGTGATGCGCCCGAAAAGTTCGGCCATCACATTTTTGGCGGGCGTTCCCAATACGAGCGGGTGGGCGTGATCACGATAGCCGGTGATGATGCGATCGCTGGTGCGGATCGCGGTGATCATGCCAGCGAGGATGGCCTCCTGCCCGATGTAGAGGTGGCAGAACCCACCGAACTTCTGCATGGTGTAGAGCTGGCCGGTCTTCTCTTCGAAGCGGCGCATCAGGAGCATGTCCTTGAACCAACGCACATAGGTCTCCTTGGTGAAACCACCATTCGGAGAGGGCTTGCTAGGGGCTTTGCTGGGGGCTGTCTTCGTTGCCATGGTCGGGCCGAAGATACCAGCCGACACGCTCCGGTAAAGCCCGCGCTACGCGCGTTTTTTCCGCGCTCCGGGCAGATGCGCACTATCGAACGAGAGCGGCAGCAGGGCGTCCACACTGAACATCTCGATCACGGGTCCGCGCATCAATCCCATGAGCAGGCGGATGGGCCCTTCTTGGCGGCGTTCCTGTTCCAGCAGGGCTTGTCGGCAAATTCCGCAGGGCGTTACAGGGCGCGAACCGCGCACTTGCGGCACCACGATGGCCATGCTTTCGATGGTGCCTTTCGGTGTGGCGCTCATGGCGGCATGCAAGGCGGTGCGTTCCGCGCAAATGCCAGCGGGGAAACTCGCGTTCTCCTGGTTGTTGCCTTCCACCACCTGCCCATCTTCCATGCGCAAAGCGGCTCCCACACGGAACTTCGAATACGGCGCGTAGGCCCTGCGTGCGGCTTTGGCGGCGTGCTCCAACAGCTCGCGGTCTTCTTTGGGCATCGCCTTCCAAGAGGCGTGTTGCAGGTAGTGGAGCGCGATCTTGCGGTTGGTGCTCATGTGCTCTCGGCGTTCAGCGTGCGACCCGGATCGCTGGGGCTGCACGGGTGGCGGCCTCGCGAAAGGGCCGTGAATGTAGCGCGGGATGCGGCGCGCATGGCAAGCAGTGACCGTCTTGGATAGATTTGGCCTCCTTGTACGGAAGCATGTCCACGTTGGAAGAGCTCATTGCCCGCTTCGACCCGATCAGCCTTGCTGAAATGGACGGGGTGAAGCTGCTATCCCGCACGGACACCAAGTTCGCCTTTCGCGAGTCTGACCTGGCCACTTACCTGGAAGCGCTGATGCCCGAATACCGGCTACTGGAGGTGAATGGAGCGCGGGGCGTGGGTTACCGGTCGCTTTATTTCGATACATCCGACCTGAAACACTTCCTGGACCACCACAACGGGCGCGTGTTCAGGAGCAAGACGCGCTTTCGGGAGTACCTCGGCAGCGGCCTCACTTTTTTGGAGGTGAAGCGCAAGACAGGTCGCGGCGCCACGGACAAGGTCCGGCGTCGGGAAGCAACGATCCCGGAAACGTTGACCGCCGTTCAACAAGCTTTCGTGATCCAAGCCAGCGGTTGCGCTGACCCGATGTTGCCCGTTCTGTGGAACCACTTCACCCGGCTAACGCTCGTTCATCGCACGCGGCCGGAGCGGCTCACGATCGATCGCGGGTTGCGATTCACAACCCCGGATCGCAGCGCGGACCTCAACGGTATCTGCGTGGCGGAACTGAAAGAATCCAAGGCTGACCGGGGTTCCCCTTTCGCAGCGTTGATGCGGGCCAGCGGAAACCGCCCAAGTGGCATGAGCAAATACTGCGTGGGCATGTTGTTGCTGGGCCTGGCCCCGAAGCGCAACGCCTTTAAGCCCGTGTTGCTGCGTTTGGAGCATCTTCGCCGCGCAGCCTGACCCCACCCTTCGATGATGACCCGCGTTTTCGGCATGCGACTCTTCCACCCCGACCTGTGGGAGATGCTCTTCAAGTTCAGCCTGGACCTGATCGTGGTCTTCGCGCTGATCCGGATGATCTACTACCCGATCCACCGCAAGAAGGAGAATCTGTTCACCTACTTCGTCTTCAACGTCCTGATCTTCTTCCTGTGCATCCTGATGAACAATGTGAAGCTGAGCATGGGCTTCGGTTTTGGACTGTTCGCCGTGTTCAGCATCATCCGCTACCGCACCGAGCAGTTGAGCGTGAAGGATATGACCTACCTGTTCACGGTGATCACCTTGGCGGTGATCAACGCGCTGGTGAGCAAGAAGGTGAGCTTGGCCGAACTGCTCTTCACCAACAGTATGATCCTGGGGCTGGTGTACGTGATGGAGCACTTGTGGCTCACGCGGCACGAGGCCATGCGGCAACTGATCTACGAAAAGATCGACCTGATCAAGCCCGCGAAACGGGCGGAACTCTATGCCGATCTCGAGGCGCGCTTGGGCGTGAAAGCCAGCCGGGTGGAGATCGGCAAGATCGACCTGCTGCGTGATACGGTACAATTGCGCGTGTTCTTCTTCGAGGATGAGCAATCCTTGGCGGGCTTCATGGAGCTACCGGCGGACAACGACGATTGACCGTGGTACCGGCTTCCAGGCGGTGTTTCTGATCACCGGCTGGAAGCCGGTGCCATGATCAGCGCCACGGCATGGGCGCAAACCCCTTCCTCGCGACCTACATAGCCGAGGCCCTCGTTGGTGGTGGCTTTGATGGAAACAGCACCCTCTTCGACCCCGATGATCCCCGCGATCACCGAACGCATCGCCGGTATGTGCAGGTTGATCTTCGGGCGTTCGAGCAATAGCGTACTGTCCACATTCCCCACGCACCAACCGTTCTCATCAAGAAGGACCATCACGTGCTGAAGGAGCATTTTGCTGTCCGCCCCTTTCCAGCGCACGTCCGTATCGGGAAAATGATGTCCGATGTCGCCTAGTCCTGCCGCGCCGAGCAACGCGTCACAAATGGCGTGGAGCAATACATCGGCATCACTATGGCCCAGCGCTCCTTTGGAATGCGCTATCCGGATACCGCCGAGCCAAAGCTCACGGCCTTCCACAAGCTGGTGGATATCGGTGCCAGTGCCTACGCGGAAGGTCATTCCACGTCGCTTTCCTTCTTCCTCGCTTTACCGTCGAAGTTGAAGCCCAAGGTGAAGCGCAGTGTATTGGCCAGCGGGCTGCGTTGCGTGTTGGCGATCAGGTAGCTGAAGTCGAGCGAAAAGATGCTGTAGCGCACGCCGAGTCCCATGGTGAAGTACTTGCGGTTGCCTTTCGTCTGGTGCTCGTAGAAGTAGCCCGTGCGGAAGGCGAATTGCTTGGCGTACCAGTACTCCAGGCCACCGGCGTAGTTGAGCTCACGCAGTTCCTCCCGCAACTTGCTGCCCGCGATCACCTCGTACTGCTTGTTCAGGTCGCCGGGCGCATC
>JANOPI010000007.1:0-2394 GCA_031421755.1 Flavobacteriales bacterium | reverse complement strand
GCGGAATGTTCTCCGCCGAGGCCTTGGTGTATAACGCGTCCGGGGTCCGACCAAGCTTGAGGCCGATCACCCGTGTGGGTGTGTTCTGGGTGGCGAGCTGAGCGAGTTGCTTCACCTCGGCCGGGGTCCATGCCTTGCCGGTATTGCGTGTCGATTTGGTCATGAGTGTTGTTGTTGGTTTTCGTTCTTGGTTGCTACGAGAGGACATCGGGGATCACCGCGACAACGACGCCTTGGATGATGAGATCATCAGTCACCACGATGGGTTTGTGTGTTAGATCGGTTGAGCGCGGGCGCAGAACCACATGTTCGCCTTGTCGAGAGAACTCCTTGATCGTGGCTTCGTCGTTGATCAGGGCCACCACGAGATCACCAGGGCTTGCGTGTGCCTGTTGTCGGATGAGCACCAGTTCTCCGGGGTTGATCGGGATGCGCGCGGCGTTCATTGAGGTCCCCCTGGCACGAAGTAGGAAGGTGGTATGACCCGGAGGCGCAATGCGCGTTGAGATCTTCACCCACCCTTCCGGTTCCTGTTCCGCCAACGTCGGAAGTCCGCACGCTACTGACCCTACCAGCGGAACATCAACTGTGTGCATCGCAGCACTGTTGATGTCGCTGGAGATCGAGATCACGCCGTTCGCATACCCCAGAAGTCCTCGATCCGCCAAGCGCTTAAGCATCATTTGTACGGACCGTGGCGAATCGTAGCCGACGGCAGTACCAATGGCACGAAGGGGCGGGGCCTTCCCGGTAGCGCGCTGATAGGCCCGGATGAAAGTCAGGCCCTTGAGGTCGATTTCGCTGTTGTCACCCATTGGAATGTGCGCTCTTGTCCACTGTCGGACTGGCTCAAATGTATCGTTTTGTCACCCAATGACGTAGCTGATCTACAGGTGGTTGCCTGCGAATTGGGAATTTCGCACCCCGACATGTTGTGCCACACGGTCGCAGTCCGGGTCTACTTCCGGTCCTTCCTATTGCCGACCTGCCCCGAGGTGTCGGTGGTCCTCGCTGCCCCGTCCTGACTACGGCAGGCAGGTTCGCAAGCCGCGGCGGGTCTGATGACGCTTGAGCCCCACGACTTGTCGTTGCATGCCCTATCCCTTTTTCACCTGCCTTTTGTGCGCCGCCCGGATCGCATCACCGAGTTTATCGGATGCGGTGAGGTACTTCTCGAAGGACTTCAGGTTGCGGTTGTTCAGGTGCAACTGTCCTTCGCCAACATTGCCCTTGTGCTGGCCGGTGCTGTAGTCCGGGTGCTTCTCGACTTCCTTCGATGCCATGACCCAGTAACGGATCACATCGCGCCAAGCGGCGACCCACACGAACACGTCGCAGTAGCGCGGCTTCAACTGCTGGAAGTTCATGTCGAAACGCTTCGTGGAATCTGAGCTGAGGGCTTTGATGATCAACGGCTCGTTCGACGCGGCATCTACAGCGCGCGATGCCTTCACTTCGATCCTGATCTTGCCGTCCAGCACGAAGTCGTATTGGCTGGCATCTGGATCAGTGGCCCGCTTCGGCGCCGTGAGGTCCGGAACCAATTGCTTCAACAGGCCTTGCGCCCAAGTGATGCCGAAGGCCGTCGGACCCTTCTCGAACAGATCGAGGTAGGGGTTGCGCGCGATGTATTCTTCGCGGATGCTCAGGTATGCCTTGAGCGCGATCACATCAGCAGCGAGCAGGTGCGCGATGATGAACTCCTGCTCATTGAAGGGATGGATGGACACCAGCGTTTCCAAACGCCGCCGCAGATCCTTCTCACCCGCATAGGAACGCAGCAACTTCTCCAGGCGTTCCTTCAGGTGCTCCATCGATTGTCAGAACAGTGATGCCTGAAGGCGGGCAGGTGTTTCTGATCGAAGCTCTTCGGTGCTACCGGATGCAACCAACTCCGGAAGCTCCTTCTCGAACGCATGCCCGTTCTGCCAGCCCTTGCGACCTGTCGCGCGCAGATGCTCCAGCCGCCGGATGCTGATCTCGCAGAAGATCGGGTCGATCTCGGCGGTGAAGCAGCGGCGCCCCAATAGCTCGGATGCGATCAAGGTCGTTCCTGCATGCGCGAACAAGTCGAGCACCGCATCGCCCTTGTTGGAACTGGCCTGTACGATGCGCTCGATGCTCTTCAGCGGTTTCTGAGCGTAGCAGCCAGACACGTTCTCGTCCATACGGTAGAACACCTGCTGGATATCCACCCACACGTTCCCGGCACGAATGTTCTCCGACTTTCCACGTTCCAAGTTCTCCTGACGTTCGCCAGCGACCTCCTTGTAGTAGCCGCGCAGGATCTTCGGTATGTCCGTGTACTCGGCCTCCACATTGAACACGGGATCGCCCTTGGTGTAGTACAGCAGTTCCTGCCGCACCGCCATCCAGTTCTTCTGCGTGCCGTAG
>JANOPI010000006.1:0-1682 GCA_031421755.1 Flavobacteriales bacterium | reverse complement strand
GGTGAGTTCATAGGCTTCTTGTGGCAACGAGGTCCCCGACTTGAGTAGCAATAGAATGCTACCCGGAACAGCCCTGGGGTTGGCGGCGCTGGGCGTGCGGTCTTCGTGGATCAAGGCGGGTGCCGCTCCCAACAGCGGTTCTAGGGCCGATTGCAGGTAACTCGCTTCCTGTTCCAGGGTCTTCTGCCCGACGATGATGCTTGTTGCCCGGCCAATGGCGAAAGTGCCGCTGTCCACCGTCAACATTTTCGGTAGTGGGATAATGCCCGGAGGCGATTGTTGTCCGGTACAGGTCAGGCTGCCAGCGATCGCGAAAGCGAGGGGAAAGTGGTTGCGCATCGGGGCAAAGGTGTGGATGGGCGGCCTTCCTCGATCAGGTCATCTACTTTCACGCCGCACAGTGTACCATGGATATCGACAGCCTGCACTTCCTCGGCCGCCTTGGCAAACCCTGGGGGCACCAAGGTGAACTCACCGTTCACTTGGAAGAAGTGGACATCGACGAGATCACGCACGCCGGTTCCATTTTCGTTGATATCGATGGCCAGCGCGTCCCCTTCTTCTTCAGCAAGCTTTACGAGAAGAACCAGAACACACTGATCAAATTCGACGACTTTCATGATCCGCAGAGCGCGAGCATTCTTGTGGGTCGCGACATCTATGCTCCTCCCGGCCACTTGCTGGATGGCAGCGACGAAAGCTGGGATCCGGAAGACTTTGTCGGCATGCTCGTAAGAGATGAGAAACACGGTGACCTCGGCGAAGTGACCGCGCTCGAAGGCAACGCGAAGAATCCCGTACTGGTGATCATGCTCGGCACCCAAGAAGTAATGGTACCCTTGGTGGATGAGATGATCGTGGACATCAACATGGAGGAGCGTTCCTTGCTGATCCGCACACCTGAAGGCCTGATCGATCTGTACCGCACTCCCTGAACATTCGCGAGGAGGCTCTGCGACGAAGCGATCTGTAATTGCGAAGCCTACGATGATGCGACGAAGCGATCTATAATTGCGAAGCCTACGATACTGCGAAGAAGCGATCTATAATTGGCGACCAGTGCCCAACCCCCATTTCCACTTCAAGCAATTCACCATACGCCAGGATCGGAGTGCCCTGAAGGTCGGAACGGACGGCGTGCTCCTCGGCGCATGGACGGACTACACCGATGCCCAACGCGTCCTCGACATTGGCACGGGTACCGGTCTTCTGGCATTGATCGCCGCACAACGCAACGCCGAAGCGATGATCGATGCCGTGGAGATCGATGATGCATCAGCGCAACAGGCCGCAGAGAACGCAGCGGCAAGTCCATGGGCTGATCGCATACGCGTGCATCGGATGGACGCACGGCGCATGAAGGCGAGCGAGCCGTATGACCTGATCATCTGCAATCCGCCGTTCTATCCGGGTGAAATGGCATCGACGGATGATCGTATGGGCGTTGCGAAGCACAGCGGCGGCCTCACCTTCCAAGAGCTGATCGAAGTGGTGGATCGCTTGCTTGCACCAAGCGGCCGCTTGAACGTGATCCTTCCCAAGAATCGCGTGCTCGACTTTGACGGTGATGCGGAACAGGCCGGGCTGAGTGCCAGCCGACAATGTGATGTGCGCTACCTCGCGAGCAAACCTCCGAAACGGATGCTCATCGAACTTCGGCGCGGCGAACAAGCCAAATTGAA
>JANOPI010000005.1:0-13986 GCA_031421755.1 Flavobacteriales bacterium | reverse complement strand
TGAACCGCATCGTTCAGGACAAGGAACTGGTCATGTCCTTCTTCGAAGACCCAGCCGTCAGCTACGCCGCATAGAAATGGAATCGTGCCGACTCAATAGCATCGGTCTCATCCGAACCGACACCGAGGGGAATGTTTCTTGGGCACGTGACTACGACATTGTGGGCAGTTCGAGCGAGCTATGCACCAAAGTGCTCGCTACATCCTTCGGCTACGTCGTTGCAGGGCGGACCTTAGGAGCCGGATTTCAACGAGCGTTCCTGCTGGCGGTCTCTCCCACGGGCGATGTCCTTTGGTCACGCGTCTATGGTTTGGATGGCTCGGTCCATATGGCTCCCCACCTTTATGTGAAGAACCTGATCGCACTGGATGATGGCTTTATGTTCACATGGGCTGAAAGGAACGGGGCCGATGATGATCTGCTACTCGCGCGGACAGATGTCCAGGGTTTGATGGCCTGTGGTGATGTCGCCGACATCGAGGTGGTGACAACCGAATTGCCTGAGGTGACTTTTGACCCTGCAACGATGGCTTCCCCACTTTCGATCGCGCTCGATGCCGACGCTACGTCTGTTGGACCGGCCTTTTTGGTTGAGGAGTGTGACATTGCACTGGATCTGGGTCCGGATACAGCGATATGCGGTCAATTGACCCTGTACGCATGGGTGCCAGAATCGTCGCAGGTATGGCTGGATGGATCAACGGCCGATTCACTGGTGGTCACCAATGCCGGAACGTTCTGGGTAACCGTCACCATGGATTGCTGTACGCGAACGGATACTATTGAAGTAGCCGCGGGAGTTTTTGCGGGCTTGGATCTGGGTCCCGACTCGGCGCTGTGCGGTGACGGGACCATAGTGTTGGACGTGGGGCAGCCATGGGACGAAACGGTCTGGAGCGACGGGACCGAAGGAAGCGTGTTCGTTGTGGAGGAGCCAGGGACCTATTGGGTGCATGTGTCGTCAGGCGCCTGTTCCGGAAGTGATACCATCATCGTAGGACAGACCAATCCACCCTTGATCGATATCGGTCCGGACACGGTCATCTGCGATGGCGACGTCCTGGCGCTAGCGGCTCAGCAGTCGGGTTTTGGATGCCTGTGGTCGGACGGATCCAGTGCGGACTCGCTCCTTGTGACCGCTCCAGGTATCTACTGGGTGGAGGTCGGTTCATTGGGATGCTCGACGATCGATTCCGTCATTGTGTATGTGTCTCCTGTACCAGTGGTGGATCTGGGACCTGACACCATTTGTTGTGGCACGGTATCCGTCACGCTCGCATCCGGGTACGCGGGTTCGAATACAAGCTGGAGTTCAACACCGGACCCGATACCATCCATCCTTGTTATTGTACCGGGGACATATTGGGTGCAGGTTTCGGTTGATGGCTGTGAAGCATCTGATACGGTGGCAATAGGCGTGCAGCAGCTACCCCTCGTCGTTTTTATGTCGGATACCACTCTATGCGAGCCGACCGTCCTGGAGATCACCCCACTCATTGCTGAGGGTGGACCGGTCACTTGGTCTGATGGCAGTGGTGCGTCGACGCTGATCGTCGATTCGGCGGGCACTTGGTCCGCCACTGTTGAGAACGCGTGCGGGAGTTCAATCGATGAGGTGACGATCGACATGGCCGAATGGATCGGTCTGTCAGAGCATTTCGGCACATGTCCCGGGGAACCTGTAAGTGTCGAATTGCCGGAAGGGGTGAGCGAAGTCTTGTGGAGTACTGGTTCCGACCAAGCGACGGTCTATTTGTTAGAAGGCACATACGGATACCAGTTGTTGGACGCCTTCGGCTGCCCACGCCAAGGTCAGATCATCGTAAGTTCAGATGAGGACGGCAATGGCCTTGCTTTTGTTCCGAACGTGTTCACCCCGAATGCTGATGGTTGGAACGACACATTTAAAGTGGTTGGTGCGGCCCTCGATAGCTTTGAGCTATCGATCTTCAACCGCTGGGGTGAACTCATCTTTCATAGCACCGATCCTGGGAAGGAGTGGGACGGCAACTTCAAGGGCAGGGCTATACCGGATGGTACCTACGTCTATTTGCTGCGGTACGTTGATCGATGTGTGGACGGCGGTATGATCGATCGCCACGGGCATGTAACGCTATTACGCTAGCTCACTCCCTCACCCACACCTGCGTCCTATAAAAGAGCGCCACGTATCCGCGCACCATCAGCTTGCCGTCTTCCACCCAAAGTTTGCAGTCGTACACCTTGCCGTTCTCGGGGTCAAGGATGGTTCCGTCTTCCCACGCATCACCGTCGGGCACCATGTCGCGGATGAACTCCATGCCGATCACCTTTTTGTTGTGGCGGTCATCGGCCGCATCGCATTCATCGCAGATCGGGTCCGCTTCTTCACTTGGATTCCGGAACAGTCGTGCGATGGTTCCGTAGGCCTTGCCGCCACGCTCGGTGATTTCCACGATGCTGCGTTTTTTGCCTGTGTTGTCATCGATGGTCACCCAGCGCCCGAAGATACCTTGGGCCTGGCTGACGCCTTGGTAGAACAAGCAGCAAGCAGAGAGCAGCAGGCAGCGGCCAATACACCACAGGTTTCTTCCTGCTGCTCTTTGCTTGCTGCTTGCTGCCCGGTCCATGACTTCAGAAACTGCGGTTGATCCCGACGACGTATCGGAACGCGAAGTGGTCTTCTTCTCCGTAGGGGAGATTGCTGAGCACGAGCGGCGCGTCGAAGCGGACGGTGAGCGGGTGAACGTCCACAAGGCGCCAGAATTTCTTGATGGTGAACGCCATGCCGGCACCGGCATCGGCGCGTGGCGGTGCCAGCTGCAGTTCGGTGGTTCCCGCATCGCTCACCTCTCGGTAGCCTATCGCCCCGATATCACCGAACAAGTAGGCATCCACGTGGAGCCAGTCGCGTGTGGCCTTCGGGCGGAAGCGGAAGAGTCCATCGATGTCGAGCTCCGCATTGAACGCGGCGCCCGTATTCCCGCGGTAGGTGAGCCTCAGCTCTCCGCGATCATCCAGTTCCGGCGCCACATACCCCGCGTAGCCGCGCAGCCCCAGTCCACCTCCCGCATGGAAGTGGTTCACACTAGCGCCATGGCCGGCCCAGTCGTACGGCACGAACCCGACGCTTCGCGTGTACTTGTTCTCCATCATTTCTTCGGGGGAGGCCCCAGCGAGGAACAACTGGCTCTCCCGCGGTGTGGCACCCGTACCGAATTGCAGGAAGCAGCGCGTATGCAGGTTCATGCGGCCGAGGCGGCTTTCGTTGATCGCCGTGAGTGTGGCTTGCGCAAATGCGTTCACCGAACCCACCGAACTGTTGCGCACGTTCAGTAGCAGGTTGCCCTTGCCGGAGCGATGATCGTAACGGTGGCGCACACTGTTGTCCCATGCGCTGTTCAGGGCATCCGGTTCCCATTCCGCAGGGTGTACCAAGTAGCGCAGGTCGCCAGCTGAGCGACGGCGGAGGAAGCGGATCGAGGAGCGCAATGAGGTCTTCCTGTTCGGCAGGTCCCAGTTGAATGCCGCCGCATAACGTTCCAGTCCATCAAGCATGCGGGCGGCCACTTCCACGCGCGATCCGCGCAGCAGTTTCTCCGTGCCGTTCTCGTATCGTACGTTGAAGGAGATGGGGCTATAACCCACGGTGGGCGCATTGTCAGGAAGGTATTGCGCGATCCCGGTATTGATCCATGCGGTAGCCCACAACTTGTGCTTGTAGCGCATCCAATCGCCGTGGAAATGCACGCCGGCCTTCATGCCATCGAAGCCGTTCCACCAGAGGTCAGGCCGCACGAAACCCTCATACACGCGACGGTCGGGCCGGTTCCGGATGTGATGGTCGAACCCCGCTTCAAAGGGTGGCTTCAGGTGGTTGTCCGGCTGGTAGATGTCCGCGAGCCTGAAGGTGCTGTCGATGGCCACGTCCGCGATGCCCGATGGCACGATCACCTTGGCGGTATAGTCGCGTTGCAATTCATCGTAGCCGATCCAGCGCGGCAGCACGGTGGCGTTCGTTTCCTTTTGGAACCAGGTGTTGGGTATGTGGAAGTGATGGCTCGAGCCGTCCTTGGCGGTAACCAACAGGTCCAGCGGCATCTGCATATCGCCCTTGCGGCGGAGGAGGATCTCCTGGCCTTCGGAAGCATGTCGGTTGCGCACGCGGCGCACCTTGTAGTCGATGCGTTTGTCCGTGGTGATCCACTGGTCAAAGAACCAGTTCAGGTCCACGTGCGTGTAGCCGATGATGCTGTTGCGGAAGTCCTCGACCGTCGGGTGGGCGATCTTCCATTGGTGGAAGTAGTTTTTCATGGCGCGCTGGAAGAGGGTATCGCCGAGCACGTATTGCAGGTTGAAGAGCATGGTGGAGGTCTTCGCGTACACATGGCCGAAACCGTCGTGCCCCTGCTTCTCATAATACCCGAACTCGTCACTGTGCGTATCGATGGGAGGAACGGCCCAACGCACTGCGTCGCTCATGTAGCCATAGTAGACCTCCTCTTCACGTGGTGACTTCGGGTTGGTGAAGTTCCGCTCGTAGTTCGATCGGGGAGCCTCTTCTACCAGCGTATCGCCATCGATGTCCTGCAGGCCATATGCGGTGAGGAACTGGGTGAAGCCCTCGTCCAGCATGGCGCGGTAGGTTTCGTTGTTGCCCACCATCCCGTAGAACCAGTTGTGCCCGATCTCATGCACGAATAGCCCGCGGTAGTCCGGATCGCGTCCGCTGTCCAGGGTGAGCATGGGGTACTCCATGCCGTCGTACGCGTCGGCTACCACCATTTTGGGATAGGCGTACATGCCGAAGTTCTCGCTGTGCGAGCGGATCGTCCTGGCGCAGTACTCGGCGGCGTTCTGCCAGCCGCTGGCATGTGGTTCTTCGGCCACGGCGATGCACTTCACCCCGTTCCATTCCGCTTCACCGATGCGGTAGGTGGGGTCGGCTGTAAAGGCGAAATCATGCACGTTCTCCGCATGGTACTTCCATGTTTTTCGCACCGAAGCGTCGTACGGGATGATGTCGCTCGGCTTCTCGTTCCAGGGTTTGTCCTTGAAATTACGGAGGTCCAGCTTGGCGCGCAGGTCAGCGGGCAACACGTCGTCCGGGTTCTGCAGCCATCCTGTGGCCTCCACCACCATGTTGTTGGGCATGTCGAGTTCCACGTCGAAGGTTCCGAAGTCGCCGTACAACTCGCTCCCGAGATGTTGGTAGGTGTCCCAACCGTGCTGCTTGTCGTACACGCTGATGCGGGGGTACCAGTGCGTGCCGTCGAAGTGCTTGTACCCCCAGACGTTGTAAAGCTTCATGCGGCGATAGCCGCTGGCCCAATGCGTGCGGAAGGTGTATTCGAAGGTGGTGCGGTCGCCAGGGACCAGGGGTTTTGGAAGGGCTACGCGCATCACGGTGTTGTCCAACTCCCTTGGGGCTTCCTGGCCGTCAACACGGAAGGAGGAGATGTCAGTACCGCGCCGCAACGTGTCCCATGCGTCACCGCCCTGGGAGCGTTCCAGTTTCTCTAAGTAGCTGCCGGTTTCGTAGGCGTTCTGGTAAAGATGGAAGAACACCTCGCGCAACGTGTCCGGCGAATTGTTCCAGTAGGTGAGCGTAACGGAACCGTCGGCATGGTCCTGCGTTTCGTCCAGCCTGGCGTTTATGCGGTAGTGGACATCCTGCTGCCAATAACCGACGTACGGTGGGCGGTTCTTCCAATAAAAAGGATTGTCCGCGTTCCGGAAGGTGTTCGGCGGGTGCAGCGGATCGTACCGCTGGGCTGTCAGGGAAAGCGGGGCCAGCAGGAGCGGAAGGCAGAAAAGGGACAAGCGCATCATCGGGGGTGAAAATACCTCGCTTCGGCTTGCGGGGCCGTGGATCTGGCCCGGTCAATGGAGGCCTTTGCCTTGGCCGTTCCGCCAGAGGTGGAAGACCATCAGGGACCAGAGCAGCTTGCGGTGGTTGGCGCGCTTGCTGAAGTGTTCCCGTTTTAGGCGTTCGACGGTGGCGCTGCTGAAGAGGCCTTCCTGCGCGATGCGGGTTGGGGAAAGGACCTCTTCGCAGAGCGGTCGCAGTTCATTGCGGAGCCAGTCGCTCAGGGGGATCCCGAACCCCTTCTTCGGCCGGTCGATGATGGCGTCGGGCAGTTTGCCTCGCATCACTTCCTTCAGCAGGTACTTTCCGTTGAAGCCTCGCCGCTTCAGGTCGTTCGGCAGTGAATTGATGAACTCCACCACCTCCACGTCCATGAACGGTGCGCGCACTTCGAGGGAGGCGTACATGCTGGCGCGGTCCACTTTGAAAAGGATATCGTCCAACAGGTATGTGCGGAGGTAGATGAAGATGACCTCATCCATTCCTGTGTTGGCCCAGGGCGATCCACGAAGCAGGTCGTCGATGGGCTCCAGTCCACGCGCTTGGTTGAGGCGTGCCAGTGCTTCCGGTGTGAAAAGCGCGTGCTTCTCCTCCGGGGTGAATCCGCCCAACCAGCGCGTATGGACATGCTGCGGACCCGAACCGAAGCCGCGCAGGAATTGCTTCACCTTGAAATCGAAGGAGATGTTGCGATCGCTGGCTGGCAGCAGGTCGGCCAAGCGTTTCGCGGCGCGGATCACCAGGTCGGGGAAGGCGGCGAAAAGTCGTCGCAACCTGTCGGCTCCGAATGTCGGATAGCCGGCCAGCAGTTCGTCGCTGCCATCCCCGCCGAGGGCAACCGTTACCCGCTCGCGCGCGAAGCGGCTCAGCAGGTGAGTAGGGATCAACGATGCGTCAGCGAAGGGTTCGTCGAGGGTGGCGTAAAGTTCCGGGATCATGTCCAGGCTGTCGCGCTGGCGCAGGACGGCCTGGTGGTGCCGGCTGCCGATGTGGTGGGCGACGAGCCGGGCCTGCGCGCTCTCATCGTAGGTCGCCTCCTCGAAGCCGATGCTGAAGGTGTCGATACCACGCGGCGCGGATCGTTGGGCGTACCAGGCCACAGCGCTGCTGTCAATGCCACCGCTGAGGAAAACACCGAGCGGCACATCGCTCATCAGTCGGCGTTCGGTGGCCTTCAGCAAGGTGTCATCCAATCGCGTCATTGCCTCTTCGCGGGAGATGGGCCTTTTGGTGAGATCGATGGACCACCATGCCGCGTGTTCCAGGATACGGCCAGCGCGCACGATGAGGAAGTGTCCGGGTTCGAGCTTGCGCACGCCTGCTGCGATGGTGTGCGGTGTGGGCACGTAGTCGAAGCTGAGGTACTGGTTCAGGGCCAGCAGGTCCAGCGCTTGCGGCACCGCGGGATGGGCGAGCACGGCTTTGAGTTCGCTGCCGAAAACAAAGGTGCCGGCCTGATCGGCGTAGTGCAGGGGTTTCTTGCCCATGCGGTCGCGTGCCAGGAAGAGCGAACCATCTCGTACGTCGTGGATCGCGAAGGCGAACATGCCGTTCAGCAACGGAAGCATATCCTTCCCGTGATCACGGTACAGGTGCAGGAGCACCTCGGTGTCCCCGCCGGTGCGGAAGGTGTGCCTTCCAGAGCGCAGGAGACCTTCGCGGAGCGCTTTGTAGTTGTAGATCTCGCCGTTGAACACGATGGTCAGCACGCCTTCCGCATCCTGCATGGGCTGGTCGGCCCCATGGCTCAGGTCGATGATGCTGAGGCGCGCGTGGGCCAGTCCGGTATCATTGTTCAGTACGGCCTGTTGGTTGTCCGGGCCTCGGTAGGCGATCCGCGCGATCATGCGCTGGGCATCGGCGAGGGTGCCCTTTCCTTGGAAGCCGGCGATACCGCACATGGTCTGGATGTTCAGGAATGCGGGTGAGCGCTGCGTTGTCCGACAGCGATGATGGAGGAACCGACAAGTGCTCCCGGGAGCAGGGCGGCCTCTGCAGAAAAGAGCCGGCCGATGAACCCGTTCATCGAGGTGGCCAACCCGGGTGCGGGAGCATTGAGCACGATGTTGCGTTTCCGACCACGCAGCAAATTGTTCAACCCGATGGCGCCGTACAGGGCGTGGAAGAAGTACGCGCTGCTCACCATTCGCAATCCTGCGCGGGCGAACTCTTCCTGCAGCATCGGATGATCGTACCGTCGGAAATGGCCGAAATGGTCGTCGAAGGTGGTCCAGAGTTCCGAGCGGGCCGGAACGCAAACGACCACATGACCGGCATTCGGGAAGGCGGCGAGGATCCCCTGTAGGAAGGTCGGCGCGTCCTGGATGTGTTCGATCACATCGAACAAGAGCAGCGCACCCACCGCGAGCCGATGTTCCTCGGGCAGTCGCGTAGCATCTTGCCCGAGGAGGAGGTGTTGCGGGCAGCGGATGCCTTGGCGGGGTTCTCCGAGGTCAACGCCGGTCACCTTCCATTTTTTTTCACGCAGGTAGCACGTAACGACGCCTGTGCCACAGCCTATTTCGAGCAGGTCCACCTGCCGTGGGATGTGTTTGGCGAGCGTTCGGCTGATGATGCTGTTGCGGGCCACATGCCACCACGAGCGCTCGATGCCGGGCGGATAGGCCTCGGCGAACTGGTCCCGGTCGAATCGCGTCTCAGCCATTCACTTTTTCACGCGCATGCGGAACTCGACCTCCTCGAAGCCGCCGACCCAGAAGCACCAGAGTCGGGAACACAGGAAGGGGCTGAGGTTGGCGAAGAAGGAGAAGACCGCGCCCATGGCCCGGGCGCTCCAGAACACGGGCGGGGAGAGCACGGTGCGCTTGAAATACGGCTGCGCGAACCAATGGAGCTTCACGGCCGTCGATTCGAATTCCACGCCTTGGTAACCACCTTGGAACCCTTTGCGGAAGTAGTAGGGGAAGGTCACATCGAATCCCGCCTTGTGCTCCGCGTGGGTGAATCCCCGGCTGAAGTGCGGAACGCGGATGATCACCGTCGCACCGTTCTTCGCGATGCGGTGTACCTCCTTCATCACGGCGAAGGGGTTGGGGAGGTGCTCGAAGCAATGGTCGCTCTCCACATGGTCGAAATGATCGTCAGCGAAAGGATAGGGGAAGCTGCTGAGGTCATGTTCCACGTCCGGCTTGCTCACGCTGTAGAAGTCGACGTTCACGAAACCCGGTTTCAGGTATTCGCCGCTGCCGAGGTTGAGTTTGTTCATACGCGTTCCGGTCCGTTGGTCGTTGTGGTGGGCATGCCGACGGTGCGGCGCACGGTGTAGGTGAGTTTGCCCTGGCTCTCAAAATAGGTGCGCATCATCATTTCGGCCAGCACACCGAGCAGGATCATGAGTACACCGATCATGAAGAACATGGCCGTGATCCCCGGGAGCGGTGTCTGTACGAAGTCCTTCTGGCCGGTGAGTTTGAAGTAGAGGGCCAGGGAGAAGGTGAGGAAGGCCACACCGAAGGAGAGGAAGCCGGCGCCACCGAAGAAGTGGATGGGCTTGGTCATGTGCTTGTCGAGGAACTTGATCAGCAGCAGGTCCAGCAATACCTTGTATGTGCGGAACAGCCCGTAGTTGCTCTTGCCGAACTGTCGGGGCTGGTAATGGACCGGAAGTTCGCCCACGCGACCGCCCTGCCAGCTGCAGTACACAGGTATGAAACGGTGCATCTGGCCATAGAGAGTGACGTCTTTGATCACATCACGACGGTAGGCTTTCAGCGTGCAGCCATAGTCATGCAGTCTGACGCCGCTGATGGAACTGATCAGCCTGTTCGCCAGGAGCGATGGCAGCTTGCGGGTAAGGAATTGGCCTTTCCAGCGGTCGCGCCGCCAGCCGCTCACCACGTCGTAACCCTCATCCAGTTTGGCCAGCAGTAGTGGTATGTCCGCCGGGTCGTTTTCCAGGTCGCTGTCCATGAGCACGAGCACCTCCCCGGTGGCGTGCTGTATGCCGGCGTTGATGGCGGCGGTCTGTCCGAAGTTCCGACGGAAGTCCACCGCGCGCAACCGGGGATCCGCCGCGCACGCCGCACTGATCACCGCGAAGCTGTTGTCCGATGAGCCGTCATTCACCAGCACCACCTCATGGTCGATCATGTGGAGAGCCGCCCGGAGCCGCTCGAACAGCACGGGCAAGCTCTTCGCTTCGTTGTAGACCGGAACGATCACGGAGAGTTGGGGCATCGGGGGGTATGGGGTGGGTCGGGTGGGCAGCGAATGTGGTCATGCGGCACCTCGCCGCTGGGAGCTGATCTTGTCCCAGATGGATACCGCGAAGAGGATGGCGAGCAGCAGCGCGAGCGGGTAAATGGCGGTAGAGTAGCGGAATTCGGTCATGCGGACACCGAAGGGAAAGATGGTGACACCGTAGAGGAGCAATGCTGAAGTGAGCCGCAGGTCGGGTGCAACGGACCTGGACAAAAAAGAACGGAGTGCCCAGATCGATCCCAAGAGAAAGGAGCCCAGATAGAGGAAGGAATAGAAGCCCCTGATCGCCAAACGCACAGGATCGAGCTCATTTCCCGGCTTGCCCATGAGCGCGCTGGTGCCCGAATGGAGCAGGAAGGTCTTCAACATCCGAAGGCGGGCCGTCACCTGGTAGTGGAACGGATGTTCGTTACGGAAGCTCTCGATGCACCGGTCACAACTCTTGGTCACGTTGGCGATCATGCGTGTCCGCTGAGCCTCATCGGCGCTGTTGTTGTACCGCTCCACCGCGTCAGCGATCGCCCGCAAAGAATCTTGCGGGCATTGGTCCGTGTAGACGTAAGCGGGGAGTGGCGGTTGCCGATCGGCGAACTGGACCTGGCCATCATTCCCGTACCGGATGTTGAACCAGCGGATCTCCGCCGTGGGGTCCCACCAGATGAAACTGGTGCCGTAGGCCTGCATCAAGCGGAGGAGTGGATACTTGATGCCCGCCCGCAGATCCGGGTAAATGGCACCATCAGTAAGTGGGCGGAACTCGCCATGCAACACCGCATTGCGCACGCACCAAGCCCCGTCTGCGACAAGGAACGGCACACCGAGCGTCAAGGTGGCCAGAACCCTTGTGCGTAGCGCCTTTCCACGATGCAGGAGCACCGCCGCCCCGAGGATGGCCAGTGCGGGCAGGTAGACCGGCTTCATGAAGATCAACCACGTAATGGCCGAACCTGCAACGAGCAGGTGCGACCGGCGACCGGTCTTGAACCAGGTGGTGGCCTGTTGGGCAGCCAGGGTCAGAGCCATCACGGAGAAGGACTCGGTGAGGATCTGCCGGTCGTAGAAGCTGGCGTACGTGGAGATCAACGCCAACCAGAATGTCCATCGGAAAATGCGCTGGTCGTTCGTCAGGTTGAAGGCGAGCCGAGCGAGGAGGACCACGGCGATGGCACTGGCGAGTACATGGAGGAGGACCAACGACTGTAGTGCGGCCGGGCGCTCCATGAAGATCCTCAGCAGGAGGTATGGCGCGCCGTAGCCCGGCATCCGGTGGTCCGGGTGGTAGCCTTGGCCATTGAGCAGCGAGTCGATGGGGTCGAGATAGCCGATAGCGTCTCCCCCGAAGAGGTACCACGGCCCAACGATCGGGGTGCCATGCTCAAGAAGCATCAGCAGGAGCAAACAGACCTTGCCCGCTAGGGCGATGGCCAATGCGGGCCACCAGCGCTCAGGTCGGATCAAGGACTTGGACATCAGGGAGGAACGCCCGGCTAGCCACGAAGCGGTCCGTCGCAATAATAGGTCAAGGTTTCTGCGCAACTGCCTTCGGGCCACAAGCTGCCGCAACGCCTTGCAGAAGGACGGCCAGGCAGATGAAGCCCAGCGCCTCGTCGCTCAGCATGAATGCGGGCCGTGTGATCAGGGCTACGGCGATGGTGCGGGCCAACACGTGGGAGCGGTCAGGTGATGTAAGGGGAGCCGAACGATCCATGAACAGCAGGAGCAATAGACAAGGTGTACCATGATCGGAATGTGATGGTCGGGAGTTTGACCTTCGCCGTTCAAGAACGGATCTGCACGGTTGACGTTTCCGCTGGGATCGGTCCCCTAAAGGAACCCCGGCATGGAGTGCGATGTCATGTTCTCCAGTGCGAGCACAAGCGGGCCGGGCTTCCTGACCAATGCCACGGCGATTGTGGCAACAGGGGGTGGGCTGATCTCCGTCGTTGGTAGGCAGCGGACCCTCTACTTTCCGACGGCGGGAATTCGCCGGGCGCGGATGCGCTCGTGAACGGCTGAACAAGCAAGCGCGAAGAACAGGAGCGCGAGCGGATAGAGGGCACAGGTGTAGCGCGATTCGCACATGCGCATCCCCAGCGGAAAGATCAGTACGGAATACACCAACAATGCGGAGACCATCCGCCATGGCAAGGTGGAGCGCCGACGAAAGAGCACCCATGCGGCGATACACGTACCTGGGATCATGATGCCCAGATAGAACGCCACGTAGAAGATCTTGATAGCGCGATGGATCGGATCCAATTCAGCCCAAGGCTTGCGCGTTAACGATGGTGTGCCCGTGTGGACCAGGAATTTCCGGAGCAGATTGGCCCTTGCTGTCACATGGTGATCGAAGGGTCGTTCTTCCTTGAAGGCCTCGGCGCAGCGCTCACATCGCGCGGTGATGGCGTCCTTCACCCGCGCTTTTTCCTGCGGGTCCGTGGCGCCATCATGTCGCAAGACATCAGAAGCGATCAGGTCCAACGTGTCCTTCGGGCATGCTTTTGTATAGATATATGCGGGCAGGGGCTGTTGCTTGTCAGCGAGTATTGGTCCGCCCTCCTCACTTACGCGGATGTTGAACCAGCGGATCTCTGAGGTACCGTCCCACCAGATGAAGCTGAGGCCATAGGTCTGCATGAGCTTGATCAGTGGGAACCGGATGGTGGCCCGCATGTCCGGATAGAAAACACCTTCGGTCAGTGGTCTGAACTCGCGGTGTACCATGGCGTTCCGAACGATCCAAGCCGTTTCCGAGAGCAGGAAAGGCAGGCAGAGTATGCCCGTGTTCAAGATCCCCTTGGAAAGGGATGTTCTCCAATGCCACAGCACGGCGATCCCAAGGATGCCCAATGCGGGGAGGAAGACCGGCTTCATGAAGATGAGCCATGTCATGGTGATGCCGGTGACCCACAAGTAGCGGCGTGTACTGGTCTGGAGGTAGCGCACCGCTTGGTACGCCGCGAGGGCCAGGGCGAACACGCTGAAACTTTCCGTAAGGATGTGCCGATCATGGAAGTTCGCATGGATGGCCACAAGAGCCGTCCAGAATGTCCAATGAAAAGCGCTGGGACGGCCGGCCATCACGAAAGCGAGCCGGGCAAGGAAGACCACGGCCGCAGCGCTTGCTATGACATGAAGAAGCACGAGGCCCTGCAATGCGGCCGTTTCGCTGAAGAGCAGCCGGAGGAGGAGATAGGGAGGGGCATAACCGGGCATGCGCAGGTCCGGTTCGTATCCGTTCCCGGCCAGCAATGCTTCAAGCGGCGCTATGTAGCTGAACGCATCGCCACCGTACACGTACCAAAGGCCGTTCTCGGTAGGCGCATGCTCAAGGGAGAGCGAGATGAATTGACAGAGTTTCGCCGCGAGCGCGATGAGGAAAGCCGGCCACCATGTCGTGGGTGTGGGCAACCATTTATCGGACCGGACCATGGACGGCCAAGGTATCCCGGTCACAGTGAGGTTCGACCGATCTGTTAGCGCTTGCGGCTGTTCAGGGCCAATTGATCCCGGTGCTCACGTCGTGCCTTGGAGATGCTTGTGTTCAATTCGAATCCGATGAGCAGGACGATCATGTTGAAATAGAGCCAGAGTTGCACGGCCAGGATCGCGCCGAGCGAGCCATAGAGCGCGTTGTAGTTGGTGATGTTCTTGAAGAAGAAGGCCAAGGCCTGTGAGAGGAGGAGGGTGAGGATGAGCGCCAGAAGGGACCCCGGCGTGAAAACGCGGAAGCGGCGCGCTTGGGGGTCGCCAGCATTGTAGAGCAAGCTGATGCTGGCGTTCATCAGCAGGGCAGTGATGCCCCATTTGGCTGCGAAAAGCCCGAAACGCTGCAGGTCACCGATGCGGATACCGAACTCGGGCAGCATGCGGATCACCTGGTTGCTGAACGTAAGCAGGGCCATGGCCACCACCAT
>JANOPI010000004.1:0-3857 GCA_031421755.1 Flavobacteriales bacterium | reverse complement strand
GTTGGAAGCGGTGCTCGCCCCGCCGAAGTAGTAGATGGTATCGCCGATGATGGTTCCGCTTGCACCGAATGCCTTGTATTGGTTGGTGTTCGGAACCTGTGTGCCCGCGGTCCATTGGTCAAGCGATGGATCATAGATCTGCACGTTCGGCACATTGGTGGTGTTGCTCCACCCAGTGATCACGTAGATCAGGCTATCGCGCCAGACGGCCTGCACTTGGTCGTCAATGGCAACTGGCACCGGCGATCCATCAGCAAGCCAGGTATCGGTGAGCAGATCGAGCCGATGCACTTTGTTGGAGCTGAGTTCGAAGGGCGCGCCATTGAACACATGGTACCCCCCGATCACGTATGCGACGTTGCCCACCACGCTCGCCGAGGTTGCGACCTTGCCCAGCGTATCCGGAATGTCGGGTAGGGCGCTCCACTGATCAGCATCCACATCATACCGGAATGCGCTGCGATGGATGTCCGCATTGGTCAATCCCGTGGTGATGCCGCCGAAGGCGTACACGTTCCAGCTTCCGCTGACTTGTCCCGTGCAGATCGCATGGTTGGCGGTGGGCATGGGCAGGGGCGCGATGGGTGTCCATGTCCATTGGGCACCGATGGGTTGCGTAAGCAGTGTGGTCATTGCCATCAGCCACGCTGAAGGCGCACGGGATCTTATCCGCATCGGTTTCCACATGGAGCGAAGTTCGACAGGAACCGATCACCGCAGACGGATGACCAAGCCTGACAATTAACAACACAACGAGTGCGCAAGTGACCACACTAACTTGCCGGTGTTTTCGTTGCAATGCGCGTATGGCGAACCCGATGACCTTGCGAATTCTGACCTTTCTGGCAGCGCTGCTGCCTGTGGTGATCATGGCGCAGGAGCATCCGATCATCGCCGCGTACACCCTAACGGAGTTCGATGGTGGCATCCGCATCGACTGGACCATACAAGGGGGCAGTACCTGCAACGGCCAGGACGTGGAACGGTCGACCGATGGTGTCGCATTCACCCAAGTGCATCGCATCGAAGGCATCTGCGGCAACGCCTCCGAACCCGTGTCCTACGATTGGATCGATACCGCACCACCCGAATTCAGTACGGTGTATTACCGCGTGAAGCTCGGGGTGGAGGGCTACACTTCCATCAAGTCCGTGGTCTTTGATCAGCTCACCACGAGCGATCAACGCTTCTTCCCGTCACCCATGGCCGAGGAAGCCACGCTCGTGCTGAACATTCTCACATCGGCCTCTTTCGAGCTGGAGATCTGGGACGCCAACGGGCGATCCGTATTTCTACGCAACGGTGTGCAAGGCAACAGCATCCGGTTCGCGCTGCCCGGTGTGCAGGCCGGCACCTACAGCTACTTGGCTTCCAGCGAGGGACGCAGATTCACGGGCCGCTTCGTGAAGGAGTGAAGGCTGGTCCGATAGGCCGTGATGGAAATGTGATCTTTTCGGCAACATCCATCGTGACAGGACCCGGTACCTTGCGCATCACCACAGCGAGCAGTTCATCCCTTTAAGGTGTTCCTCGTTTCCCCTCGAGCGTCCGCGTTATGAAACACCCGACACCTACCCGCACTTGGCCTTGTTTGCTGGGGCTTTGCGCGCTTGTGCTCGGGTTGCTGCCGCTGGCTCCGTTGCTCGGTCAGTCATTCATAGAGAACAAAGGCCAGGTCCGCGACCAGTTCGGCGAACCGAACCACGCCGTCCGCTATTTGCTGGAAACGCCGAACAACACGATCACACTTCGCAATGGCGGGTTCAGCTACGACACCTACACCGTAGATCAGGAGGATCGACCTTCCGGTGCGTCACCTTACCCAGCAACCAAACGCGCGAGCGTGCCGCTTGTCGTTACACTGCACTACCACCGGGTGGATGTGGAACTCATTGGATGCGACCCCTCCGCGTGGATGGAGCCGCAGCGCGCCGTTGGAACGCTTTCGCATTTCTATACGGGCGAAGAACCGATCACCGGTGTGCGTTCGTTCGATGTGGTCTTGGTTCACGATGTGTATCCGCACATTGATGTGGAATTCGTGGCGGGCACCCATTTCGAGTACAATTTCATCCTGCATCCAGGCGCGGACATCACCGACATACAGCTACGCTACTCAGGTGCGAACGGCGCTGAACTGAAGAGCGGACAAGTCTCTTTGCAACTGGCGAACGGGCTGCTCGCGGAGCGCGTACCGCTCAGCTTCCGCCTGCGCGATAGGAAACCACTGAACATCCAGTACGTGGTCCGCGACCCACGCTCCGATCACTTCGCAGTGGGCTTCGAAGGTCTCAGAGGCGCAGTAACGGAAACCGTGGTGATCGACCCCACGCCATGCCTGCAATGGAGCACCTACTATGGCGGAGAACTGTTCGAGGACGCCTACGACATCTGCACGGATCCTTCCGGAAATGTGATCACGAGCGGCCTCACGTATTCCTCAACGGGCATCGCCACCACCGGTGCGCACCAAAGCACCTACAACGCGCAGTACGATGCTTATCTGGTGAAGATGAACGCGGCAGGCGTGCGCCAGTGGGCCACCTATCTGGGAAAGTCAGGCGGTGATACGGGCTATGCCGTGGAAACCGATGCGGCGGGCAACGTGTATTTCGCCGGTGGGATCTCTGCCGGTGGCATGGTCGCCAGCGCGGGTGCCTTCCAAACCGGTTTCGGTGGCGGTTCGCAGGATGCGTTCCTCTACAAGATGACACCCGGCGGTGTGCGGACCTGGGGAACGCTGTTCGGCAATAGCGGCTGGGATGACATCTACGAGATCAAGGTGGACGCATTGAACAACATTTTCGTGATCGGCACCACGACCTCCGCAACCGGCATTGCCACGGCAGGAACCTATCAAACCACCCATGGTGGTTTCTACGATGGCTTCCTAGCCAAATTCTCCGGCACCGGTGCGCGGCTGTGGGCCACCTACTTCGGGGGCAGTATGAACGAGGATGTCAACGGGCTTGCGCTGGATGGTGCCGGGAACATCATCGTGGTCGGTGGCACACCCTCCAGCACCGGCATCGCTTCGGCCGGTGCGTATCAAACGGCGCTTTCCGGTACGAGCCGCGATGGCTTCATCATCAAATTCAACCCGACCGGGGGAAGGCTTTGGGGTACCTACTACGGCGCTGCGGGGATCGATGTGGCTTGGGGAGTCGCGTGCGACGCGGCCAACAACATCATCGTGGTGGGCAGTACCACTTCCACCACCAACACCTTCGGCACAGCGGGCACCTTTGATGCCACGCACAACGGCAACGAGGACGGATACGTGAGCACCTTCACGCCTGCGGGGGTGCGTACGTGGAGCACCTACTACGGCAGTGCGAACTACGATACAGCACACGATGTGGACCTGTACAGCAACGGCGACATTGTTGTATCCGGCTATTCAGAGGGCGGCACGGGCATGACAACGGCGGGTGCCGCACAAACCGTCTTCGGCGGTGGCTTGGATGCGTTCACCATCCTGTTCAGCGCAAGCGGCGCACGCTTGTGGGCAACCTATCTGGGCGGTACCTCCGTCGATTTCGCTTGGGCCGTTACCGCACACCCACCGAACCTCTTGTACATCGCCGGTAACTCATCCTCTACGAGCGGTGTCGCCACTCCTGGTGCGCATGATGTGTCCTTGACCGGATCGGATGAAGCATTGATCGCCAAGTACAATTACATGCCGGTGGTATTGCCCATCGAACTGCTGGCATTCAATGCGGAAACAGAAGGTGCGCAACACGTACGCGCATCATGGACCACGGCATCGGAGAGCAACAATGCCTTCTTCACCGTGGAGCGCTCTGCCGGTGCTGCTGACTTTACCCCCGTAGGCACAATTGACGGCGCAGGGA
>JANOPI010000003.1:0-7795 GCA_031421755.1 Flavobacteriales bacterium | reverse complement strand
CGAGTGGCGAGTGGTGAGTGCTGCTTGTCGGAGCCAGCACTCACCACTCGCCACTCACCACTTTCTGGTCATCGCGATACTCGCACTTCTTCCGGTACCGATCTTCTCACAGGACGTTCACTTCTCCCAGTTCTATAATTCACCGCTCACATTGAACCCGGCGCTCACGGGCGCGATCGAGAGTGACCAACGCTTCGCGCTCATCCATCGTTCGCAGTGGCAGAGCCTCGGCGCGCCTTTCCGCACATTCGCCTTCAGCTACGACACGCCGATCCTGCGGGGCAAGATGAAAGGGCGCTACATCGGCATCGGCGGGAACGCGTTCAGCGATAAAGCAGGCCGAAGTGGTTTCGGTGATACACAGGCGAACCTCAGCATTTCATACGGTATGCGCAGTACGGATGACGCCATCCTCGCATTCGCCATCCAAGGAGGATACGGACAGCGCAGTGCGGTTCTGGACGGCTTGCGATGGGACGCGCAATATGAAGGTAGTGGCTACGATCCATCACGCGCTACAGGCGAGAACATCGCGAATGCTTCCACCTCCTTCGTTGACTTTTCAGCAGGGGTGGCCTGGCAGCAATACGAGTCGAAAGACATCCAATGGACGGCCGGAGCTTCCGTATACCATTTGAACCAACCATCCGTCACCTTGTTCAGCACGGATGAGGACAAGCTCCTGCGGCGCTTCAACGTACATGCGGCGACGCGGATCACCACGAAACGCTGGGTGTATTTGCCGAAGGTCTATGGAAGTCAGCAGGGCGGCTCAAGGGAGATCGTCCTGGGTGGTTTGCTTCACAGGCGTGTTGGCCAGGATAGCCGCTATACCACGGACAAGACCTCTTCCTCGTTCTACCTCGGCGCCTTCTACCGTTGGAGTGACGCGATCATCCCGATGATGCAGATCGAATACAAGCGCATGCTCACGATCGGCCTGAGCTACGACGTGAACATCTCCAAGCTCCGCGACGCAACGCGCTATCGCGGGGGAATGGAACTTACGCTGCAGTACATCGGCGCTTTCACGGACAAGCGGCGCAAACTGCCGAAGGCCTCGGTCATGTAGCTCAGTTGTTGGTGGGCATAGGAGCCTTCGCGAGCTTCTTCTTCACGAATTCATAGCCGCCTTTCTCGGCGCCCCAGACCTGGGTATTGGTGTCATCGTAGCCACGGTCCCAGCTCAGGAGGCCATCAGGGCCGATGTCGACTTCGCTGGTGGCATAGGCGGCCTTGCCCCATGCGTTCCTGCATTCATTCGCGTTCGTACTGCCGATGAAGTGTCCGTCGCGCCAATGAAGGACCAGCGCACATCCGGGCAAAGGCCGGGCCTCCTCAGGTTTGATCCCGTTGAAACGTGCAATGTCCTTGTACGCACCGGTGAAGAGATGCATGCTGTCCAGGTCGCAAACGGTGCTGATGAACGTGCTATCGTCCAGTTGGGTGAGGTGGTAGATCCGCTGGCGGTAGGGCTTGTCCTTCTTCTTGGCGGCGGCTTGTTCCACATAGAGCCATACACCGGTCGATTCCTTCAGCCAGATCCGGCGCATCTCCAGTTCGATGTTGAGGTAGCTCGTGTCGCGTGTGGCTTGCGCGGCGCTGGAGTAGCTTCCGACCATGTAGCGCTTGAGCAGATCGAGCGAAGGTTCAACACGTTGCGCTTGGATGGAAATGCTGATGACCCAAGCATACACGAAAAGGAAATTCCTTGGCTTCATCCAACGAAAGTAGATCAAGGCATCTCCACCCAATCCCCGCCTTCTTTGATCAGCGTGATGAGTTCATCCACCGCGTTCTCGCTGGGCACATTCCGCTTCACCACGTTCTTCTCTTTGTACAGTGTGATCACCCCTGGTCCGGTACCGACATAGCCGTAGTCCGCATCGGCCATTTCCCCGGGGCCGTTCACGATGCAGCCCATGATCCCGATCTTCACGCCTTTGAGATGACTGGTGCGGGCGCGGATCTTCGCTGTGGTCTCCTGAAGGTCGAAAAGTGTTCGGCCACAACTGGGGCAGCTGATGTACTCGGTCTTGCTGATGCGTGTCCGCGTGGCCTGGAGAATGCCGAACGCGGTGCGGTTCACCATTTCGTCCGTACCGCATTTCTCCGGGCAGATCATTACACCATCACCGAGCCCATCGAGCAGGAGCGCTCCCATGTCCGTGCTGGAATGCAGCATCAGGTGCAGCTCGTCGAGGTTGGTATAATCACGGCCGATGATCACCGGCACATCGCACTTCTTCTCGAAAAGCCTGAAGAACGCAGCCCGCTGTTCCGCAAAGCCGTGCAGGTTCACTGTATCCAACAGCAGCACGCAGCTCTCATCTTCCTCCAGCAGTGATATCACTTCATTGGTGAGTTGCTCAAGCGTGGCGTGGACGAAATTGAGGTCATGATGCGTGGGCACATTGTTCAACAGATCTTCTACTTGAAGTAGTGGATAGTGCCGCGGCTTCTTCCTGTCCTTCAACCAGGTGGCATGCTCTTGCACGATGCCGAGCGTACCGGGGATCTCAAAGGAAAGATGATGATCCCCGATGAACAGATAGTCGCAGGCCTGGTCCGTCAGGTTCCACTTGTCCAGGGGCACACTGTAGTGGTAACCGAAGGAGAACAGCGACGCTGCGGTGATCTTCTCCTTGGTGCTCAGGTCAGCGATCACCACCGGGACATGTCGCGCGCCGATGTTGAGCACGGCACGGGCCGTTCGGCGCGTATGGCTGAACGGGTCGATCGGTACCTGATGGACTTCAGGGATGGGCCGATGGCCTCGCCGGGCCGAATAGCGGTCCGCGAGCGCTTTGGCCACGGGGATCTCCGCTTCCGGCTCTTCCGTGAGGGAGACGCGGACCGTATCTCCGAGCCCGTCCTCCAACAAGGCGCCGATACCGACCGCGCTTTTCACCCGGCCGTCCTCACCATCACCGGCCTCAGTAACGCCCAGATGGAGCGGGTAGTCCCAGCCGAGCGACATCATCTTGTGTACGAGCAGCCTGTACGCTTGTACCATCACCTGCGTATTGCTGGCCTTCATGCTCAGAACGATGTCGTGGTAGTTCTCGTCGCGGCAGATGCGCAGGAACTCGAATGCGCTCTCCACCATACCGAGCGGGGTGTCGCCATAGCGGTTCAGGATGCGATCGCTGAGCGAGCCATGGTTGGTACCGATGCGCATGGCCGTGCCGTGCTCTTTGCAGATGCGCACCAACGGGGTGAAGCGTTCGCGGATCCGCTCCAACTCCTCATCGTATTGATCGTCCGTGTATTCGCGGACATCGAATTTCTTCTTATCGGCGTAGTTGCCCGGGTTCACGCGCACTTTCTCCACGATGCGCGCAGCGATCTCCGCGGCGTTCGGAGTGAAGTGGATGTCGGCGATAAGGGGAGCCTTGTACCCTTTCGCGTGCAGTTGCTTGCGGATCTCGGCGAGGTTCTCCGCTTCTTTCTTGCTTGGCGCGGTGATGCGCACGAGCTCACAGCCCGCCTCGATCATGCGGATGCTTTGCGCCACGGTGGCGGCCGTGTCCATGGTGTCCGTAGTGGTCATGCTCTGCACACGGATGGGATGATCCCCGCCGATCCCGATGTCGCCGATGCGCACCTCACGGGTGTGCCAGCGTTCATAGCGTGTAAGCGAAGGACAGTACTGCTTGGGCTGGATGAGCGTGCTGGTGCCCATGTGGATCGCCGCTCACGCTGGTGCGCTGCGGCATGTGGCGAAGGTACCCCTCCTACCGCGTCGGAAAGAGGGGCGTGGGATCGGACCTCAGCGCTTCAAGGGCGTGCGGCCATCATTCGGGCCCGTGCCTTCCTGGAACTTCCAACCCTTGCTTTCCACCAGGGCACGAACCAAGGCGACCACTTCCGCGCGTTGCTCCTCGGCCTTCTTGAACAGTCCGCTGGTCGCGATCTTGTCGCGGATGCGCTTCTTCGCTTCCGCATTGATCGCGGTCAATTCCTGTGGTGCGAAATGATTGAAGACACCTTCATCCAGGTCGTAGTAGTCAATGTCGTGCTCCAGGGAAAGCACTGCGGGTTCAGCAGGCAGATCGAGATAGATGGTGTGGCGCTCTTCGTCGGTGACCAACCGCGATCCTGACAGGTCATAACCCACGCTCGCTCGCGCCTTCACGCGGAGCATGATCTTCTTCTTGAATCCAGGCATTCGCGCAAGCCAGTCGCTGTAGTTCCAACTGTCCTCACGGCTGTACAGTTCGATGAAGTCGCCCTCCACGGTAACGAGCTTCATCACCTTGCGCACCTGCTCCAGCAGCACGGTGCTGTTCTCCTCGGGTGGTGCGGCCTCATCGCGGTAGATCTCGCGGGTGATGAAGAACACGAGCAAACAAGCCCCGATAGCGAGTGCGATGCGGACGGTGCTGGACAGTGCGTTCATACGATGGGGGCGATAGTAGTGGCCTCCTGCTTCTGGCGTTCACGCCGTTGGAGCCAGCCATTGGCGAAGAGGCAGACGAGGATGAGCGCTATGCCGGCATAGGAGCCGGTGTGCATACGCTCTCCTTCGCCCCATATGAGCAGGGCGATGGCAATGGTGTAGACGGGCTCCAAGTTCACGGCGAGTACCACTGTGAACGGAGAAAGCTGTTTCATCACCGCGATACCCGTGACGAAAGCGAAGGTGGTACACACCAGGCCGAGAAGCAGCTGGTACCGCAGATCATGGGCGCTGAGTGTCCACGGGAGCTGGGGCACTTGTCCATTGGCGGCGAGCCAAGCGGCCGCGCATAGCATCACGAAGAGCAGCTCGTAGAAACCGATGCGCACGGCATCACCGCGCTGTACGAGTACACCGTTGACGATGTTGAACCAAGCGCTCAACCAGGCACTGAACACGCCGAGCGCGATGCCCAGGCGATACTCGGTCTCCAGTCCGAACATGAGGAGCAACGCCCCGATGACGATCACGCCCAACACCACTTCGTACGGCCGGATGCGCCGTTTGAACCAGAAGGGCTCCATGAGGGCGGTGAACATGGTTCCGGTAGCCATGCACGCCGCACCTATACTGGCCGTACTCACCTTGATGCTGCCATAGAACGTGAGCCAATGCAGCACGATGAGCAGGCCCATGAAAAAGTAGTTCTTCAGATCCGGTGTACGCCAGTCCAACGATCGGCGCGTGACAACCGCGAAGACCGCCAAGCCTGCGAGCGCGATGAACGTGCGTGTGAAAACAAGCTGTGCCGTCCCCTGCTGGATAAGCTTGCCGAGAATGCCCGTCCAGCCCCACAGAAAAACGGTGAAGTGCAGAAGCAACAGCGCATTTCGATAGGCGGGCGTCACGCCCCGAAAGTAGGGGGGTGCCTATGTAATGCGGTTCGGGCCTCAACGTTCAACCGTTCACATGATCGCTGCCGAAGCTTGAACCCCGGAGCACGGACGGATCCCGTCAGTTGATCCCCGCCAGCTTGGTCGTCAACTCATCGACGACTTTCTTCTGGGCCTCGATGGCCTTGCCTTTGGTGTCCTGGGCTGCCAGGTTCTGCTTGATCTGGAACTGCAGATCTTCAACCTTTTTTTTGCCGTCCTCGATATCCTGGGTGAGTTTCTGTGCCTTTTTCCGGAGTTTTTCCTGATCCTTCATCAAGGACTGCAGCTCCTTCGTGTTCTCCTCGGTGGGGCTGGTGGCCACCTGCTGCTTTTTTGCGTCGATGGTGGTCTCCATGATCTTGCTTTCGCCTTCTGCGCCCACCTTGTCCTGCTCGGCTTCGATGATGTTCCGCTGGGTCTTCTCGATGGTATTCTGGGCGCGGTCCTTCTCCTTCAGGAGGCCGGTCATATCGCTTTCCAGGATACTGAGTTGCTTCTGGCCCGCTTCCAGGTCCTTCTGGGCGATGGTCTTCTTCAGCATCACAGAATTCTGGTACATCCAGCTACGGCAGCCTTCGCGCTGGCGCTCATCGTTGTCCGGGCCGATGAAAGTCATGTTCGACCGGAACGCCACATGCGCGGTTACGTCCTTGCTGCCCTTCAGCTGATCCGCTTTCACGAAGACCCGGATCGTATCACCGCTCACTTCGGGCAGGCGGGTACCGATGCTCATCACTTCTTTCTTTCCCCCCATGTCGGCGCTTACAGGCTTCAGCTGGTCCTTGAACCATTTTTCCACTGTCGCTTTGTCGGTGCCGTTGAAGACCACGCTATAGGTCGGGTACACGCCCCCGGCAAAGGTGAAGGAGGCGTTGCGCACCTCGGTCTGGGCGAGCAGGGTGAAGGACAGCAGGGATGAGAGAAGGGTAAGAAGTGATCTCATGAGGGTTCAATTGAGCGCGTCGGCTTGTCAATTGACGTGCCGCAGGCTGATCCGTCACTGTTCGTCAACTTCCACTACACCACCGCTGACGATGAATTTCATCACATCGCCTGCTTTGGTGTCGAGGAGGGTCACATTCTCAGAAGGAACGATGTAGAGATTGCCGCTCCAAGCGAAACTATGTGGGAGATACACGGCCACCTTGCCGCTGGCGACGCCCAAATGGGTGAGGTCCCTGGCCGTGATGAAGCCGAGCTTCTCCACACTGCTGCCCAAGGCCATGCGCACGAGCACGGGCTGATCGAACTTCTTCTTGCTGCCCACGAGCGCTTCCATCAGGTCCGTGAGGGTATCGTAAATGGTCTTCAACAAGGGAACGCGTTTCAGCACTTCTTCGAAGAACTCGGCGATGGGCGCATACAGCACCGTGCTTCCCAGCCAGCCGATAAGGGTAACGCCACTGAGCAGGATCAGCAGGCCCAGCCCAGGAATATCGAACTTGATGATGGTGTCGAGCCAGAACAGCGATCGGTAAAGCACCGATACGATCACCGCGATGGGCACCGTGAGCAGCAAGCCGCGGAAGAAGTAGCCGAGCAGCAGGCGCCAGAAGCGGCGGGAATTCATGCCGCGAATCTAATCCCGATGGATACAGCAGGCAGAACGGTGCAGGTTTCGGCAGCCATCTGACCGCAGAACTTACCGCATGGTATCGCGAAACTTTTTCGGAAGGGAAGCCCTCACCAGGTCATAGCTGTGGTCCACCAGTTCGCGGATCAACGTCGGCGGAACGCTACCGCTGACCTCTACCGTGTTCCAGTGCTGCTTGTTCATGTGGTAGCCCGGGGTGATGCCCTCGTAGCGTTCGCGCAACTCGGTAGCTCGTTCCGGATCACATTTCAGGTTCAACGTGTTGAAGACCGCGATGGGTGCGAGCGCGAACATCTTGCCCATGACGCGGAACACAAGCACGTCCGGACCGAAAGGCGTGTCCCAACTGACGCCCTGCTTCTTGGCGCAATAGGCCTGCAGGTCATGGAGCGTCATGTGAGCAGCGCGTACAGTACCGGTCGGCTGGGCGCGGCATCGTTCATGAATCGCGGTAGCTGGAGTTCCAGGAGGAAATCGCCATCGCGCACTTCGTTCGGCACGAAGATCATCTCTGTGATCGTACGTTGCAGGTCGGTGGTGTTCGGGTAGTCCCAGAACGCGTGATGGGCGGCGAGCTGTCCGCCATCATGCTCACGGTCCACACTTGGTGTATCGAGCAAGAGATGCCGCACCCCGATACTGCGCAACCAGGCACAGGCGGCAACCTCGATGTACGCGGGGTTGTGATCGCTCCAGACGCGTATGCGTTTGTCCTCGTCGTTTGGCAGGGTGCGCAGCACGAGCGCTTCGGGAACATGCTCACCGATGGTCTCCCGCAAGTGGTTCAAGGTGATCACCCGATCGATGAGTCCGTCAGCGTGGCGCCGCTCCTCGGGCCGGATACTGATCAGCTGCGCGGTGTAG
>JANOPI010000002.1:0-13935 GCA_031421755.1 Flavobacteriales bacterium | reverse complement strand
CCGTGCTGAACGGCAACCGCTGCGAGGTGGATGTGACCGGCCTGGATGCGGGAGTTTATGTGGTGCTGATCAGAAACGGCCAAGTGGAGTACCAAGGCCGTGTGACCGTTATGCGATGAACCATGAAGCTCTGCTCAATCTTCCTCATTGCCGGGGCGTCCTTACTGTTTGAGGAGACGTCAGCACAAAACTTGGTCCCGAACAGCAGTTTCGAGGAGTTCGATTCGCCATGCACCAGCGGATGGAGCTATTACCAAATGCTGGATTGGACACGACCCGATTGTGCATCGGAATCTCAAATCCTCAGCGCCTGTGGCAATACGGTTCCGTCGAGCGAGTTTGGCTATCAGGATGCTCACTCCGGCATTTCATTCGCGGTCATTTGGACCCTGCGGATGAACTCCTCCGGCGGTTTCCCGGATGGAAACCCGCAGTTCTACCCCTCGGTGAACCTCACTGAGCCGCTTGTGGCCGGGCAGACCTATTGCCTGCGCTTACGGATCAACCTGGCGGATTCTTCCAACTACCGCACCGGGGCCTTGCATGCGTTTCTCTGGTACGGGGTGCCCTCCACCTGCAACTACAACGACACGATGTGGGACACCTATGCGGCGGTGACCTTCGATATTTCGCAAGTGGACACCGCTGCATGGACCACGCTGGAGGGCAGCTTCACGGCCAGCGGCTCGGAAAGCAATCTGACGCTGGGTGCATTCCAATACGGGGAAGAGATCGACAGTGTTCTCATAGCGCACGACTTCGACCAGATCGGCGACCTCGCTGTGTACTTCCTGGATGATGTGGAGTTGTGGGCCTGCGAGGTGGGTATAGGGGAGGCCAACGTAACGCCAGGCCTGGTCACCTTTCCCAACCCCACGATGGATGTGCTGAACGTCGAAGTGCCCGGTACGGGACCCTATACACTCCAGCTGCACGATGCGCTGGGCCGTCCTGTGCTCAATGAGCTCTTGGGTGGCCGGTCCTTTCAAGGCGGGAGGCAACAGGTGGATGTGGGCGGTCTCGCGGCCGGGCGTTATGTCGTGCAGGTGCAGGCAGCCGGAGGGCAGACCTGGCGGACCGGTTTCGTGGTGGTCCACTGAGCGATCCGTTCTGCAGTTCGCAGGGCTAATCCTTTGGCTTGATGTCCCGCCACAGGTCCCCGAAAAATACCCGCAGCCCGAACGTGTAGATCGGTGCCGTAAGCCCGTCCGCCAGCGGAGCACTGCGCAACACCAGCCGGTAGCCCCAGCCTCCGCCTACAGCGAAGTACTTCAGGAAACGGTATTGCACCGTCATGCTCGGCTCATAGAGGAATACTCCGCTCTTCTGCAACTTGCGCTTCCGGCCCTCCGCATCCTCGTATACCACACTGCCGCTGCCGATACCGAACTGGACCGGGATACGCAGCTCCCAGTTGTTCTTCTGGTAAAAGGCGAACTCGAAGTACGGCGTCACATAACCGAACCGCAGTCGTGTACCCACCTCGCCAAGGCCCTCCACTTGAGCGCTGCCTTCCACCGGAGAAAGGAGAAAACTGTAACCGATACCGTACTGCACCTTGCCCGCATGCTCCAGCCCGAGTTTGATGCCCGCGAAGCGCACGCTCTCGTTACCGATGAAGGAGCCGCGCATATCGAGCTTCACGATCAACGATGGAGGCGCGGCGAGATAGTCGGGGATGCTGTCAATGCGCTGGGCGACAAGTGCCCCGGCGAAAGTCAGTGCTGCGAGGAGGATCCAGCTCCGTAGCGACCTTGGATAGTGGCGAGTGGTAAGTGGCGTGTGGCGAGTGCTGCCTCCGATGGACAGCACTCGCCACTCACCTCCCCATTGGACGCTTCGCCGTAGTTGACCCGAGCGTGCTGCGGCTGTATCAAACGGAGAGTGGCGGGTCTGTTGCTTCATAGCATCCAGACTCGCCACTCTCCCCTCACCACTTGTCAACCGTGGTCCTCCTCCTCTCCGTGTGCCAGTGGCACGTTCTGCGGAACGAAGTCCTCTGCTTGTCCGGGCTTGCTGTAGTCGTAAGGCCAGCGGTGTACCTCGGGAATAGCACCAGGCCAATTCCCGTGCATGTGCTGAACGGGGGAGGTCCATTCCAGCGTAGTGCTCTTCCACGGGTTCTGCACGGCCTTCTGCCCGCGCCAGATGCTATTAAAGAAGTTGTACGTGAAGATCACCTGGGCCAAACCACCGGTAATGGCGAAGAAGGTGATGAGGATGTTCAGGTCCATCACCCCATCGAACATCGGGAAGCTGCTGTAATCGTAGTAGCGGCGCGGCGCACCGGCCAGGCCGATGTAGTGCATGGGGAAGAACACGCCGAACGCGCACACGAAGGTGACCCAGAAGTGCGCGTAGCCCAGCTTCGTGTTCATCATGCGGCCGTACATGCGCGGGAACCAATGGTAGATGCCGGCGAACATCCCGAAGATGGCGCTCATGCCCATCACGATGTGGAAGTGCGCGACTACGAAATATGTATCGTGGATCGGGATGTCCAACGCGCTGTCGGCGAGGATGATGCCCGTGAGACCGCCAGCGATGAAGGTGGCCACCAGCCCGATGCTGAAGAGCATGGCCGGGCTCAATACCAGGTTGCCGCGCCACAGCGTGGTGATGTAGTTGAACACCTTCACCGCTGAAGGGATCGCGATAAGCAACGTGGTGAACACGAACACGCTGCCCAGGAAGGGGTTCATGCCGGTAAGGAACATGTGGTGGCCCCAAACGATGAAACTCAGGAAGCCGATCGCCAGGATCGACCCGATCATCGCACGATATCCGAAGATCGGTTTGCGCGCGTTCGTGGCGATCACTTCCGAGGTGATACCCAAGGCCGGCAGAAGTACGATGTACACTTCCGGGTGGCCCAGGAACCAGAACAGGTGCTGGAAGAGGATCGGCGACCCACCCATGTTGTCCATCGCCTCACCAGCAACGTGGATCTCGCTGAGATAGAAACTCGTGCCGACCAAGCGGTCCAACATCAACAGCAACGAAGCGCTCAACAGCACAGGGAATGACAGAACGCCCAGCACCGCGGTGATGAACAGCGCCCAGATCGTCAACGGCAGGCGCGTCATCTTCATGCCGCGCGTGCGCAGGTTCAGCACGGTAACCACATAGTTCAGGCCGCCCAACAGCGCACTGGCGATGAACACGGCCATGCTGCTGATCCACAACGTCATTCCGGTTCCAGAACCCGGTATCGCTTTGGGTAAGGCACTCAACGGCGGGTAGACCGTCCAACCCGATGAAGCAGGACCTCCTTCCACGAAGAGCGAGGCGATCATCAGCACGCTGCTGATGAAGAACGCCCAGTAAGAAAGCATGTTCAGGAAGCCGCTCGCCATGTCGCGCGCGCCTACTTGGAACGGGATCAGCAGGTTGGCAAAGGTTCCGCTCAATCCGCCGGTGAGAACGAAGAACACCATGATCGTCCCGTGGATGGTCACCAAGGCCAAGTACATGTCCGGACTCAGCACGCCGCCAGGTGCCCACTTGTCACCCAGGAAAAAATTCGTGAACGCGAAGCCCTCGCCAGGCCATGCCAATTGCAAGCGGAACATGATGGACATCACCACCGCCACCCAGGCCATGATGATCGCCGTCACCAGGAACTGCTTGCTGATCATCTTGTGATCCTGCGAGAAGACGTACTTGGAGATGAAACTCTCCTCGTGATGATGATGCTCCGCGTGGGCGTGGCCGTGCGCGGTGGCCGGGGCGTGTGCTACGTGGGCCATGGTCAGTGCGTGTTGGGGGTGTTTGAAACCACGGCTGCTTGGGCCGTGGCGGGAACGCCCGAATTATCAGCGGGAACGGCATCTGTCGTGGCCGGCTCTTCCGCCATTTCAAAGGACTTCTGTTGGGACAACCAAGCCGCGTAGGCACCGCTCGGCTCTATGACCAAGGGCATCTGCATATTGTAGTGGCTGGCCCCACAGATCTTGTTGCACATCAATATGTACTCGAATTCCGGGTTCTTCACCACATGCGTGCGCATGCTGTCGGTGGTGATCGTCGGCTTCATGTGGATGACCGTGCTCATGCCCGGCACCGCGTTCATCTGTGCGCGCAGGTGTGGCAGGAACACGCTGTGGATCACGTCCTTGCTGCGGATAACCAGCTCCACGGATTCCCGCACAGGCAAGTGGAATTCCTTCAGCACCAGATCATCAGCGCCGTGTTCGTATGCGCTCTCCTCCCCGTTGGCCTTCTTGTCTGCGATGTCCTGATCCATCAGCGTGCGCAGGTTCACGATCTTGCCAGCCATGCGCTCGAGGTGCGCGATGTGGACGCGCAGTTCCTCCTTCTTGTCCTCGGGCAGGTATCCACCCTCCTCTTCCATCTTCTTCTTCTCCTCGGCGATCTGGACCGCCAGTTCCTCCATGCGCACCTTTATGGAGGCCGGCGTAACGATGCCGAGTTCGTTCGTGCCGTTGATCAGGCGGAAATCCGTAGCGCCCAGCTTGCCATCCGTTCCGGGGTAGCGCGCGATCCACTTGAACTGCTGCGCGTAGAGTTCGACTTTCGGTGTGTTCGCAGGTGCCGGAGCCGTAATACGGTTCCATACGTTCAGCCCGTAAATGATGATCCCGATCATCACCACGGCAGGAACCACCGTCCAGCCCAATTCCCACTTGTTGTTGTGCGGGTAGAAATATGCGCGACGATCCGCCCGGTGGTAGTATTTGCCCGCGAAGTAGAACAGCAGGATGTTCGTGATGAAGAAGGCCACGATCAGGATCGCCCAGTTGAAGTTCATCAGGTCATCCAACCATACACCATGCTCACTTCCTGATACGGGCAACATCGCGTCGGCATAGGCCACTGTAAGCCACAAGAAGAACCCGAAATAGGCGAAGGGGAATACCCAAAGCAACCGCGCGTTCATCTTGCTGTCGCGGTCGCTGATCTCTTCCTCGCGCTTGCCGCGAAGCTCAGCGGTGAGCTCGTACACGCGGCTCAACCGTGTAACGGCCAGCAGGCCGAGCACGATCACCGCAAGGATCAACAAGGTCATCATGGGATTAATGGATCAACGCTTGGCGCGGCTTGTTGGTTCTCAGATGCTGTGGTGTACGCTTTCCTCCAGGTACGGGCTGTTCACCACGGTGAGCGGGGCTTTGGTCAACGTACGCAGCACCGTCATCACGAAAAGACCGAGGAAGAACAGGCCCAGACCTATCTCCAAGGCGCCCACCTGGTGGAAATGCTCGCCGAGCGCGCCAGGCAGTACCATTTGGCACAGATCCAGCCAGTGGCCGATGATGATCACCGTGCCCACGCCGATGAGGAAGCGCGGATTGCGCTTGGCGTCGCGGCTCATCAGCATCACCATCGGTACGGCGAAGTTGATGAAGAACATGCCCCACATCAGGCCGGGATGGTGGTTGATGCGCACATCCGCGTAGATCACTTCCTCCGGGATGTTCGCGTACCAGTACAACATGAACTGGCTGAAATAGAGGTAGGTCCACAAAAAGCTGGTGGCGAAAACCCACTTGCCCATATCGTGGATGTGGCTGTTGTTCACTTGGGGCAAGTAGCCTTTGCTCTTCAGGTAGAGCACCACGATCACCGAGGTCACCATGGCCGTACACCACATGCCGGCGAAAACGTACCATCCATAAAGCGTGCTGAACCAGTGCGTGTCGATGCTCATCAGCCAATCCCACGAGAGTACGCTGCTGAACACAGCGAACAGCACCAAGAAAAGCGCCGAGCGACGATACGTGAGCAAGTGCTGCGTACGCAGATCAGTTCCTGAGAGCTGATCCATCTTGAGGCTTTGCTTGCGGTACCAGTTGGCCGCGAACAGGAAGGTGCCCATGAAGACCACCACGCGGAACCAGAAGAAGTACGGATTCAGGTAAGCCCACTTGTTGGCGATGATCTCATCATAGTGGTCCAGATCCGACTTGTCATAAACGCGGTGGTCCATCCAATGCCACAGGTGATTGCCGCCCAGATGGAATTGGCCCGCCAGCAGGCAGAGCACGATAACAGCCGCGCCAATGGGCAGGTAACCGATCACCCCTTCGTACACGCGCCGCACGAGCACGCTCCACGAGCTTTCGGTAGCGAACTGCAAAGCCAGGAAGAACAAGGCCCCGAGGCTGATGCCGAAGAAAAAGAAACCATTGATCAAGAGCGCTGCCCAGAAATTCTGGCCCGCGTTCTCCGCATCATGCGCCTTCACGCTGAAGAAGCCGACCGCTGCGAGTACCAGGCCAAGGACCATGAGCGCCATGCTCATCGTGCGCGCCCGCTTGCTGAAAGTGAAGTTCATCGCTGCTGCTCGTTATCGGTTCACTTGTTCGCGTGGCCGGTGGTCATCGTCGCTGCTGGTACCAGCACGCTGTCCATCGCTGCCGGTGCCGCCGACTCCGGCATCTTGCCGCCGTTCTGCAGGTACTTCACGTATTGGATCACCGTCCAGCGCTCTTCCTTGTTCAACTGACCAGCGTGGCTGCCCATCATCCCCTTGCCGTAGGTGAGTGTGTGGAACATCTTGCCTTCCGGCAGCTCTTTCAGCGGGCCGCTGTAAGCCGTCGGTGGCGGGTGATTTCCCTCGGTGATCACTTTGCCATCACCAGCGCCCGTTTCACCATGGCAGTGCAGGCAGAACTTGTCATAGATGATCTTGCCATTGTCCACGCTCGCTTTGGTCATTGCGATCGGGCTGTGCAGCTCGCGGCCCGCACGCGCGTACCCCGTGGTGTCGTTCGCGTAGGCGTAGGGGAAATTGTATTTCGCTTTGGCCGGGTCTCCGCTCCACGCGATGGTGCCCGCAGGTGCCAACCGCGCGCTCTGCGTGTTGCGCTGTGCCTTCACCAGGCTGTCGTCGAAGTAGTAGGGGTCCTGCCCGTAATCCACGTACGCTTCCACCGATGGGCTTCGGTACATGTCAGGCATGTATTCGATGCCCGGGCTGTCCTTCTCCCCTCCGCATGAAGCGAGCAGCACGGTGCCCAGAACGGCTGAGAGTGTGATGTGCTTCATATCGCTCAGCATTCGCGTTCGTTGATCTCGAAGGCATGCGTGTCGCTCAACAGGCCCGTAATGGCCTCGGCGCTGTGCCCGTGGTTGTCCGCCGTGCGCAGCTCGATGATGAACTTGTCATCCGTGGTGCGCGGGTCAGGGTTACGCGCTGGCATACCCGGCAATGTCTTGTTGCGTATCAGGTAGGTGATGGCCATGCCGTGCGCGGCGCAGAACACGGTGAATTCGAACATCACCGGAACGAAGGCCGGCATGTTCTGGTACCAGGTCATGTTCGGCTTGCCACCGATGTTCATCGGCCAATCGTAGATCATGAAGTACCATGTGCCCAAGGAGGCCAAGGTGGTGCCCGTTATACCGAACATGAAGGAGGCGATCGCGATGCGCGTGCGCTTCAGCCCGATGATCGGGTCAAGTCCGTGTACCGGGAACGGACTGAAAACGTCCTTCACCTTTACGCCTGCTGTGATCAGCTTGCGTGCCGCGCTCTTCAGTTGTTCAGGGTCCTCGTAGACCGCGTAGATGATCTTCTCCGCCATCGCTTAGTGGTGATGTGTCCCGGGCGCCGTGCCGTTCTTGTAACTCTCTCCGCTGGTCTTCAGGATCGACTTCAACTCGTTCAGCGCGAGCACCGGGAAGTAGCGCGCGAAGAGCAGGTACAGCGTGAAGAAGATGCCGATGGTGCCGATGAAGATGCCCACGTCGACCCAGGTCGGGTGGAACATGGTCCAACTGCTCGGCAGGTAATCCCGGTGCAAGCTGGTAACGATGATCACGAAGCGCTCGAACCACATGCCCGTGTTCACCACCAAGCTCATGAAGAATGTGAACATCAGGTTGCGGCGCCAGCTCTTCACCCAGAACAGCTGCGGGCTGATCACGTTGCACGTCATCATCGCCCAGTAGCTCCACCAGTAAGGACCGGTGGCGCGGTTGATGAAGGCGTAGCTCTCATATTCAACGCCACCGTACCAGCTGATGAACAGCTCGGTGATGTAGGCCACGCCCACGATGGACCCGGTAACGATGATGATGATGTTCATGTACTCGATGTGCTTGATCGTCACATACGCCTCAAGCTTCATCGTCTTGCGCATCACCAACAGCAGCGTTTGCACCATGGCGAACCCGCTGAATACCGCACCGCTCACGAAGTAAGGCGGGAAGATCGTGGTGTGCCAACCGGGCACTACCGAGGTGGCGAAGTCGAAGGATACCACCGAGTGGACGGAGAATACGAGCGGTGTACTCAAGCCCGCCAATACAAGACTTACTTCCTCGAAGCGCTGCCAAGCTTTCGCGTTGCCCGTCCAGCCGAAGCTGAGGACGCCGTAGAATTTCTTCTGCCAAGGCTTCACCACCTTGTCACGGATGGTGGCGAAATCAGGGATCAGACCGATGTACCAGAACACCACCGATACCGAGAAATACGTACTGATCGCGAACACGTCCCAAAGCAGCGGGCTGTTGAAGTTCACCCATAAGGAACCGAACTGGTTGGGCAAGGGGAACACCCAGTAGGCCAACCAGATCCTCCCCATGTGGATGAGCGGGAAGGTGGCGGCCATGATCACGGCGAAAATGGTCATCGCTTCGGCGGAACGGTTCACCGCCATGCGCCACTTCTGGCGGAACAGCAACAGCACCGCGCTGATCAGCGTGCCCGCGTGGCCGATACCCACCCACCAAACGAAGTTCGTGATGTCCCACGCCCAATCAACGGTCTTGTTCAGGCCCCAAACGCCGATGCCCTTGCTGAAAAGGTAAAGGATACAGCCCACACCGTACGTGGCGATGATGGCCGCGATGGTGATCAGGATGTACCACATGCGAGGAGCCTTGTCCTCGATCGGCTTCACCAGGTCGTTGGTGATGTCGTGGTACGTGCGATGCCCCAGGATGAGCGGTTCGCGGAGCGATGATTCGCTGTGCATGGTCCTAGTGGTGGGCTTCTTCGGTTACGGTGGCCACGATCGCGGGTGCTTCCTCTCGGTTCCACACCTTGGCCAGGTAGCTTACGTTGGGCTTCACGCCGATCTCTTCGAGCATGTGGTAGGTCCGCTCGTCTTTCAAGCGGGCGCTCACTTTGCTGTCCTTGTCGTTCAGGTCACCGAAGATGATGGCGCCCGTGCCGCATGCGGCGCTGCAGGCGGTCTCTATCTCGCCGTCGATCACCGGACGGCCCGATTTCTTGGCCGCGAGTTTGCCGGCCTGGATCGACTGTACGCACATCGTACACTTCTCGATCACACCGCGGCTGCGCACCACTACGTCCGGGTTCAACACCATACGGCCCAGTTCGTCCCATGCAGGGTTCACCTCGCCGAACTTCTCGGTCACATAGTTGAACCAGTTGAAGCGACGCACTTTGTAAGGGCAGTTGTTCGAGCAGTACCGCGTGCCGATGCAGCGGTTGTAGGCCATCATGTTAAGGCCCTCGTTGCTGTGCGTGGTGGCGGCTACAGGACACACCGTTTCGCACGGCGCATGGTTGCAATGCTGGCACATTACCGGCATGAAGAACACGCTCGGCGAAGCGCTCGGCTCTTCCATGGCCAAGTAACGGCCGATCTTGCCCATGCCCTCGGCCTTGCCCTTCTCGTGGGTCATGTCCGAGCTGTAGTAGCGGTCCATCCGCAACCAATGCATGTCGCGGCTGCGGCGCACCTCATCCTTTCCTACCACCGGCACATTGTTCTCGCTGGTACACGCGGTGATGCACGCGCCACACCCGTTGCAGGTGTTCAGGTCGATGCTCATGCCCCAGTGGTGGCCTACCTGTTCCACGGGATGTTCTTCCCACAGGTCGATCTCCGTAGCAGGCACCTTGTCGTGCGCATTGATCTTGTGGTCCCCGTTCACGTCTTCGTGAACAGCGAGCATGATCGTCTCATTGTACGTCTCGCGTGGCTTGTGCTCGCTCCACGTGGCGAAAGTGGTCTCCTTGATGATACTGTGGCGGTCCATGCCCGTGAGCTGGGTCTGCGTAAGCCCCATCTCGTACATGGCCGAAGTACCCTCCAACGCGCCGTTCACTGCCGCGTAGCTCACCGTTCCATTGCTGAAACGCGTCCACGGATATGCGTTCTTTCCGATCGGCATCACGTTGCCGTCGTCATCGTGCAAGCAGGCCGCGCGGCCCACTTCTTCACCGTTCGCGCCGCGACCGTAGCCCAAGGCCACACTCACCGTCTTCGGCGTTTGGCCGGGAACAGGTACCGCTGGCAACTCCAAGGCGATGCCGTTCACCGTCACTTTCACCACATAGGCCTTGTCCTGCTCTCCGATGCGCAGGTCGCGCACGTGCTCTTTGCCTGTGAGTTCCAGCAGATCGCTCGGGGCCATGCACACGTAATTGTCCCACGTCACTTTCGTGATCGCGTCCGGCATCTCCTGAAGCCACGGGTTGTTGGCGTGCAGGCCGCTGCCGATGCTCTCTTTCGTGTACACTTCCACTTCCCACGCCCCGGCGCCTTCCACACTCTTCTTTGCGCTGGCAGCCGCTTCCGCGAGGTTTCCAGCGAACGCTATCGCTTCCGGAGCATTGGCGTAGGCGGAGTACCCGCCGTCATGCACGCTCTGGTTCCACGCGCTGGCGAAGTCCATCGGCATATCCGGACGGCTGGTCATCGCCGTTTGCCACACGCCCTTGATGTGGTCATGGTAGTTGCCTGGCGCTCCGCTCCAAGAAAGCAGGCTTTCAGGCCATTGGCGTGTGCTGAACAATGGTGTGATCGTCGGCTGTGCCAGTGCGTAGTGGCCCGGCTTCGGCATGAAGTCGTTCCAACTCTCCAACCAGTGGCTGTCCGGGCAGATGCTGCTGCACTTGCTCGCCGTCTCGTCAGCATGCCCGCTGAAGCTCACGCTGAGACCTACTTTGGCGAGACCAGCGGCGAATTCCGCCCCGTTCGGCAAGCTGTACACCGGGTTCACCCCAGCTATGAATAGCGCACCGATGCTGCCCGCGTTCATGTCCTTTACCAAGCGCTCCACCGCAGCGTCATCGCCTTGGAAGAAACTTGTGTGGTTGGCCAGGTCGATCGTGCTGCCATAGTTGCCCAGCATCGCGTTGATGCTGTTCACGATCACCTGCGTGCCCTCATCGTTGTGGCCACAAAGCACAGCGCTCTTGCCCTTGGCGGCGACCAGTTCCGCAGCGCACTTTTCGATGCGCGCGCCTACCCCTTCCGCAGCGCCACCACCGACCGAGGTGCCGCCCATTTTCTTCGCTACCGCATCGTGCAGCGCGATCACCACACCGGCCACTTGGCTAGGCTTGATCATCACGCGCTCGTCGGCGTTCGCACCGGTGAGGCTCATGCGCGATTCGAATTGCCAGTGGCGGCTCATCGGCATTTCAGCTGTGGCTTCCGCCGGACGGCGACGTACCGAGTACTGCCACGTGTTCTCCGTGGCCGAACCCCAACCACTGAGGAAATCGGCACCTACGCTCACGAGCACATCGGCCTTGGTGAGATCGTAGCTCGGAAACACACGCTTGCCGAAGCTCTTCTGGTTGGCGTTGGTAACGCCGCTGTAACTGATCGTGTCGTACTGGATGTGCTCCACGCCGGATCCTCCGGTCGCGAGCCCACCTTCGGCTGAAACCGGAGCGGCACCGCCGAATTTCGACTTGAACTTGGAGATCGCCTCCTTGGCGCTCGGGCTGATCACCGTACCGGTGAGCAACACCACTTTCTTGCCGCTGGCCGAGATCTTCGAGAGGTTCTCGCCAATAGCCTTGTCCGCCATGGTCCAATCCATCGCGGTCCAGCTGTTCTCGCCTTCGCGCATCAGCGGACCCTTCACCCGTTGGCTGTCGTACAGCTCGAGTACGCCGCTATTGATGCGTGAATTGATCGAGCCCTTCTTCACCACCGGGTTCATGTTGATCCCGAAGCGCGGATTTCCTTTGATGTGGATCGGACGGCCTTCGCGGGTCTTCACCAGCACGCTACCGTAATCCTCGCCATCATAGAATGTGCTGGCGTACCAGTTCGCAACGCCAGGGGTGATATCCTCCGGCTTGTTCACGTAGGGGATGCTCTTCACCACGGGCGTTTCGCACGCGGCGAGCGAAGCGGCGCTCAAGGAGAAGCCCAGGAACTTCAGGAAGTCGCGGCGCCCGGTGGTTGACCCCGTCAGGCCGCTGTTGCCCAAAGCCTCGGCCAAGGGCAACGGTGTATTGAATTCGTTCGTCGGGACCTGAGGCGCGTCGCTCAGTTCGCCCAGGTCTTGCCAGTATCGCTTCGTGGTCGACATCGTTCCGCGCGTTCTTAGTAGTGGCACTTGGCGCATTCCCAGCCGCCCAGTTCTTTCACCGAGATCTTCTCGTCCTCCAGGTATTGCTTCAACTCACGGTTGCCCATGGGCGTCTCGGTCAAACGCCGGTGGATCTCGTCATAGTAGCCGTTGTTGGCCATTTGCACCGGCGTCTCATTGTGGCACTCGATGCACCAGCCCATGGTGAGCGGGCTCCATTGCTCGGCCACGTCGAACTGCGTGTCCACCGGACCGTGGCATTTCTGGCACTCGATCTTGCCTACCGCAACGTGTGTTGCATGGCTGAAGGCTACGTGGTCCGGCAGGTTATGCACTTTCACCCAGGTGATCGGCTTCTCCACCCCGGTGTATTTCTGGGCGTCCGGATCCCATCCTACCGCCTCGTAGATCTTGGCGATCTCGGTTTTGCCTGTCACCGTGCCTTCGGCCACCGCCTTGTGGCAGTTCATGCACACGTTCGCGCTAGGGATTCCGGCGTGCTTGCTCTTCTCCGCGCTGCTATGGCAGTACTGGCAGTTGATCGCCATTTTGCCCGCATGCAGGGTATGGTTGAACGCGATCGGCTGCTCCGGCTTGTAGTGCGCCACCTCCTCGCCACCATACACACCGATGTTGAAGGCCCAATTCCATCCCATCACGATCACCCAGCAGAACAGGAAGAGACCCGCAACTGAAGCCCAGCTCTTGTTGTTGCCGGCCCAATGCATGATGTTGCCCCAGATGCTGCGTACCGGAACAGGCTCTTTGCCGTCCCGTTCGCGTGTGGCATTCAACAACTGGTTCTTCACCCCGCCGAGCGAGAGCACAACGATCAGCAGAAGTATGACTACGATGATCAACCACTGCCAAGAGCCACTTTGGTCACGGCCAGCATCAGGTACCGGTGTGGCAGGCCCTTTCGCGGTCACCTTCGGAACGAAGTTGTCCGCGTAGTAGAGAACCGCGTTGATCTCCTCGTCGGTGATCGCGTTCGGGGTCATCACACTGCCACCGTACTCTTTGAAGAGGTTCGCGGCGTACTGATCGGCAGGGTTCGCCTTCAAGTAGCCCTGGCTGTTCTTGATCCAGGGGTAGATGTCCCCACCGCTCTTGGCCCAGCGCTCCTTGGAGCCCTTGAGGGCCGGACCGGTCATTTTCGCGTCCGGCTTGTGGCAGCTGGCGCAGTTCTGCTTGAAGACCTTCTCCCCCGTTGCGTAAAGCGCCTTGTCTCCCTGCCCCTTCGAGGCGGTCGTCGCGAACAGCAACAAGAAGACGAAAGACGCTTTGAGAAGCCCGGTGGAAATAGCTGAAATCCTTGATGGGAGCGGCATTCCGGACGATTTGTTCGCCTACCACGGTCGGTAAGCGCGGCGCAAAAATAGCCGCCGATGTTTATGGCGAAAGGGGGTACCCGAAATGTCATCCGCATGTCATCTATTTAGAACTGTTCTAAAGAACAGATGCGCGCCACAAGCCGCGACTGGCGCGCCATTCGCTCTATTTTGGTGCCATTGGACCCAGCCGAAGATTCGCATGTGGTCGCATGGGTGTGTGCGTTTGACCATAGCACCCCATCAGCCATTCAAGACACCCGAGGATCCCGCGGCCGAGCCCACGAATACCTTCGCCCCCATCCCCATGAACCGCCGCCCTCGCCGCAAC
>JANOPI010000001.1:0-1518 GCA_031421755.1 Flavobacteriales bacterium | reverse complement strand
TCAAGGTGGCGATGAAGCCCTATTTCATCCCTGACACCACATCGCTTGACGAACAGATGCGCGAGTTTCTGGCCCGGCGCACCCATTTTGCGCTGGTCGTGGACGAATACGGCACGCTTCAGGGGTTGATCACGCTTGAGGATATCCTGGAAGAGATCGTCGGCGACATCACCGACGAATTCGACGTGGTCCACAAGGATTCCGGCATGACACTGGACACTGAAGGCAGCTATCTGATCGACGGCGCGATGACGATCCGCGACCTTAACAGGGCAACCGACTGGCGATTGCCGGACGACGAGGCAAACACGATCGCAGGCCTTGTGATCCATGAGGCCCAGATGATCCCGAACGAAGGCCAGATCTTCAGCTTTCACGGCTTTCGGTTCGAGGTCATGGGCAAGCGTGAAAACCGGATCACCAAGCTTAAGCTGCGGCCGCTGTAACGGCATCCCCGCCACAGCTTCAATTGCACGACTGTGGTGGTTCACAAAACGCATGGGCGCCATGTCCACGTTGTACCGCGCCGGGACGGTTTGGCTTTGACCCAGCAATGGCCGTTGGTGTACGGGTGGTTTAACGTTGAACCATCTTGTCGGCACCGAATCTGCCGGCAGGTCCAAAGCCCCAGGGAGGAACCCGATGGCCAAGAAGCCCGACGCCACACCAAATGTCTTGCCAAATGTCCCGAAGGAAGAACTGCTGAAGTTTTACCGCGAGATGCTTTTGATCCGCCGGTTCGAGGAAAAGGCCGGCCAGTTGTATGGCATGGGGCTGATCGGGGGGTTCTGTCACCTGTACATCGGGCAGGAAGCGGTGGTTGTCGGCCTTGAGGCTGCGACCAAGGAAGGCGACAAGCGCGTCACCAGCTACCGCGATCACGGGCACATGCTTGCGGCCGGGATGGACCCCCGGGGTGTCATGGCGGAACTGACCGGCCGCATCGGCGGCTATTCCAAGGGCAAGGGCGGCTCGATGCACATGTTCTCGAAGGAGAAGCATTTCTACGGTGGGCACGGGATCGTTGGCGCTCAGGTGCCGCTGGGCGCGGGACTGGCCTTTGCGGACAAGTACCTTGGCAATGACAACGTGACTTTCACCTATTTCGGCGACGGGGCCGCCAACCAGGGCCAGGTCTACGAGACCTACAACATGGCCGAACTTTGGGCGTTGCCGGTTATTTTCGTCATTGAAAACAACGGCTATGCGATGGGCACTTCGGTAAAGCGGTCGACGAAGTCCACCACTCTGTTTGGCCGCGGTCTGGCTTATGGCATTCCGGGCGAGCAGGTCGACGGCATGGATGTGCTGGCGGTGAAGGCCGCGGGTGAAAAGGCCGTGGCGCACTGCCGCGCCGGGAAAGGCCCCTATATCCTGGAAATGATGACCTACCGCTACCGGGGCCATTCGATGTCAGACCCGGCGAAGTATCGGACGCGTGAAGAGGTCGAGAAGGTCAAGACCGAGAAGGACTGCATCGAGCATGTCCGCGATCTGCTGACACAGGCCGGTCTTGCC